>NZ_JBKIWN010000157.1:0-1034 GCF_058146165.1 Streptomyces sp. AM25 | reverse complement strand
TGTTCGGTAGTTCGCCTGCGCGGTGGGGTCCGGTCTTGATAGGCCGTCAGTCATGGCGCGAGGCGATCTCACCGATGAGCAGTGGACCCTGATCGGGCCCCACCTCCCGGTCGCCGCGGTCGGACCCATACCCGACCTGCGGAAACACTTCAACGCGGTGATGTGGAGGTTCCGCACCGGCAGCCCCTGGCGCGACCTGCCGGGTGAGTTCGGGCCCTGGCAGAGTGTCTACGACCGCTTCCGGATCTGGGCGACGCAGGGCGTCTTCCAGCACCTGATGGAGGCGGTGATCGCCGAGGCGGCCGCCCGGGGCCAGGTGGACCTGGGCCTGGTCAGCGTGGACTCGGCGACCGCCCGGGCCCACCACCACGCCGCCGGGATGGCCCTGGACCCGGTCCGGCTCGAAGCCCTGGCGAAGGCCGTCGAGGAGGAAAAGGGGCTTCAGCAAAGGGACATACCACCCAAGACGACGGACCGGACGATCCGGCCCGGACCGAGCGACGGGAGCGCCGCCGACGGCACCGGGCCCGGCTGAAAGCCGCTGAGCTGGGCCGTTCCCGGGGCGGGCTGACCAGCAAGATCCACCTGGCGGCCGACCGGCACTGCCGTCCGCTGGCGTTCGTCCTCACGCCCGGACAGGCCGGCGACAGCCCGCAGTTCGTCCCGGTTCTTGAGCGGCTCAAGGTGCGTGGACCGGCCGGGCGCCCCCGGACCCGGCCGGACGCGGTCGCCGGCGACAAGGCGTACTCCTCCCGCCGCAACCGGCGCTACCTGCGGCGACGCGGGATCCGGCCGGTGATCCCGGAGAAAGCGGACCAGGCCGCCAACCGGAAAAGGCGCGGTCCGAAGGGCGGCCGCCCCGTCGGCCACGACGCGGAACTGTACAAGGAACGCAACACCGTGGAGCGGTGCATCAACCGGCTGCGGAACTGGCGCGGCATCGCGACCCGCTTCGACAAGACCCCCGAAAGCTACGAAGCCGGACTGCATCTGTGCGGTGCGATGCTCTGGCTCCGCAGCATCACACCACACTC
>NZ_JBKIWN010000156.1:0-1051 GCF_058146165.1 Streptomyces sp. AM25 | reverse complement strand
ATCGAACTCGTTCAGGCGCTCCTTGGCCTGGGCCTCGTTGACGGCGGTGTAGACGGGCTTGAGGTCGGCGGCGACCTCGGGCCAGTCCCGCCGTGAGCAGTAGCGCAGGCTCTGCCGGATGAGGTGAACGACGCATCGCTGCACGACGGTCTGCGGCCACACGTTCGCCACCGCCTCGGGCAGCGCGGTCAGGCCGTCACACACCAGCATGAGCACGTCCCGCACGCCGCGATTGCGCAGGTCAGTGAGGACTTGCTGCCAGTACTTGGCGCCCTCGCCGCCGTTGCCGGCCCACAGTCCGAGGATCTCGCGGTAGCCGTCGGCGGTGACCGCGACGGCCACGTAGATCGGTCTGTTGGCTACCTGCCCGTCCCGGATCTTCACGTGGATCGCGTCGATGAAGACCACTGGATACACGGCGTCCAGGGGACGCGTGCGCCACTCGTTCATCGACTCCAGCGCACTGTCGGTGATCGTGGAGATGGTCTCCTTGGACGTCTTCATCCCGTACACCTCATCGAGGTGCGCGACGATCTCGCCGGAGGTCATGCCGCGGGCGGTCAGCGAGAGGACCATCTCGTCCAGCGCACCGGTCCTGCGGGCATGCCTGGGCAGGACGCTGGGGCGGAAGGTGCCCAGCCGGTCCCGCGGGATCTGCAGCGTGAGCGTGCCGACCTCGCTTATCACCTTCTTGGTGCGGTACCCGTTGCGGCCGTTGCCGCCCGAGCGTGAGCCCCGGCCGCCGACGCGTTCGGCCTCGACGGCCAGATGCTCGTCCATCTCGGCCTCCAGGGCGGCCTGCATGAGGTGCTGCGTGATCGCCGGCAGCAGGCCGTCCTCGCCGACCAGTCGCAGTCCACCCTCGCGGACCTTGTCCTGGGCCAGCAGCGTCAGCGCGTCCAGCAGATCCAGGCTGAGCCCATCTACGCTCTCCGGTGTCGTCCTCACGCTTGCACCGTCTGCGGCCGGCTCGCCCCCGGCAAGCGACACGCCGCCAACCGCTTCGAGAGAGTGAGTCTTCTGGATGGTCATAAGGTGTCCCTTCTGGTGA
>NZ_JBKIWN010000155.1:0-1239 GCF_058146165.1 Streptomyces sp. AM25 | reverse complement strand
GACCCAATAGGGTTGTTGTGAACAGGAAACGAGGAAGAACGAAGTGGCGCCAACCAGCAAGTACACCCCGGAGTTCCGCGAGGAAGCTGTCCAGATCGCGCTCCGGTCCACTAAGACCATCTCGGATACGGCTCGGGAGCTCGGGATCAACACGGAAACTCTCCGTGGCTGGGTAAAGAAGCATAAGCAACGCAACGAACCAGCTGCCGACGCACCGCTGGCACTCGACGAGCGGGCGCGTTTGAAGGAACTCGAACGCCGTAACCATGAGCTCGAGATGGAAGTCTCCTTCTTGAAAAAAGCCGCAGCGTACTTCGCGAGGGATCCCCGGTAGCCAGCAAGTACGAGTTCATCGAAACGATGCGGCTCGACACCGAGGAGTACGCCTACACCGTCGAGTTCATGTGCCAGCGGCTCGACGTGTCCACATCCGGCTACTACGACTGGCGTTCACGTCCCGATTCCGCGACGGCGAAACGCCGCGAGGAACTGAAAACGCTCATCCGGAAGGCATTCGAGATGTCGGACAGCACCTACGGATATCGGCGCGTTCATGCCCAACTGGCCCGCTGGGGCGTGACCGCCGGCCCGGAGCTGGTACGCCAGCTGATGCGGGCCCTGGACCTGGTGCCCTGCCAGCCGAAGCCGAAGAGGTTCGGCCTGACCCGAGCCGCGGCCGGCGCGCTGCCCGACCTCGTCGGCCGCGATTTCACCGCCGATGCTCCCGGCGAAAAACTCGTCGGTGATATCACGTACATCAAGACCGGTGAAGGGTGGCTCTATCTGGCAACGGTCCTGGACTGCTGTACCAAGGAGGTCATCGGATACGCCATGGATGATCACTACCAGACGCCTTTGATATCCCGAGCGATACGCAATGCGGCCCGGAACCGGAAACTGGCCCCAGGGGCGGTGCTTCACTCGGATCGCGGAAGCAACTACATGTCGGCCGAGTATGCGAGCGTTCTCGCCGAGCTCGGCCTGAGGCAATCTGCCGGCCGTACCGGAATCTGTTTCGATAACGCCATGGCCGAATCGTTCTTCGGAACTCTGAAGAACGAACGGGTGTCACGCGTCACGTACTTGACCCGCGAAGCCGCCCGACAGGACATCACCCGGTACATCGAATTCTGGTACAATCACAAACGTCTCCACTCGGCCGTAGGCTACCGACCGCCTCGTGAAGTCCATGCCGAATACCAGAAGTTGCGAGCCATCGCGTAATGGATCGCCAGACGA
>NZ_JBKIWN010000154.1:0-1245 GCF_058146165.1 Streptomyces sp. AM25 | reverse complement strand
TCATGAATCTGGGCTGATGGGAGGCCCTGCGACCTGAAGAGCCGAAGTCCCGTTGGGATCAGCTGAGACTCCAACTCGGCTGCCCAGAACGGAACTTCGGCGTTGTCGTATTCTGTCACATCCATCTGCTCACACTCCGCAACCGTTGGCGGCGGCCCGGAGGTGTTCGACTCCCGCAGCCGGCGGGGCCGGCGATGGCCGCTGCTGCCGGTCCTTCGTGCTGCGCAGGCTGCGGTGATCGCGGGTGCCAGGTCCTATGCGGCGATCGCCGACTGGCTGCGCCACAGCACCCAGGACGCCCGCGCCCGCCTGGGCTTTCCCGGCAGAGGCGGTCTCGGACTGCGCCCTGTTCCGGCCAAGGACACTGTCCGGCGCCTGCTGCTGATGACCTGCCCGCAGGGGCTCGCGGCTCTGCTGACCGGCCGCGCCGCGCCGCAGGGGCGCCCGGAGCGTCTGGCGGTGGACGGCAAGAGCGCCCGCGGCTCGCGCACCCACACCCTATCCGCCGCTCACCTGCTGTCCGGCTGCGATGAGAACGCCCTGGTCACCGGGCAGATGCGTATCCCGGACAAGACCAATGAAATCCCCTGCCTGCGCGAGCTGTACGCCGATGTCGACCTGACCGGCACCTGGGTGACCCTGGATGCGCTCCACACGCAGACCGGGACCGCGAAGTTCCTGGCCGAGACCAAGAAGGCGCATTTCATCATGACGGTGAAGGCCAACCAGCCGACGTTGTACGCGGCGTGCCGACGCCTGCCGTGGGAACGGGCGAAGGTCCGGCACAGCGAGCAAAGCCGGGGGCACGGACGACGGGAGCGGCGCACCATCACCGTCCTGTCGACCGACGACCTGGACTTCCCCCACGTCGCGCAGGTGGCCCGGATCTACCGCACCCGCACCGACATCGCCACAGGCAAACAGACCCGCGAGACCGTCTACGTGATCACGGACCTGACGTCCCAACAGGCCAAACCGCATCAACTCGCCACCGCCGTGCGGGGGCACTGGGCCATCGAGAACAAGATCCATTTTGTTCGAGACGAAGTGTGGCAGGAGGACCGTTCCCGCATCCGGACGGGCCACGGGCCGGAGAACATGGCCACGCTCCGCAACATCGCGATGAACCTCCTGCGGAAGGACGGGGCCACCAGCATCGCCCAGGCGGTCCGCGAACACTCCTACCACCCCTTCACCACGCCCCTGGACCTCCTCGGACTACCACCCCGACCTGCGGAAACGCTC
>NZ_JBKIWN010000153.1:0-1281 GCF_058146165.1 Streptomyces sp. AM25 | reverse complement strand
TGGTGTAGTTGCTGGTCAGGGCGTGATCCCGAGGGCGTCGAGGGGGCGGGCGAAGGGCTCGTAGGACATCTCGCGGAGGCCGGCGGCGATGCTGGTGTGTCCGGCAGTGCGGAGGGTGTTGATGGCGAGGTTGCGCAGGGTGGCCATGTTCTCCGGCCCGTGCCCCGTGCGGATCTTGGAGGCGTCCTCGGTGAACGTGACGTCTCTGACGTGGTGGACGGCCTCGATGCCCCACTGCGACCTGCCGAGACGCCCGATGAGCTGGGGCGGTGCCTCATGTGCCGTCATGTCTGTGATCGCGTAGACGGTCTGCCGGGTGACCTTGCCGGTCTTCACCTCGGTGCGGTGGCGCAGGATCTTCACCGCCTGGACCACGTGCGGGAAGTCCAGACCGAGGCCGGTGACGGTGAGAGCGCGCACCGAGCGGGTCTCGCAACGTCCGTGCCCGCGTTCACGGTCGTAGCGCCGGGCGGTCACGTCCTTCCACGGCAGGGCCCTGATGGCCGCGTGCAGTTTCGGCTGGTTGCCCTTGACCACCAGCAGGTAGTGCGCCTTCTTCACCTCCACCAGCCACTTCGCGTGCGCGCGCTGGGTGTGCAGGGCGTCGGCGGTCACCACGGTGCCGGCCAGGTCGAACGGGGCCAGCAGGGCGGTGAACGCGGAGATCTCGTTGGTCTTGTCCGGCACCCGCAGCTGGCTGACGACACGACCGGCGGCCGTGACGGCGGACAGCAGGTGGGCGGCGGGCGCGGCATCGGTGCGCGAGCCGCGGGCGCTCTTGCCGTCCACTGCGACCGTCTGCGTGCCGGCTGGGTCGTGGCCGAGCAGGTCGGCGAGCCCGCCGGGGCATACCAGGAGCAGCACCCGGCGCAGGGTGGAGAGGGAGGCCGGCCGGCGCACGCCGAGCGGCCCGCGCGCACGAAACCCCAGGCGGGCAAGGGTGTCCTGGGGCGCGTGGCGGGCCCACTGGCCGACCGCGGCATAGGAGCGGGCACCGGCCAGGACCGCACAGGCCGCAACCAGCAGCACCGATACCAGAGAGTGACGGCGCCCGCGCCGGGCACGCGGGTCGGACAGTGTCCTCAGCCTGCCCTCCAGCCCCACGATCGCGCGGTGTTGACGCGCGGGTGACTTCACCAGACAGACAGTGGCAGACTGACGGCACATCGAAGCTCCGGCTGTTCAGGGCGACTTGAGAAATCACCCCGTCAACCGGAGCTTCGTTGCGTTCGACACGGCCCACCGACACCCATCACACCACCGTGACCAGCACCTTTCCTC
>NZ_JBKIWN010000152.1:0-1282 GCF_058146165.1 Streptomyces sp. AM25 | reverse complement strand
GCGTGAGTGTGCAGGTCACGGCGGTGTGACGATGCCGGGAGGGCGCGCGACCGGACGCAACGAAGCTCCGTTGTGGAGGTGACCTTGCCAAGTCGCCTGTGCCCAACGGAGCTTCGATGTGCCGTCAGTCTGCCACCGTCTGTCTGGTCAAGTCGCCCACCCGTCAGCACCGTTCGACCGGTGGGCTGGCCGATCGGCTGGCCACGCTGGCCGATCCGCGGTGCCGGCGGGGGAAGCGTCACCCCTTCGTGGCGGTGCTGCTGATCGCCTGCTCCGCCGTGATGTGCGGCGCGAGGAGCTTCGTGGCGATCGATGAGTGGGCGGCCGAGGCACCCCAAGATGTCCTGGCCCGGCTCGGTGCCCGTACCGCGACCGCCCTGGCCGTGCGGGTCCCGCCCAGTGGTGCGACGATCCGCCGGGTCATCAAGGACACCTGCCCCGGCGGCCTGGCCGACCTCCTCGGCCACGACCCGGCCGGCACCGACACCCTCGCAATCGACGGCAAGAGCGCCCGCGGCTCGCGCCTCGGCGCCATCCCGGCTGCCCATCTGCTGGCCGCGATGACCGGCACCGGCATGACCGTCACCCAGCTCAGGGTCCCCGAGAAGACGAACGAAATTACCTGCTTCACCGCCCTCCTGGACCCCTATGACCTGCGAGGAGTCATCGTGACCGGCGACGCACTGCACACCCAGCGCGACCATGCTCGCTTCCTCATCGACGTCAAGAAGGCCCACTACGTCTTCACCGTGAAACGCAACCAGAAGAACCTCCACGGACAGCTGCGCACCCTGCCCTGGGAGAAGGCGACGGCGAAGTTCTACGACCGCACCACCGGCCACGGCCGCAAGGAGACCCGTGTGGTGCAGGCCCTGACCGTCACCGACCTCGGGGTCGACTTCCCGCATGCCGCCCAGGTCGCCAAGGTCGTACGCCACCACACCGACACCAAGACCGGCAAGCAGAGCCGCGAGACCGTCTACGTGATCACTGACCTGACCAGCCGCCAGGCGTCTCCGGAGCGGATCGCGAAGATCTTGAGGGCACACTGGGTGATCGAAAACAGGCTCCACTTCGTCCGGGACACCGCCTTCCGCGAAGACGCCTCCAAGATCCGCACCGGGCACAGCCCGGAGAACATGGCCACCCTGCGCAACTTCGCCATCAACCAGCTCCGCACCGCCGGCCACACCAACATCGCCGCCGGACTCCGCACCACAGCCCTCCGCCCCTACGAACGCCCCCTGGCCGCCCTCGCACTCAACTGACCTGCGCCAACGCA
>NZ_JBKIWN010000151.1:0-1308 GCF_058146165.1 Streptomyces sp. AM25 | reverse complement strand
CGCCCACGTCCGGGTTGCTCAAGAAGTCCCTGGCGAACAAGTCGTCCCAGGCGGGAGCGGGTGACGTTGATCGAGGGCTCGTCGGTGGGCAGGCCGAGGTGCTCGTGCAGGTCATGGACGCGGAACACCTTCCCGGGGTGCTCGTTGAACGTGGTCACGATGCGCTGGTAGATGGTGGCGTTCTGCGCGGGGGCTGGTTCGTGACCGGGCGGGGTGAGGCCGTCGATCACCTTGCGGACGGTGGTGAGTTCGGCCAGGCGGGCCTCGGTCTCGGCGAGGACGGTGGTGAGTTGCTCGATCTGCTCGCGCAGGCTGTCCACGCGTGCGGCCGTCTCTTCGTGTTCGGCTTGCAGCAGCCGCAGGAGTTCGCTGACCTTCACGCGGCCAGCTCCATGTCGTCCCGCCAGGGCGGGACGGGGGTGGTGAGGCGGCGGAGCATGCCGGCGGTGGAGGCCCAGTAGACGCGGGAGGCGGAGTTGTCGGGACGGTGGTCGTAGTCACGGGCGAGGCGACGGTGCAGCATGAGGGTGCCGTTGACCTGCTCCACCCGCCACCGGACGGGCTGTGGCACGAAGCCCTTGCCCTGGTCGGCGGGGTTGCGCCGGACCACCTCGACGGTGATGTCGTTCATCGCTCCGTGGATGATCACGGCGTCCTTGAAGCCCTGGTCGACCAGGGCCTTCTCCAGGCGCATGCCGCACCGTTCGGCCGCCTGATCCAGCAGGGCGATGCCGGCCTCGTTGTCGTGCGCGCTGGCCGGCAGGACCACCACGCCGATGATCAGGCCCAATACGTCGACGGCGAGTCCTCGCTTCCTGCCGGGCGTCTTCTTGTGCGCGTCCAGTCCCGTCGTCTCCTTCGGCACCCCGGCCGCCACGCGGACGGACTGGGTGTCGATGATCACCAGGGACGGGTCCTCTAACCGTCTGGCCCGCTCCCGCACCTGGCAGCGCAGGATCTCCTGGATCCGCTGGTCAAGGCTGTCCTGGCGCCACAGGGTGAAGTAGTAGAACACCGCCGACCAGGACGGGAAGTCGTGCGGCAGGAGCCGCCACTGACAGCCCGTCCGGTTCTGGTAGAGCAGCGCGTTCACGACCTCGCGCAGGTCGCAGGAGCCGGGGTCTCCGGTCGCCGACCGCGCCACCCGCTCCTGCTTCCACGCGGTGACCAGCGGTTCGATCAACGCCCACTGCCCGTCGGACAAGTCGGTTGAGTACGGCATCCGTTCCATGCCTGCGACCCCATCATGCACACGACATGGCGCGAGGACGGAACCGTCCCATCACCCACGAACGGGCGACACCACAT
>NZ_JBKIWN010000150.1:0-1409 GCF_058146165.1 Streptomyces sp. AM25 | reverse complement strand
TATCGTCGGCGTAGCGAACGTACCGTAGCCGGCGGTAGCCGGGGTCGTACGGATCCCGGCTGGGCAGACTGCGGCTTCGCAGCGAGTGAGCCTTGGCTAAAGCCCTGTCTCCCCGCTTACGTGCACGTCGTTCGGCCATCTTCACCCTGTTGTACTCAAGGTTGAGCGCCCTGAGTTTCCCTCGGTTGTACAGCGGCAGCAGCTGTGTTTCGACGAACTGGTCAAGCCGGTCGAGGTAAATGTTACTGAGGGTCGGCGAGGCGATACCACCCTGTGGTGCTCCGCTCAAAGTGGCATGCCACACCCAATCCTCCAGATACCCCGCCGACAGCATTCCTTTCACCAGCCGGAGGAACCGGCCGTCGTGGATCCGCTCACCCAGGATCTTCAACATCACCTGATGGTCCAGCGAGTCGAAGCATTGAGCAATGTCGCCCTCAATAAACCATTGAGAGCCGGTCCACGTGTCGGCTATCTCGCTCAGAGCGGTATGACAGCCTCGGCCAGTACGGAACCCGTGAGAGCGGTTGGAGAACTGGATGTCGTAGTACGCATCGAGTAACATCCGCACTACTTCAGCCAGTAGTTTGTCCGACCAGGTTGGCAGTCCTAAAGCGCGCCGCTTCTTCCCATCCTTCTTGAGGATCTGGACGCGTCTGACCGGTCGCCAGCGCCACCGTTCAGATCGAACAGCGTCGATGATGCTATCGATCTTCTCCAAGGACATGCCGTCCACAGTTTCCGTGGTTGCTCCCGGTGTCGTTGCACCCTCGTTGGAATACAACTTGCCGTAAGCCACCAAATACAACTGACGATTGAACAGTTGCCGATACAGCCGTTCCAACGGCAGGCCACGCCTACCGCGCTCGCGGAGGACACCCAGAACCGTTTCGGCCTCTCGCATCTCGCGCACCTCCTGACCTTAGGTGTCCAAATCACCTGTGCGACTTCGCCCTGCACCTGGCTCTCCCAGGCTCCCTGACAGGTCGTTACTCCTGCGACTACTATTCGCACTCCGTTACCATAGGGCTCGCGCCCCGTAGGCAATCCCGTGGTACGTCTCTGTCGTACGTTCTAGCGCAACTTAGGCAGTCCACTCATTCCCTTGAATGCCCTCCCTGGGCATCGCCTGTGCTGAGGAGGTTGGGGCGACCAAGGAGACATGCCGCCCCACAGCACAGCACCGGTTTCGTGCGCCTTTCCGGTGGGTGTCATCTTGCACCGAACGGGAATTAGACTTCAGGCAGTTTAGCTTTTGCCTTATTGCGCGAGTCCCGCAGCACCCCGCCCTCGACGCCTCCGGGCAGTCACTGCTTTCCTGGCATGCTACTGTCCCCAGCACCTTTCGGATTCGGGTGAGCCATCAGACTCAGGAACATTCCTCCTAGTTTCCTCCCGACTGAGTCGGG
>NZ_JBKIWN010000149.1:0-1430 GCF_058146165.1 Streptomyces sp. AM25 | reverse complement strand
TCCAGGGGTGTTGGCGCTGGCTGTGGCCCAGGCATGCTGGACGGCGCGGATTTCGGCGTCGGTGGGCTGAGCTGGGTCGGCCGGGGAAAACCTGGCGGCGATCACGGTGCGGCGGAGCTTGGCGGTCATGTCGGCGAAGGACGGCTCGGTCTTGGTGACGTACCACGGTGAGCGGCGCCGGCGCTCGGCCACGTCGGCGGGGTGGTGGCCGTGGAGGGTGTACCAGATGACCGTGATCGTGTAGCAGTACAGGGCGAAGGGGACGGTCCGCTCGACCGCGTGGCGCACGCGGCTGCGGGCCTGTCCGGCGCCCAGGTGCTCGCGGGCTTCGGCGAAGGTCACTTCGATGGCCCAGCGCCAGGCGTATCGGGTCACCAGTCGGGCAGCGGGCGTGTCGAGATCGGTGGTGACCAGCGTGAGCATCGGCTTTCCGGTGTCCGCGTCGGCCTCCCGGACGAGCAGGACGCGGACCGTCTGGGTGTGCAGCGATCCGTACCACAGGCAGCGGATCTCGGCGATCAGAGCTGTCTCGTGGCGGTGGTAGCGGTGCACGGCGGCCGGGCGGAAGAGCGCACGCCTGGCCAGGTCGGTGACGGTGCCCAGGCGGTCGCCCTTGAGGCGGGGACGGCCCCGGCGTCCGGTCTTCGGCGGGGCGAGATCGTAGAGGACGGCGCTCGATGGCAGCCGGGTGGTGAGCGTGACCTGCGCGGGCAGGTGCCGCAGGGCCCGTCCGTGGTAGGCGGCGTCCGCGACCACGTGCAGCCGGCGTCGGCCGTGACAGGCCGCGAGCGTGCGGATCATCGCCGCGGCGAGCTCGATCTTCGTCTTCTCTGTGCCGGGCCGCCACAGCCGGCACATCACCGGCAGGCACACCGGCCTCGACAGGAACGGCAGTTGGACGATCAGTCCCAGGACGACGAAGCAGGTGCCGCGGCCCACCGGTTTCGGGCCCCTGGCGGCCCCGTCGTGCTGCCAGGCGGCCCCGAACACCTTCTTCCCCGACCGTTTGAACAGCGTGTCGTCCACCGCCGCGATCAGCGGCGCGTCCTGGGCCAGCAGCAGCCGCGCGATCACGTGCGAGAGCACGATGCCCACGAGGAACGGATCCCAGGCGGCGCGGGAGAAGAAGGAGTGCGCACGGTCGTGCGGCCACAGGCGCTCCAGGCCGGCCCCACTCAGCATCCCCGTCACCGTCCGGCGGCCGGTCTGCGCGATCAACCCCGTGACCAGGCCCGTGAACGTCACGAACGTCGGCGCGGTGAAACAGCCCTTCACCTTCTCCAACACGGCCAGCAGCGACGGCGGTACCGTCGGAGCAGGAAGCATCGGCGGACCTCCTCACCGAGGGATATGACACCGCCGATGCTTCTCCCATCTCCTCACGCCCGCCGCCGACTTGGCCAATCCCGCCCGGCCTGCAACCCCACACG
>NZ_JBKIWN010000148.1:0-1510 GCF_058146165.1 Streptomyces sp. AM25 | reverse complement strand
TGGGAGTTCTGGCGGTGCGTCGCGTTGAGGCTGCCCGGCCCGTTGTTGTGCCCGCCTGCGGCGGTGGCAGGCACGGGCGATGGCCTGGTGAGAGCGTCGCCATGCGGACCAGGTCAGGCCGTGACGGATCCGGATCGCGGGGGCCTGCTGAGGGGTCATCAAGACGATGAGGCGGCGGATCTCATAGGGGCTCAGGGGCACCGGGGGTGGGGTGGTGTCCGTCGCCGGGGCCCCCTCTCTTCTCGGTCGCTGCCGGGGCGTCGGGGTCCTGGCGGGCGGCATGGGCGGTCTGCACGGCCAGGAACGCGGCGGCCAGCTGGGCCAGGGTGACGTGCCGGTACCAGCCGTGGAAGGAACGGACCTCGTAGTCGGCCATTCCGGCGGCCTGCTTGGCCAGTTTGATCGCGACCTCCACTGCCCAGCGTGCGCCGGTGACCGCGATCAGTTCTTCCACCGAGGTCTGCGGTGGGCCCCAGGCCAGGTGGAAGTCCCGCTCGCCGGGGGTCTCGGGGCGGCGTCGGGCGATCAGCCAGCGCACCCACGCCCCCCCGCCCACCGGCAGGTCCGGGTCGGGGATGCGCCGCACCCACCACTGGAAGTCGCGGGTGTCCAGCTGGGAGGGTCCGGCGGGCAGCGCAATCCATTCCTCCTCCTTCGCGCACCGCTCCACCAGGCGGGCGATGTGCCGCCAGCCGGGACGGGGCAGCACCGTCTGGTTGGCCTGCACCGCCACCGCGTACGGCAGTCGGTGCTGTTCGAGGAAGGCCCGGAAGGCACCGTCGCGCCCGTAGACCTCGTCGGCGGCCACCCACACCCGGCCCGACGGCAGGTCGGGCACGATCCGTTCGATCATCGCTTCCGCCTGCCGGGGCTTGACCGCGAAGCCGACCGCGTCGGGCACGTGCGCGGCCCGGCAGCGCTCCCGGTCATCGGTCCACTCGCGGGGAAGATAGAGCTCCCGGTCGATCAACGCCTGCCCGGCCGTGGTCGCCCAGGCCGCCATCACCCCGACCTGGCAGGGAAAGACCCCGCCCAACGCGCCGGAGTACTGCCTGGCCACCCCGGCCGAAGCCCGGCCCTTCTTCGCGAACCCGGTCTCATCGATCACCAGCACGCCCGAGCCGGCCGGACCCGGGCCCCGCCCGCCGTCGTCCAATCCGGCGACCACGTAGCGGCGGGTGAAGTCCCGCAGCTCATCCGGCTCCCAGCGACCGCGGGAGAGCAGATGCTGCTGCCCGTCGGGATCCCGGTCTCCGGCGTACTCGGCCAGCTGCCAGCCGTTCTTGCGTGACAAGGGCGCGAGCAGACCCCGTACGCACGCGGCCGCACGGCGCCGAAGCTCCACCCTCGAGAAGACCGGCCCGATCTCCAGCAGCAGTCCCTCCAGCCGGTCCGCGAACTCCGCAGCCCGTTCCTCCGCCACGACCTGCGGCGGAACAACGAGAGGAAGATCCAGCAACTCTGCCTGCATACACAACAGTTACCCGTGACGGAGATCAGCGAACTACGG
>NZ_JBKIWN010000147.1:0-2002 GCF_058146165.1 Streptomyces sp. AM25 | reverse complement strand
GCAGTACGTGCGTTCCGTTTCCAGCCCCCGCCACCTCGATCCGTGCATGCGGTTCTCCCGCACACGGCTCACCGACGCCGTTCACCACCGGCATTCGGCTTCCCCCGCCAGTCCCGGAAGGGCCTGGGGGCAACGACGTTCCCAGCAAGACTGATCAGCCCCAGATGGTTCGGAGAGGCATATGACACCACGTACCGTCCGAATCCGCGGGAGCGTTTGTGGCGTTTGCCGATGAACAGCGCCATCCGCATTCGCACGTACTCCCTGATCACACCGAAGCGGTGTGCTGAGTTGCCGTACTTGAAGTACGCTGCCCAGCCGTTCAGGAACCGGTTGAGGTCCTCAACCACCACCTCGGTCGACAGCAGCAGCCGAGAGCGGTCCGTCAGTTCCCGGATGCGCTCCCGTGCATGCCGCATCGCCTTGTCCGCGGGCCAGCGAGCGAGGAAAGGAAACGGCCGTCTCCCTTTGAGAGCAGGCGCGTTCACCATCCGATGATGGAAACCGAGGAAGTCCACTCCCTCGCCTCCCACCTTCAGCTGCACGATCCTGGTCTTGGCTTCCTTCGGCTCCAGGCCGAGTTCGGCCAGCAGTTCCCGAAGCCGCGCCAGCGCGGCTTCGGCCTGCCGCCGGGATCTGCACATCACCAGCGCATCGTCGGCGTAACGCACCAGGACCCCGTGCTCCAGCTCGTCCCATGCCCGGTCAATCCGGTGCAGGTAGACGTTGCAGAGCAAGGCGGATGCAACCCCGCCCTGTGGGGTTCCGGTGACCGGCCGACGGACCTGCCCCTCCTCCATGACCCCCGCGCGCAGCATCACGCGCAGCAGTTTGAGGAACGGCTGGTCGCAGATGCGTTCCTCGACCGCCTGTATCAACTTCTCGATCGGAATCGCCTCAAAGCAGTTGGCGATGTCCGTCTCCACCACCCAGTTGCGCCCCCGCCAGGACTCATCGATGAGAACCTGAAGCGCATCGTGAGCGCCGCGTCGGGGACGGAACCCGAACGAGCACGGAAGGAAATCCGCCTCGAACACCGGCTCCGCCACCAGCTTCCATGCGGCCTGGACGATCCGGTCACGCACCGAAGGGATCGACAGCGGTCTTTGCTCCAGCGTGCCGGGCTTGGGGATGAACACCCGACGCGCCGGGAGCGGACGATAGCTGCCGGTCTTCAGTTCCGCGGCCAGTTCGTCGAGGAGCCGGGTCACCCCGTATTCCTCGACCTCCTCCAACGTGGTCTGGTCGATACCCGGAGCACCGTTGTTGCGGCGCACCGCGACCCACCCGCGCCATAGGACGTCCCTGCGCGAGACCTTGTCCATCAGCGCGTGGAACCGCCGTCCGGGATCGGCCTTGGCCGCCCGGTAGAGCGCATGCTGCAAGGCACGGACCGGATCCGAGGGAGAACGTCCCCCGTCGGCGGGACTAGCCACGTGGGCACTCACCGGGCCCCTCCTCCACATCTCTACGCATCGACGAAGTAGCGGCCCTTCCCTCACCGGCGGTTGTGTTGTCCGCTCGGCTCAAGCAGTACTACGGCCGCCTCTGACGCCCTCCCGGCCGGCACCCACTTCCCGAGGTCATCGGTTATAGGGCGCCCGGCTTCCAGCAGCGTCTGTGCGCAGGCTGCCGGGCCGGGGAGGGCCTCTCCAGTTCCCGCCGTCACTATCCGAACGTTCCGTGCCCCTTACGCCGGGGAGTTCTTCACGGCTGCGATTCCAGGGTCTTCGCCGCTTCCATGGCCTTCGCCCTGACACTCCGGGCTCGGCTCTCCCTTGTCCCACCTCACGATGGGGATTTTCACGACGCGGCAGGCTTCGCTTGATGCTACGGGCCGTACGGTTGCTCCCCCTTCAAGGGCTTTTGACGCTGGGCTTCGGCACCGGGCGTTTCCCCCCGATACCGCCAGCCTGCTACCGGGCCTCCTGGCAGCTACCCGGACCGGACTTGCACCGGCAAGCGACGACGAGCTTACGACTGACGATCAACCGTCTATCAC
>NZ_JBKIWN010000146.1:0-2863 GCF_058146165.1 Streptomyces sp. AM25 | reverse complement strand
GAGGTGTGATCCGCTCACGTAATTGACCCGCTCGCCGCTCGTCGTGACCCAGTAGCGCGCTCGTGGTGTTCGTCGAGGTTACGGCGAGCGTTCGGGTGCAGTTGTGAAGATCGTCCCTCTTCCTCGTTCAAGATCCTTTCCCGGCGGCCTGGCAGCCGGGAGATGGCGGATGGCGAGGAGGACGTTCTACGTGATCGATATAACCGAGATCCTGGTGCACTGGTACGCCGGGCGGTCTCAGCACGATGTCGCGGGTTCGCTGGGGGTGGCCCGCGGGACGATCCGCCGGTATGTGGAGCCGGCGATCGCGGCTGGGTTCGTGCCCGGCGGGCCGCCGGTGTCGGAGGCGGAGTGGGCGGCGCTGGTCAAGGAGTGGTTCCCGCATCTGACGGATACCCGGTTGCGGCAGGTGACCTGGCCGGAGTTCGACAAGCACCGCGAGTACATCGCCGGGCAGTTGCGGGCCGGGGTGACCAAGGCGACGATCCATCAGCGGCTGCGCGATGAGCGCGGGGTGCCCGGGTCGGTGGCCTCTCTCAAGCGGTACATCGCGGCGAACCTGGCCGAGGACGCCGTGAGGGCGAAGGTCACGGTGCTGCGGGCGGATCCGGAGCCGGGGCTGGAGGCGCAGATCGACTACGGGCTGCTGGGTTCCTGGACCGATCCGCGCACCGGACGCTCGCAGCGGATCTGGGCGTTCGTGATGGTGCTGTCGCACTCGAGGCACATGTTCGTCCGCCCCGTGGTGAGCATGGACCAGGCTTCGTGGACGGCCAGTCACGTCGAGGCGTTCGCGTTCTTCGGCGGCGCTCCGGCGCGTCTGGTGCCGGACAACCTGAAGACCGGGGTGGACAAGCCCGACCTCTATGACCCGAAGCTGAACCGTTCCTATGCCGAACTCGCGGCGCATTACGGCACGTTGGTGGATCCGGCGCGTGCTCTGAAGCCCAAGGACAAGCCCCGGGTGGAGCGCCAAATGCCTTATATACGTGATTCGTGGTGGAAGGGTCGGGAGTTCACGTCGCTGGTGGAGATGCAGGCGTCGGCGTTGCACTGGTGCCGTGAGGTCGCGGGCCGGCGCAGGCACCGCGGTCTGGACGGCCGTACTCCGGCCGAGGTGTTCGACCAGGCCGAGGCCGGGACGCTGACCCCGCTGCCGGCCGCGCCGTTCATCCTGGCGGAGTGGTCACGGGCCAAGGTCGCCCCGGACGTGCACGTGAAGTGCGGCAAGGTGCTCTACAGCGTTCCGTGGAAGCTGATCGGGAGCCACGTCGACATCCGGGCCACGGCGACGATGGTGCAGATCTTCCACCAGGGCGAGCTGGTGAAGACCCACGTCCGTCAGGACAAGGGCCGGGCCACGGACATCGCGGACTACCCGCCGGAGAAGATCGCCTTCCATGCCAAGACCCCCGCCTGGTGCCGCCAGCAGGCTGAGCAGACCGGGCCCGCGACCACCGCGGTCATCGCCGAACTGCTGGACGGCCCGGCCCTGCACCGGCTGCGTTCGGCCCAGGCGATCTTGAATCTGGCCGGCAAGCACACCGACGCCCGGCTGGAAGCGGCCTGCCGCAAGGCCGCCGCAGCCGGCGACCCGTCGTATCGCACCATCCGCAACATCCTGGCCGCGGGGCTGGAGGACACCGGGCACGACGACCGTCCCACCGGTGACGCCGGCGCCCCGGCGTTCCTGCACGGCCCCGAGCGGCTGTTCGCCGACGTCATCCCGTTCCCCGCGAACGCTGCGACGACGACCGGCACGACGAGCACGGCACCCGCCGCTCGTCATGCCGATGCCGACGGCGGCGAGCCGGGCGCCGCCTCGTGACCCACGCCGACACGGTCGCGCTGCCCCGCAAGGACGCCATCGCGCTGGCCGGGCTGCTGCGGACCCTCGAGACGGTGCTGGACATCGACGACGTGTCCGTCGCGGACGCCCTGGACGCGCACTTCGGCTTCGACGGCGCCGTCGACGTGCTGTTCACCACCGCCGGCCTGCACGCCGACACCCTCCACAGCCTGCTCACCCACCCCACCGGACACCCCCAGAAGGCCGAGACCACACGATGACGATCCTGCGCCCCGCGCTGGCCGACAGCCTCCGAGCCCTGAAACTGTCCGGGATGCTGGAAACCCTGGACGCCCGCCTCGCCCAGGCCCAGGGCGGCAACCTGGGCTACCTGGAGTTCCTGCAGATCCTCTGCGACGACGAGATCACCCGCCGGGAACAGGTCGCCATGGCCCGCCGCCTGCGCCGAGCCCGCTTCGAGACCGAGACCACCCTCGAAGGCTTCGACTTCTCCGCCAGCCCCAAACTCCCGGCCGCACAGATCCGCGACCTCGCGGCACTGCGCTGGCTGCAAGCCGGAGAATCGATCATTGTCTACGGGGCCGTCGGCGTCGGGAAGACACACGTCGCCCAGGCCATGGGACACCTCGCGATCCGCGCAGGAGCCGAGGTCCGCTTCCACAAGACCAGCCGCATCCTGGCCGACCTGGCCGGCGGCCACGCCGACCACACCTTCGACAAACGCCTCGCCGCACACATCAAGCCCGACCTGCTGATCCTCGACGACTTCGCGATGCGCGAGCTCACCGCCACGCAGGCCGACGACCTCTACGAGCTGATCTCCCAGCGCGTCGCCGAGGGCCGCTCGATCGCGATCACCGCTAACCGCGCACCGCAGGACTGGTATCCGCTGTTCCCGAACCCGGTCGTCGCCGAGTCACTCCTGGACAGACTGATCAACACCAGCCATCAGGTCTTCATGAACGGCCCCTCCTACAGGCCGAACAAGCGCCCCAAGAACCCGAAGTAGACCCGATCACCACACCCGGGGCCGGATCAATTACGTGAGCCGAC
>NZ_JBKIWN010000145.1:0-3697 GCF_058146165.1 Streptomyces sp. AM25 | reverse complement strand
TGCGGTGGGGTTCATCAGGTCTCCTCGGGGCGAGGGCGGGGGATGCCGAGTTCGGTGACGGGCCGCTGCGCGAGGCGGGCGGCTTCGGCTTGTTTGGCGTGGAGGAAGGTCAACGTCATCTCGATGCCCTCGACCTCGCCGAGCCACTGTTCCTCTCGGGCACGCTTGCGGCGGAGGAGGAGGTCTTTCTCCAGTTCCGCGAGGCGGGGCAGCATCTTGGGGTTGACCTGGAGCATCGGGCAGCGGATGCAGGCGTGCTCGTGGTTGCAGGGGGTGCCGTAGGGGCGAGCACAGTTACCAAGCTCGACTTTGCGCTTGTCGAAGTGCTCCTCGAAGTCGGCCCATTCTTCGGGTGTGACGTCGACGTACTCGGCCTCGGGCCGCAGGGACCGGCGATGGTTGAGGAACTTCTGGTAGTTGGCCACGACGTCTTCCGCGAAGACAGCGACGTAGCCCTGGAGGGTCTGCAAGTTGAGGTGGCCGAGCAGGGCCGCCCCGATGTGGACGGGGAGCCCGCCATTGACGATTTCCGTGGCGAAGAGTCTGCGGAGGTCGTGGGGGGTGAACGTCATGTCGCTGAAGGCGTCGTGGTTCTCGGCCAGTTCCTCGCAGCTGCGGGCCAGCATGTGGAGGAACGTGGTGGGGCAGATGACGCCGTGTCGAGTGCCCATCCGTCGCTGCATGAGGAACGGCATGGGTTCTGACCAGGTCTTTTCGTGAGGGTCGTAGCGGTTCAGCACGGAGATGGGCCGGCGGTCGGGGGTCAGGCGTCGGATGACCTGGGCGACGGCGTGGAAGAGGTCGGCGGACATCGGGATGACCCGCTCGCGTTCGGTCTTGGACGGAGCCACGACGAGAAGGGCGATGACCTCGCCGTTCGGTCGTTGGTATTGCCGGATGCTCAGCTGGGTGAGTTCGCAGAGCTCCTCGATGCGGATGCCGCTGTGCCGGAGGATCTCAAGGCCCGCCCATTCCCAGAAGGCGGTGTCTTCGGCCAGGGAGACGTTGATCTCCTCGCCGTCCTCCGCGACGACCCGGACCGGTGGGTTCGCCTCGTGCCGGGCCCAGTCCTGGTCCCGGGAGGTGTTCTTGCGCCGGTAGCGCCGGCCTTCGTGCACGAGCTCGTCGCCGAGCGGGACAGGGCGGGCGGCTTCCAGCAGGCTGGCCAGGTACTCGTGCCGCTTCTCGACATGGGCAACCAGCGCGGGCAGCAGCGGCTGGCGGACGCGGACCCGCTCGGCCATGCGACGGTTCACGTCCCGCTTACGCTTGTTGAAACCCTTGAGCTCCCGTGGCCGGACGGGGCAGGGGACGACCCACTGTGCCCATCGCTCGGGCTCCTCGATCGCCCAGCTGTGCAGATCGATGTAGAGAGCGCGGACGGCGAGGAGGATGCCGGAGTCGTCGGCCCTCGTCCTGGCCGGGTCCCGGTCCCATCGCTTGATGGCTTCGCGCCACTGGTCGTAGACCTCCGGACTCAGGGCGAGGTCCTGCTGGCCGGGATTGATCTTCTCGATCTTCGCCCAGAATGTGCTGGCGAGCTGCCGGGCGAGGGCAGAGATGGTGATGTAGTCCGCGGAGACCCGCCTTCGGGACAGGTAGTCGATGAGCAGCTGCCGAACGCCCTGGTGGACGATGGGATAGCGGTCCACGAGCTGTTCGACGGTGAGCTGGCCGGCGTAGATGTAGGTCCGCAAGGTCGGCGGGGTCCCGGGCGGGAAGTGCCCCATCTGGTGCAGGACCTGCCAGCTCCCCAGGGCGGCAAACCGGTTCGCGCAGCTCGTCGCCCCGTGTGTCACCCGCAGGCGCTTGGACTCCATCGAGAAGTGCAGCAGCGCGGACGGCGTCAGGTCCTCCAGGGCGATGCCCTGTGTCGTCAGCGCGGCCGTGAGGTCGAACTTCGCCCGCCTGCGGTGCATGTGATTGAAGTCGTAGGCATCGGCCGCGGCGAGGAACTTGTCGAGGTAGGGGTCCGCTTGCAGATCCCGGAAGAGATCCGGGTACTGGAGAAATTTGTTGGCCCGGAAGCCCGAGACCGACGGGCGGATGATCCGCAGGCAGAACGCCAGCTTCAGCCCCGCGATCAGCTCGCTGGCGCCCCCGGCGTCTCGTGCCAGGACGGTGACCGAGTCCGCGCCCTCGTCGTTGAAGCCGCTGCCCTCCCACCTCTCTTGCCAGGTCGTTCCCGGAATCTGAGCCAGATGTCCCAGAACCCGTTCCACCGAGCACCGGGTGCGGGTGAGGTTGGGGCGTCCCTTCATCACCTGCTGGACGATGCGGGAGATCTCTTTGACCGGCGCGGTGGACAGGTCCCCGAACGGTCCGGGCGGTGTAGGCGGCAGGGGTGCCGGTGCTGCCTTCATCTCCGCGGTGAAGAACCGCGTTGCGGGCGCGGGGACGAAGACCTCGTCGCGGTAGTCGATGCGCC
Source organism: Streptomyces sp. AM25 (assembly GCF_058146165.1). NCBI lineage: Bacteria > Bacillati > Actinomycetota > Actinomycetes > Kitasatosporales > Streptomycetaceae > Streptomyces > Streptomyces sp. AM25. Next base: position 1,269 of record NZ_JBKIWN010000145.1, on the reverse strand, counting down.
GGTTGCGGGCGGTGAAGGTCGGAGTGTCAGCCACCGAACACCGCCTTGAAGTCCTCCGGGTCGTAGCCGGGCGCGATGGTCGGCTGGATCTTGGGGCGGTTGTAGTGGGCTTGCAGGGCGTCGAAGAGGTCCTCGACGCGTGCGTGCAGGTAGCGGCCGGTGGTGGCGAGGTCGGCGTGACGCAGGATGGCGCGGACTTCCACGAGGGTCAGGTGGGGGTCGTTGGCCATCCGCATCGCTGCCGTGTGGCGCAGGTCGTGAAGGCTCCAGTTGGTCTTGAGCTTCTCGTTGGCGCGCTGGATGACGCGGCGCATCGCCCAGTAGCTCAGCGGTTTGTCCGGGCCGCGGCGGGTGCGGAAGACCGGTTCGTGCGGGGCCGGCAGGCCCGCCGCATCGAGGTAGGCGGCCAGGACCACCAGGGCCTGCGGGCTGGCGGGGATCGCCTCGCGCAGCTTCGTGCCCTTGGAGATCACGTAGACCAGCTGGGCCGGCCAGTCGATGTCCGCCGGAGCGATCCCCAGCAGTTCGGAGGCACGGGCGCCGCTGGAGACGTAGAGCAGAACCGCGGCGCGGTCGCGGTCGTGGTTCATCGCGTGGAAGAACTCGTCCCACATGGCGTCGGGGATCGCCCGGGGCTCGGTCTTCGGGACGCGCTGGCGCAGCCGTGACCGCCGGAAGACGGGCGTCGATTCCATCGGGTCGAGGTGTCCCAGGGCGCGTCGGCGGGCCTCGGACACGGGGACCGGGTTCATCAGCGGGCCGCGGCCCTGGTCCCGGTGGAAGTCGTAGAAGCTGCTGACCACGGTCAGGGCGTGGTTGATCGTGGTGGGCGCGTAGCCGGCCTTGAGGTAGCGCTTGCCGGTGCGGGGGTTGACCGACCCGGGCGCCGGGGCGTCCAGCCGGGTGCGGCGTCGCTGCGGGTTGGGCGCCGTACGGAGCCATCCCACTATCACCGACACCTCGCCCTCCGTCGCCCGCTCCCAGGGCACCTGGAGCACCCACAGGAACCGGAACCAGCGCAGCAGGTCGTTGGCGTAACTGCGGCAGGTGGATGGGCTGTTGTCGTTCAACGCAAGATCACGCAGATACGGCATTACAGGCTTGACCCGCTCGCCGTCCGCACTGAGCACCGCGTACGGAGGGTGCTGGGTGTCCAGCTGAACGACTGAGCCGACGCGGGGCAGGACAGCCCGCCCCTCGATCAGCTCGTTGCAGAGGCTCGGGTTCACACACGGCTCCTTGGCCAGACGGGCATCGCCTCGCTCAACG
>NZ_JBKIWN010000144.1:1810-4172 GCF_058146165.1 Streptomyces sp. AM25 | reverse complement strand
AAGCCCTCGGCCTATTAGTACCAGTCAGCTCCAACCGTTACCGGTCTTCCACACCTGGCCTATCAACCCAGTCGTCTACTGGGAGCCTTACCCCATCAAGTGGGTGGGAGTCCTCATCTCGAAGCAGGCTTCCCGCTTAGATGCTTTCAGCGGTTATCCCTCCCGAACGTAGCCAACCAGCCATGCCCTTGGCAGAACAACTGGCACACCAGAGGTTCGTCCGTCCCGGTCCTCTCGTACTAGGGACAGCCCTTCTCAAGACTCCTGCGCGCGCAGCGGATAGGGACCGAACTGTCTCACGACGTTCTAAACCCAGCTCGCGTACCGCTTTAATGGGCGAACAGCCCAACCCTTGGGACCGACTCCAGCCCCAGGATGCGACGAGCCGACATCGAGGTGCCAAACCATCCCGTCGATATGGACTCTTGGGGAAGATCAGCCTGTTATCCCCGGGGTACCTTTTATCCGTTGAGCGACGGCGCTTCCACAAGCCACCGCCGGATCACTAGTCCCGACTTTCGTCCCTGCTCGACCCGTCGGTCTCACAGTCAAGCTCCCTTGTGCACTTACACTCAACACCTGATTGCCAACCAGGCTGAGGGAACCTTTGGGCGCCTCCGTTACTCTTTAGGAGGCAACCGCCCCAGTTAAACTACCCACCAGACACTGTCCCTGATCCGGATCACGGACCCAGGTTAGACATCCAGCACGACCAGAGTGGTATTTCAACAACGACTCCACACACACTGGCGTGCATGCTTCACAGTCTCCCACCTATCCTACACAAGCCGAACCGAACACCAATATCAAGCTATAGTAAAGGTCCCGGGGTCTTTCCGTCCTGCTGCGCGAAACGAGCATCTTTACTCGTAGTGCAATTTCACCGGGCCTATGGTTGAGACAGTCGAGAAGTCGTTACGCCATTCGTGCAGGTCGGAACTTACCCGACAAGGAATTTCGCTACCTTAGGATGGTTATAGTTACCACCGCCGTTTACTGGCGCTTAAGTTCTCAGCTTCGCACACCCGAAGATGCGCTAACCGGTCCCCTTAACGTTCCAGCACCGGGCAGGCGTCAGTCCGTATACATCGCCTTACGGCTTCGCACGGACCTGTGTTTTTAGTAAACAGTCGCTTCTCGCTGGTCTCTGCGGCCACACCCAGCTCCGAGTGCAAGACTCATCACCGGACATGGCCCCCCTTCTCCCGAAGTTACGGGGGCATTTTGCCGAGTTCCTTAACCATAGTTCACCCGAACGCCTCGGTATTCTCTACCTGACCACCTGAGTCGGTTTAGGGTACGGGCCGCCATGAAACTCGCTAGAGGCTTTTCTCGACAGCATAGGATCATCCACTTCACCACAATCGGCTCGGCATCAGGTCTCACCCTTACACGAGAGACGGATTTGCCTATCTCTCGGGCTACACCCTTACCCCGGGACAACCACCGCCCGGGCTGGACTACCTTCCTGCGTCACCCCATCACTCACCTACTACAAGTCTGGGTCATCGGCTCCACCACTCCCCTACGCTCCGAAGAGCTCAGGGCGGCTTCACGGACTTAGCATCGCCTGATTCAATGTTTGGCGCTTCAAAGCGGGTACCGGAATATCAACCGGTTGTCCATCGACTACGCCTGTCGGCCTCGCCTTAGGTCCCGACTTACCCTGGGCAGATCAGCTTGACCCAGGAACCCTTAGTCAATCGGCGCACACGTTTCCCACGTGTGTATCGCTACTCATGCCTGCATTCTCACTCGTGAACCGTCCACAACTCGTTTCCACGGCTGCTTCACCCGGCACACGACGCTCCCCTACCCATCCACACACCCGTTAAGGCTATATGCATGAATGACACGACTTCGGCGGTACGCTTGAGCCCCGCTACATTGTCGGCGCGGAATCACTTGACCAGTGAGCTATTACGCACTCTTTCAAGGGTGGCTGCTTCTAAGCCAACCTCCTGGTTGTCTCTGCGACTCCACATCCTTTCCCACTTAGCGTACGCTTAGGGGCCTTAGTCGATGCTCTGGGCTGTTTCCCTCTCGACCATGGAGCTTATCCCCCACAGTCTCACTGCCGCGCTCTCACTTACCGGCATTCGGAGTTTGGCTAAGGTCAGTAACCCGGTAGGGCCCATCGCCTATCCAGTGCTCTACCTCCGGCAAGAAACACACGACGCTGCACCTAAATGCATTTCGGGGAGAACCAGCTATCACGGAGTTTGATTGGCCTTTCACCCCTAACCACAGGTCATCCCCCAGGTTTTCAACCCTGGTGGGTTCGGTCCTCCACGAAGTCTTACCTCCGCTTCAACCTGCCCATGGCTAGATCACTCCGCTTCGGGTCTAGAGCGTGCAACTA
>NZ_JBKIWN010000143.1:0-11333 GCF_058146165.1 Streptomyces sp. AM25 | reverse complement strand
AAGATCTCCACGGCACGAGGGGATTGACAGTCCCGCCGCCTCCTACCACGGGGCTTGCACACACTTTCAAGACTGACGTGCCCTTCGGCGTCTTCCTGGGCTGGGCCCTGTTTTCTTTCGCCGGGGTGGTGACGGGGCGGGCGGATGTGGGATTGAGGGGCGCGGGTTCCGGTGTGCCTGACCTTCCTCTTTCTTGTGCCGGTGTGTGCCGGCTGGGTCGGGGCGTGTGTCGGTGCCTGCTTATGTGTTGTTCAGGATCTGCCGTGCTGGGCGCGGTGGTCTGTGAGTGTGAAGGAGCCTGGCCGGATGGCAACAGGTGTGATCAGTGTGAGTGGCGTGAACGGCGCGCAGGCGCCGGTACGGGAGTCTGCCGGTGTGCGGGCCCGTGGCGGCCGGGGCGCGGGGCGGCGGTGGACGCGTGCCGGTATCGGCGCGCTGCTCGTCGCGTCGGTCGTGGGAGGCGGCGCGGCAGAGGCCTTCGCCGACGCCCCCACCCCCGCCCCTACTGGACAGGCCGCGGCTACCGCGCAACCGTGCGGCGAGTCCAGCCAGCCGTGCAAGGTGGAAGAAGTCGCCATCGGCCTCGGCAATGCCTACGGTGTGGCGCTGGACGGCCACGGCAACGCCTACACCATCGGCAGCGTTGGTGATCTGTGGCGGGTGGACCTCTCCAACGGACAGAAGCAGACCGTCGCCACCGACCTCGGCGATGCTCGAGGGCTAGCGCTGGACGGCCAGGGCAACGCCTACACCACCGACCACACCGGGGGCAAGCTGTGGCGGGTGGACCTCTCCAACGGACAAAAGCAGACTGTCGCCACCGACCTCGACGCTGCCTATGGTGTGGCGTTGGACGGCCAGGGCAACGCCTACACCAGCGACTACACCGGGGGCAAGTTGTGGCGGGTGGACCTCTCCAACGGACAAGAGCAGACTGTCGCCACTGACCTCGGCAATGCCGATGGTGTGGCGCTGGACGGCCACGGCAACGCCTACACCAGCAACAACCGTGGTGATCTGTGGCGGGTGGGCCTCTCCAACGGAGAGAAGAAGGAGATCGCCACCGACCTCGGCAATGCCGCGGACGTGGCGCTGGACGGCCACGGCAACGCCTACACCACCGACCACACCGGGGGCAAGCTGCGGCGGGTGGACCTCTCCAGCGGAGAGAAGAAGGAGGTTGCTACCGGCCTCGGCAATGCCGCGGGTGTGGCGTTGGACGGCCACGGCAACGCCTACACCGTCAACAGCACCGGGGGCAAGCTGTTGCGTGTGGTGGGTGCTGCGGTGCCGTCCAAGCCCGCTGCCCCGTCGGTGTCCTCGCCGGAGCGGGGCAGCACGGTGGGGGATGTGCGTCCGGAGATCACCGGCAAGGGGACCAAGGGTGCCATGGTCGAGGTGAAGCTCAAGGACGGTGAGGCCCTGGGCAAGCCCGTCGAGGTGAACGGCGAGGGCGAGTGGAAGCTCAAGCCGTCGCAGGACCTTCCCGCTGGTGAGGTCACTCTGACGGTGACGCAGAGCGTGGACGGGAAGCCCTCCGATCCGGTTGAGCATGCGTTCACCGTCAAGCGTGAGAGTGTCAAGGTCAACCCGTCGAAGATGGAGCAGACGGCGGCGGGGGACATCGACGGTGACGGCAGGGCCGACCTGATCGCCAAGCCCGACAAGAACGCCGGCCTGTACTGGTTCAAGAGCAACGGCGACGGCACGTACGAGCAGGGCCGCAAGATCTTCGACAGCTGGGACTACACCCAGACCAACGCCGGTGACTTCGACGGCGACGGCCACACCGACATCGTCGCCGCCGACTCCAACGGCACCCTGCACCTGTGGCGCGGCAACGGCGACGGCACCTTCAAGGAGAAGCAGCGCCTGACCGGCGGCTGGGAGGGCAAGGAGCAGACCACGGCCAAGGACTTCGACGGTGACGGCATCGCCGACCTCGTCGCCCTGGACACCACCACCGGCAAGCTCAAGCTCTGGCGCGGCACCCGCAACGTCAGCAACCCCTTCGACAAGCCGATGACCCTGACCCCGTGGGAAGGCTTCACCCAGACCACCGGCGCGGACGTCGACGGTGACGGCAAGGCCGACCTCGTCGCCGCCACGAAGGACAAGGACGGCAAGACCGTCCTGAAGTACTGGCACTCCAACGGCGACACCACCGGCAACCCCTTCATCAAGCCCGTCACCCTGACCAAGTGGAACAACTTCCGCCAGGTCACCGCCGGCGATGTCACCGGCGACGGCAAGGACGACCTCATCGCCGTCGACGGCACCACCAACCAGCTCAAGAACTGGTTCTCCAACGGCAACGTCACCGGCAACCCCTTCGAAAAGCCCACCGTCGTCACCCTCGAAACCCCCAAGGAATAACCCGGCCCCGGCCCTCGCCGCTATGCCCTGCCCGCCCGGCCCACAGCCAGGCGGACAGGGCATAGCGGCGAGGGCGTGTCAGTGAGCAACTCACTGAAAGGCCGGGGCCCTGGATGGCTGTCACCTGAACACCGACGGCCACCGCACACCACTTGCGGTGCTGCTCACGGGAGGCAACCGCAAAGACTGCCCGCAGATGCCGCCCCCCTGCCCGCAGGCCGACTCAAGCATCCCCGCCGAAGGCGGCCAACTCCCGTTTAACCAGTCGTGGTTGCGACGGCATACCCTCTCACCAGCGTGTGCACGTGTGAGGCGCCTTATCGTCGTCGCGGGATCCGGCACATGCTCTGCAGGCAGGCAGGCTGTCGAACGCCTCCTTTTCCCGGCGCTACGGCATCAGATATTCCTGTATCCGATGAGGGTGATGAGCAGGCGCCGGAAAACGCTTCTGCGCCTGGCCTGCTGGACCATCACCCGCAGAAAGGCCGCCCCGCGCCGTCACGTGCGACGTGGGAACAATCCGTCTTCTCGATCCGCATCATGTCGATGGCTTCAGTAGACCGGAAGTCACCTTTAGATGCCTGGCATCGCCATGCCTTATGCGAGTGTTGACACGTCACGCCTTTCGCCGCACACGGCATACAGGAAAAAGGAAATACATGGTCGACACACCCGGCCTGGCCATGTTTCAACAATGGGATGAATGCACATGAGTACACACGCCTCTGCTGCTGGACGCGACACCGCTGTGGTGGTGCGACGCATCATGCAGTACCTCGTCGACCAGACGATCACTGCCGTGATCATCTCACCGTTCGGGCTGACCATCCTGCTGCTATCGAAGCATGGTGACGATTCCGCGAGAGAACCGCTCTGGATGCTGATCGGCCTCATCTGCTGGGCGCTCGTCTCGCTCATGCTGGTCGCGTGGTACTGGGTCCTTCGCCCAGCACGCACCGGACAGACCTGGGGAATGGCCCTGTTCGGGGTCCGGGTGGAAAGGATCGACGGCAAGCCTATGAACAAGACCACAGCACTTCTTCGCTGGCTGTTCCTGCTGGTTGACGGGCTCTGTGCCGGACTGGTCGGACTTGCGGTGATACTTCTCTCCCGCGACCGCCAGCGCGTTGGCGACATGGTGGCAAGAACAACCGTCGTACGCGCTCGTTGACCCCGCGGGTCCGGCACAGGTGCTCGTCACGAGCCGCGGTGCGGCTTGTGGCTACGCAGGCCGGTCCATCAGATGAGATTGCAGGCAAGGGACGCAGACTGCGGAGCACTTGCAGCCAAAAGCAGGCGGGGCAGCGTGAACGTCCAGCCCCTCCCCGGTGCCGTCAGCGGCTGCGACACTGGCCTGCCGTGTCAGGGCGGCGCGGACGTCACACATGGTCCGCGCCCACAGCAACGTCATCATCTGTGAGAGATGCGGATCCCTGACGCTGTTTCATCAGCCCTGCGCATGAGCCAACGGCACGTGATGAACACCCTTCCAACGTTACTGCGGAGGCTATATTTCACCGCGCGGGAAGCCGCCGGGCAGCCGGCTCCGGCTGCCCGGCGAGCGCGCCTTGATGGACAGAATGCTCGCACGGGTGTCACGACTGGATGTCCGTCACACATACTGCAGGCTGTCCGGGTGCCGGGGAAGCTGCTTCTTCCAGCACTTTCCGGTCATCGAGGAGAATCAGGCAGTGGGCCGTCGCGCCGGGGGAAGGGGTCACTGTAATTTTGGCCTGCCGTTTCGCAGCGATGAGCACTTCCTTCGACCATCCGGGCTGCACGTTCTGCTCAGCATGCTCTCGCACCATCCGGTCTCCCCAGAGATACCGGCTCTTGGTGTCCTGGTATGTCACAGCCATCGCGCCTTTTCCTTCAGCGCGGTACGTGATGCCCCACGCCTTTCCCGCGATTTCATCGCGTTGCACAAGAACAAACACCAGAACAATCAACACGATCAACACGAACGCCGCAGATCCGAATACCGCATTCTTTCTCTCCATATTCACACAATATCGCCGCGAGAATCACCATCGTCCACCCAGATGGGATGAACCGCTGCTCCTCCCCAGGTCTGACGGGTGTGCCCGAAATAAAACGGGCCGTCCACCTTCGACGGCCGCCGTCTCTTGACCGGCAGTCAATGCCACAGGTTGAGCCAGATAGCCGTCTACGGCTCCAGGATGAAGGGCCGGGCAGGAGCCCGGGCGGGGAGGACTTCCGTCCGGGCTGAAGAAGCACTGCGAAGCCTGGCTGCGCACGCGTGCGTGAGGACTTCGGTGAAGGAGATGGGGTCCGATTGGTCCGTGCTCGATCAACAGCATGATGATCCCGGCAGGCTGAGGCCTCGGCGTGCGGGAGGTGCTGGTCGGTCGGGCAGGAAGGGCTGACAGGGCTTTCACGTGCGGTTGTTCGGCCGTCGCCCGCCCGGCGGAGTGTTCCTCCTCAGCCTTGACAGGGCCGAGGAAGCCGAGCCGTTCCTGGCTGCGGCGGCTGTGACGGAAACCGTCGATGTACCCAAGGAACGCGAGGCCGGCTTCAGCCCGGTGCCGACGACACGACTGCCGCTACCCGGTCTCCCCGGCAGAGTCCATGGACGTCTCAATTCCATGCCGCAGTAGCCGTGTTGGACCGCAGACGGCCACAGCAGTCTCCTCGTCGGCGGGGACCACTATCAGGCTGACGCCAGGCCGGTGGCCCACAGCCGGTTCGGTGTCAGCGCGCCGAAGTTGCGCTGACACCAGGTCAGGGGCGGGGCGGCTGTCGGGTCGCGGCAGGTGAAGCACCTCGTTCGCCCGCGCGAGCCGGCGTTTGCCTGCGCAGAATGGCGAGCTCGGCGCGTTCGTCGGCGGTCAGCCGGTCCTCGCCCCTGCCGGCGTCCGCCCGGACCTGGCGGGGCACTACGCGGCATCTGCCAGGTCACCGGACGGATCGTCGGCCGCCTCGGCGGATGGACTTCGACGGTGTCTTCCACTCGCGAACTCACCTGGAGCAGAGGGAGCGTTGGCTACGGGCCGTCCGCCTGTCCTGTGCTCTTCCGCCTGCAGGACGGCAGGTCTTGCCGGCCCCGGGGATGCCGGCCGCCGGCAGGGGAAGGCCCGGGCTGCGGTCGGCGGCAGGGGTGCGGTGCCTTCACTGGTGCCTGGCAGGCTGTCAAAAAGCCTTCCGGGGCCGGTCTGGAGGTTGCTGTCCATGCGGTGCAGACCAGAACGAGGCGCGCAGTGAGGTTGATCCACAGCAGCAGCGCGACCGGTACGCCGAAGGCTCCGTACATGTTTTTGGCAGCGATGCTCTTCATATAGCCGCTGAGCAGGAGTTTGAGCAGTTCGAACCCTGCAGCGCCGAGTGCTGCGGCCGTGAAGAGGCGGCGGCGCGGGGGCGTTGCTGCGGGCAGCAGGGTCAGGACGTACAGCAGGAGCAGGAAGTCGGCGGCGGTTGCGAGGGTGAGTGCTGCGGTCTGCAGCAGGGACTGGCTCCAGGTGCTGTGGTCGATGCCCAGGTGGTGGGCGCTCCAGTCGAGGGTGGTGGAGCCGAGGGTTGAGGCGGTCCAGGAGGTGATGCCTGCGGCGCCGAGGCCCAGCAGGACGGTGATGTCGGTGAGTTTGCGGCGCAGGGGGTTGCGATGTCTTTCGGCGTCCTCGGTCTCCCAGACGGCACGCAGGCAGTCCCGTAGGTGGCCGACCCAGGTGATGCCGGTCAGCAGCAGGAGGGCGCCGGCCACGGCGCCGAGGGCGTGGGCGTTGTCGATCAGGTGTTGGAGGTCGAGCTGGTCGGATATGCCGGGGACTTGTTCGGCGAGGGCGTGTTGGAGTTGCTCGACGTGTTCGGTGCTGAGCAGTGTGGCAGTGACTGCGGTGCCCAGGGTGAGCAGGGGGAAGAGGGCCAGGAAGCTGATGAGGGTGATGGTGGCGGCGAGTCTGGACCATTTGACGTGGTCGAGGTGCTGGTGGAGGTGCCAGATGTGAGTCTGCTGCAGGCGGGCGGTCAGCTGGCCCATGACGGCCTGGAATGCTGGCCAGTGCGTGGATTGCCGTGCTCGGCGCCGGGTTCGGGCCGGCTCGAGGTGCGTGTCCTGGGTGGGGGAAGGGCGGTGGGTTCGGAGTTCGTTGACCATGGCGGGGTTCTGTGTGCGGCGACGTGGCACGTCGTGACAGGGGCTGGCTGTGGGTGCGTGCGGTAGCGGGGGTGTCGGCAGTTACCGCTCGGTGCAGTGAGTGTGCGGGCTGGTCCTCCGAGGGGGTGTGTGCCGTCGCCTGCCCCGGCCTGTTCGCCGCAGGCTCAGAGGGAACGGTGTGCACGGTTCTCGCTGAAGGGCCGGTGGAGCTGGGGTTTCTGCCAGCGGCGCAGCAGGGTGGTCTGCTCTTGCCGGCAGTGTCCGGGGGCCTTCGGCCAGGAACACGCGTGGTGTGCTGCGCGGTGGTGCCGCGTCCTGTGAGCCGGGGTGTACCGGTGGTGATACGCAGCGGTGTGACTGCGCAGGCGGCGCGGCGCCCTCATGTGCGGTCGGCCGACCGCTGGTGTGAGGGGCTGCGACGGCGGTTCGGGGGCCGGGCACGGTGCGGGATGGTCTGCTTCATCGTGGCTGAGGTCTGGATCGGCTGCTGGCTCGGCCCGGGCAGGCCTTGGCAGACAGAGGCCATCCGTGGTGTTGGAAGGTGCTCGCGCATCCTGGGTGTCGTTGCCCGGGCCGCCATGTGTGACAGTCCTGGGTGCTCGCGCTGCTCGCTGCGCCGTGGGTGGGTGGCCGACCGGGTCCCGAAGGGCGCAAGGGCATGCTGCAGCGCGTTGATTCTTGCGCGAGCCAGCAATGCCCTGGGATACAGGGTGTTGGTGTCGTGTGCCGGATGTTCGGGCGGTCCTCGAGGCTGCAGGCCGCTCTCCTGGCCGGTGTCCTTGGGTGGGCTGTAGCGGGGCGAGCGGTAGTGGTCAGCGGTTGGCCTCGGTCAGGCCGGGTTACGGGGACGGGTCGCTTTGGCCGGTGGCCGGAAGCTCGATGGTGATGTTGGCGGGGTCGCTGGAGGAGAAGCCGAGGTCGTAGGCGAGGATCGCAGCCTGTGTCCGGTTGTTCAGGCCCAGGGTGTTGAGGATCCTGGAGACGTAGGTTTTGACGCTGGTCAGCGACAGGTTCAGGCCTTCGGCGATCTCCTGGTTGGTGAGCCCGCCGCCGACGAGTGCGAGGACCTTGAGCTCGGTTTCCCTGAGCAGGGCGAGCTTCTTGCTGAGGTCGCGTACGCGCACCGGGGCCCGGGCTGCGGTGCGGCTGGTGACACGCCGCAGGATGTCGAAGGACAGGACGCTTGCGCCGGATGCGACGGAGCGGATCGAGGAGGTCAGTTCCTGGGGGGTGGCCGTCTTCAGCAGGAAGCCTGAGGCGCCTGCTTCCAGGGCGCCGAGGACGGCGTCGTTGGTGTTGAATGTGGTCAGGATGATGACCTTGGGTGGACTGGTTATCCGCAGGAGTTGCAGCGTCGCGTCGATGCCGCCCACGTTCGGCATGTCGAGGTCCATGAGGACGATGTCCGGCTCCAGCTCGCGTGTCGCACTGACCGCCTCGGCCCCGTCGCCCGCTTCGCCCACGATGGTCAGGTCCTCGGCCATTCCCAGCAGTGTGCGCAGGCCGGAACGGATCACCGGTTGGTCGTCGACGATGAGTACCCGAATCACGTAGTCCATACCTTTCTCCCTTGTTCTTCAGACAAGCTGTGAGGTTGTTGCGCCGTAGCCCGGGGGTGTCAGGGGACCTGCTGAAGCCGTCGGAGGGGGTATCGGATGCCCGGGGGCATCAGCGAGAGGTCGATGAGCGTTGCACATCAGCCGGCCTGTATACCGGGTGCCACGCTGGCGAGGCCATGCCTGTGGTGCGTGTTTGCTGCGCTCGGCTCAATCACCAGCCGATCGCCTCTCCCACCATGATTCCCAACCATGCCGAGAGGGCAAGAACGATGACTGGCACTCCGAGGGACGTGGCAAGGAGTACTGTTCGGAGCTTGCTTCGCCGGTCTTCGCATTCTTCCGGGAAAGATTCTGCGTATTCCTGCTGGGAAAAGTTTGTCTTCACTCTCACCAAGATGGTGCACCATGGGGCGGCTTCGGCTTGACGAAAGGTGATTCCCGGGAAACGGAAGTAGATTCCATTGTGAGGGGAGGCTGGCAGATGCCGACGGGGAGGATTCTTGAACGACAGCCCGGGGGCCAGTCGTCGGCCGCCTGACCCTTTCGCCACCTGGATGAGGTGGCCTGAGGGAGGGTGAAGGCCTGCGGGGTACGGGGCACGAGGTGGTGCAAGGCTCGGCATCGACAGCGATCATGCGCCCTGCCAGCTTTTTTCCTTGCATCACCGGGGTACGAGCTCTTGGCGCCTAGGAAGTGTCTGACGGCAGGCCAAGCCGGTGGGGCAGCGTCCGAGCCTGGCCTGCACTGGCACATCGCGGGGCATGACTCTGCGCCGTTTGCGTGAAAAGCGCCGCCTCCCCTTTCCGGGGCACACGGCCGTGGGGCTGTTGACGGGAACGGCGGCCGGGTTATTGCAGCAGGCGCGGCTGCCATATCGCAGCTGCGCCTGCCGTGACTGTATTGCCGGGGGTAGCGCCGGTCATGGGTTTTCTGGCGGGCTGTCGGGGAGGTGTTGTGTGGGGAGTGCGGCCTTGAGGAGAAATCCGCCTTCGCGCGTGGACAGCGCGCTCAGGTTTCCTCCGGCGGATTCCAGCCGCCTGCGCAGGCTGTCCAGGCCTGTTCCGCCGGATCTGATATCGAGCAGCACGCCCTCGGGGCGGGAGTTGTAGACGCTCACGTCGATGCGGTGTGCCAGGAACTCGAGTGTGATGCGGATATGTGTACCGGTGGCGTGCTTGACGGCGTTGGTGAGCCCTTCCTGTACGACGCGGTAAGCAAGGTGTGATACCTCGTCAGGGATGTCCCGGGATTCCCCCTTCCGGGTATATTCGACGTCCACGCCGGATTTCTGGAGATTTTCAATGAGCACCGGCACGAGCTCGAGGCGAGCTGCCGCGGCGAAGTCTTGAGAGAGTTCGTGGCCAGTGATTCCCCGGAGCGAGGAGAGGATGGAGTGCATCTCCTGCACGGCCCTCTGGGCGGCTTCAGGAATTGCTGCTGCCGCTGCCCGCATCGCATCCGAGTCGCCTGGTGCTGACTGCACGATCCCTGCCTGGATCGCGAGGACGGACAGCTGGTGCCCCAGGCCGTCGTGGATTTCGACGGCCAGCCGGGTCCGCTCCTCCGTCACGGCGTAGCGGATCGAATAGGCAATCGATTCTCTCAATTTCCTTATTTTTCGTTCCGTATACTGCTCCAGCTCCCTCTTGCGGCGGGCGAATACACCGGTGGCCGCAGGGAGTCCAATAACGTACACCCCAACGAAAACATTGAAAACAAATCCCACACCCTGAGGGCTCCAGATGAGCCTGACGAACGGAAAAATCAGCAGGGAGATGGCCGCGTACATTTCTGGCCGATTGGTGTAGAAGCCGACCCCGAGAGACGCCAGGGGGAGAAGGGTTACGTCACCGTAGACCGCCGACATGACGAGACCGGCAATCAGCGTGACAATCGGCAGTCTGCGCCAGAAAAGCACTGTCGAGGAAAATACCAGAGCGAACAGCGGCGTCCGGAAATATCCATGAAAAGGGCCAGCCTTCTCGTAATAATGAAGGCTGCTGAGTGAAAGCGCCACGGCAATGGCGCACAACGCGACGTCAATTACCCGTGGATCGATTCTGTGGAAACGGTCGAGAGCGCTCAGCCGCACCACCACCTTCTTCTGCCGTCGAACATCGGGCGATCTACTCACAGTAACGGCCTGCTTGCACCAGGTAAGCGCCCGGTCAATCTTGGAAACCATTGCCGTCCTTCAGGAAACAGGCTGTCCGAGAAAACGTGCCGACTGGCCGCGAGCGCGCTGCCGGCATAGTTCACTCCACGCAAAACCGACACCGTGCCGGCTTATCGCGACTCTGCGACGTGCGTACGCACAGGACTACGCTCGATGACAAGTTCGGCACACATCGAACACGGCCGCACAGGCACGCACATCTCCGAGGGCGTCATTGCCCTTGAGGTTCGCCCCGCCGCGGGGGAGCCGCTCTTTGCCTCGATCGCGTCACCTCGCAATCGCCATCACAGCAAAGGCAACGACAAGAATTCACCTGCCACACCGTACGGCTTCCGGGGTTGAACACTGTAGCCTTCGTCTTGGCCGAAGGTAATCAGCCCTGCCGCCGGTCACACAGGGCCAGCCACAGGGCAACACCTCTTCGTGTCAAGCTGATGGGATCAAAGGGGTATCCGAGCCGGAGAACGGCTTCTCCACTGCCTGAGCGGTACTGACGCAGGTGGCACCTCTTTCCGGCAGTATCGCGGCCGGCTCGGAACTTCGACCTGAGCACGCAGGACAACGGCCGACCAGGAAATTCCGGGATGCCGATTCAAGTCCCCGTGACACTCCCGGCAGCGCGACACCGTAACAGGGAACAGAGGAGGCCACCGGATGCGCCACGCCCACGGTGAAGCCTCTTAAGTCAGCCCGTCGCAGAGAGCACGGAATCCCCGGTCAGAGTGCCAAGGCTGGGCCGCCTTCTTCGTGATGCGCCCGGGTGATGAGCCCCCGGTAAATACGACAGGCAAGACGATGCGCGCTCTGACGGATTTCTCAGACGGCGCTGCGCAGCGCCCCGACGGCCCCCTGTGACACCGTGCCGTCGCCCCCGCAGTCACCACGCCTGGGGCTGGGCCCGGCAGCGCCTATGGCCCGCCTGCGCGGTGTCGGCGGCCTGGCTCTCGGCCTGACCGGTCACGAGGCCCTGGGCATCGCCTTGATCACCGCCGCACCGACCGGCAGCAGCCTTCTGGCCCGAAGGGCCTGCAACCGCCGCTGAACACACCGCTGCCGTCAAGGGAGGCGGAGGCGCCTGCCGATCCGGCCGTCGGTGGCAGGGCTCCCTGGA
>NZ_JBKIWN010000142.1:0-33158 GCF_058146165.1 Streptomyces sp. AM25 | reverse complement strand
GAGGTAGCTGGGGGAGCGTCGCAGGGCCTGTGCTGACCCATCGGACACGCCCTAGGAGGCCCTGCCTTTCCGGCAGTTGCGCAGCGGGATCACGGCCCGGACGACCGTGCCGCCGGCGATCGGAGTCCTGGCGCTGAACGTGCCGCCGTACGCCTCGCAGCGCCAGCGCATGCCCAGCATGCCGTACCCGTCGGTGCCTCGCGGGGTGTTCGGGCCGAGGCCGCGTCCGTCGTCGGTGACGGTGAGGCTGATGCCGTCGTCGCGGCAGACGAGGGTGATGCCGACGTGCCGGGCACCGGCGTGCTTGACCACGTTGGTGAGCGCTTCCTGGGCGATTCGGTAGACGGCCAGGTTCACGCCCTTCTCTCCCGTACCCGTGTGGGGCCGGTCGCCTTGGACGTGCACGTCCACCACGAGCCCGTTCTCGGCGGCGACCTGTTCGGCGAGGGAGGTGACCGACTCGGCGAGCCCCGCTCCCCGGACGGCCGCCGGGCTCACGGTGGCGATGATGCGGCGCAGTGCGCGGGACTGCTCGTCGAGGGTGCGGGAAGCGTCCTCCATCGCCGCACGCAGCGCACGGGGGTCGTCCAGCGCGCGGGCCGTGTCGAGCCGCCGCCGGGTCAGGGCCAGCAGTTGGAGGACCTCGTCGTGCAACTCGCCCGCGAGCAGGCCCGCATGGTGCTCCTGCCGTTCCACCAGCGCACTGGCGCTGCCCCGGCTGAGGATCACCTTCATCTCGGGCCAGGCCGGTACGGCGTACGCCGAGGCCGCCAGCAGGAAGCCGATGGCCGCGTAGTCCGCCAGGTCGGAGTGCGCCAGCCGGTCCACGCTCAGGACCGTGAATCCGCAGCAGATCATGATCAGCAGCCGGCGGGCCCGCCGCAGACCGCAGGTCAGCAGTGCGAGGGTGCCGGTGGCCAGGGCGACCATCGGGGGCGAGACCGCCCGGTGCGGCAGCCGGTCGTCGAAGAGCAGGTTGACCGTGTACGCGACGGCGCCGACCAGGCTCACCGACACGCAGACGCGGCCGAGCACGCCCAGGGCGAGCGGTTGTTCCTCGGCCGGCCAGGCGGTTCCGCTACGCATCGGCGGCGCACTGCTGCCGGGCATACGCGACGAGGTCGGCCCGGGTGGCCAGGCCCAGCCGGGCGCGCAGGGCGGCCCTGACGCTCTCCACCGTGCGGATGCTGACCGTCAGCCGTGCGGCCACCTCACGGTTGGTGTACCCCTCGGCCAGCAGGCCCAGGACCTGCCGGTCCCGCAGCGGCAGGTCCGGTTCCCGGCCCTGGTCACGGGCCAGCCCGGCACCGAGCGAGGGCTGTACGTACCGCCCTCCGGACGCCACCGTCCGTACCGCCACGACCAGCTCGGACACCGGGCTGCTCTTCAGCAGATAGCCCGCGGCGCCCGCGGCCAGTGCCCCGCAGATGATGGCGCGGTCCTCGTAGCAGCTCTGCACGAGAATTCCCATCCCCGGTGCGGCTGCGAGGAGTTGGGGAATGGCCTTGATCGCCAGCCCCGACTCCAGCTTCATGTCCAGGATCAGCACATCGGGCTGCTGCTCGGAGACGAGCTCCAGCGCCTCGCGTTCACAGGCGGCTTCGCCGACCACGCTGAAGCCCTCGGGCTCCAGGAACGCCCGGGTTCCGGCCCGTACGGTCGGATGGTCCTCAGCCAGGACGAGTCGCACGGGACCCCACCTTCTGCATAGCCTTTCGAGCACGGGGAAAACACGGCCGATTTGCCGCCCTCGTGGTGGCATTCACTTTCCGATGTAGCGACCAATCTTGTCAACAGGCAGAATTCCTGCGACGGCGCTTAAAATTTCAATTTCCTGCGGCCAACCCGCAGAAATCAAAAAGAAGGAGTTCCGGGACGCCTGGCGTCGACGCCGGGAAATCGGGGCCTTTCGGGATGATTGCGCAGTCCGCCCCGAAGGGTCGGGATGTCCCGTCTTGGCGGGAAAATATACTGCGGCCGAAGAATTCACCCGGGCGATCGAGTGGATCTTCAATTGGGATATGACTCCCCCTCAAAACCGCCTTGCGGTAACGCAGTCCACTACGATCGCCTGCATGCAGGCCACCATCATCGTGGAAAACGCGAACGGCCCGGCGGGGCCCGACGACTTACGGCGCTGGCTCGGCGGACAGCCGGAGCTGCGCGGCAGGATCCGCAGACGGACGGACCCGCCGGAACCGGGCACCATGGGCACCGCGGGCGACGCCGTGCTCGCCGTGCTCGAACCGGGAGGCGTGGTCGCGGCCCTGGCCGGGGCCGTCGTCGCCTGGATACGGACCCGGGGCGGCACCCAGAAGGTCACCGTGACCCGGCCCGACGGCACGCGGTTCACCCTCAGCAGCACCCAGGTCAAGGGGCTCGACGCCCGGCAGACGGCCGAGCTGGCGGAGCGCCTGGCCGCCATGCTGGAGGGGCGCCGCGACGAGACGCGGCCCGGCCGGGAGGACGGCCAGGCGGCACAGCCCGGAAGCCCCCGGAGGTGACGGCCCCTTCACCGGCCTCGCCGCACCGGGCACCCGCGCCGTCCTCGTCGGCACCGGCACCCACGCCCCCGGCTCCGCGCTCCCCGCCCTGCCCGGCGTCGACGCCACCGTCGACGGCCTGGCCCGGGTCCTGCGCGACGTGTGCGGGCTCCCCGAGGACCACATCCACCGGGTGCCCGCCGACGCCACGGCGGCCGACGTGGTCGAGGCCGTGCAACAGGCCGTCGCCGAGGCCTCCGGCACGGTCCTCTTCTCCTACACCGGCCACGGCGTCCTCGGCCCCGGGGACGAGCTCTACCTCGCCACGCGCGGCACGCTCAGCGAGGACCGCATCGCACCCTGCGTGCCCTACCGCGTCGTCAAGGACGCACTCGGCGGGGTCACCGGCGGCAGCGTGGTCGTCCTCGACTGCTGCTTCTCCGGACGCGCCGCGGCCCCCGGAGCGGGCGGCCCCCGCGGGGTGTTCGACTCCGCCCTCCCCGACGGCAGCTTCCTCCTCACCTCCGCCTCCGGCTTCGCCGTGTCCTACGCGCCCGAGGGCGAACGGCACACGCTCTTCGGCGGGAAGCTGCTGCGGCTGCTGGAGGAGGGCGACCCCTCCGGCCCGCCCCTGCTGACGCTGGACGACGTCCACACCTTCCTCGACCGGGCCTTCCGGGACGGGCCCGTGCACCCGCAGCGGCGCAGCGAAGGCACCCTGGGCGGGCTCGTCGTCGCACCGAACCGCGCCTACCGGGGGCAGCGCCCCGCCACCGCCCTGCCCCCGGCCGACGTGCCCTGCCCGTACCCCGGCATGGAGCCCTTCCGGGCCGAGGACCACGACCGCTTCTTCGGCCGCGAACAGCTCACCGGGGAACTGCTGGACGCGGTCTCCGACGCGGCCGCGGACGGCGGCCCGCTCGTCCTCGTCGGCGCCTCCGGCGCCGGCAAGTCCTCGCTGCTGCGCGCCGGGCTGCTCGCGGGGCTCGACCACCGCCACGGTGCCGAGCACCCCGGCACCCCCTGGCCCGCCCTGCTGCTCCCCGCCCCCGGCCCGCACCCCCTGCGCGCCCTCGCCGAACGCTGGGCCCGGGCCACCGGGCACCCGCCGGACGAGGTCCACGGGCGGCTGCTCTCCGGCGCGGGGCTCCCCGCGGCACGCCCCGGCTCCCGGGCCTGCCGCCTGCTGGTGGTGGACCAGTTCGAGGAGACGTTCACCCGCTGCACGGACCCGGAGGAACGCGCCCTGTTCGTCCGGCTGTTGTGCGCACCCGGCGGCGGCCCCGGCGCCCGCCCGCGCGTCGTCCTCGGCCTGCGCGCCGACCACTACGGCAGCTGCCTCGCCCACCCGGAGCTCGCGGAGGCCCTGGAGCACCGGCAGCGCACCGTGCGGCCCATGGACGAGCAGGCCCTCCGGGCGGCCGTCGAACGGCCCGCCCTCGCCGTCGGGCTCACCCTGGAGGACGGTCTCACCGACCGGCTCCTCGCCGACCTGGCCCAGGACGCGGACGAGGAGCGCCCCGCGGACGCACCGGCCGAGGCCACCGCACTGCCCTTCCTCGCGCACGCCCTGCGCGAGACCTGGCTGCGCCGCTCCGGCACCGCGCTCACCCTGGCCGGGTACCAGGCGACCGGCGGCATCCGGCAGTCCGTCGCCACCACCACCGAGGCCCTCTACCAGGAGCTGGACGCCCCTTCCCGCACGGCGCTGCGGGAACTCCTGCTGCGCATGGTCGAGTTGAGCGGGAACGGCGAGTTCGTCCGCCGCCGCGTCGAGCTCTCCGACCTCCTCGCGGGCCGCCCGGACGACGAGCGGCACCTCGTCACGGTCGTGTGGGACCGGCTCGCCGACGCCCGTCTCGTCACCGTCGACAGGGGCGGGGCCCAGATCGCCCACGAGGCGCTGCTGCGCGCCTGGCCCCGGCTGCGCTCGTGGATCCGCGAGGCACAGACCGAACTGCTCGCCCACCAGCAGCTGTCCGAGGCCGCGGCGGCCTGGGAGGAACACGGCGAGGACCCCGGCTACCTCTACACCGGCAGCCGCCTGGAGACCGTCCGGCCCTGGCTCACGGGCCCGGCCGCGGCCCGGCCCGGGGCGGGCATCGGACTGACCGCGGCGGAACGGGCCTTCGCCGAGGCGGGGTTGCGCGCGGCCCGGCGCGCCCGGCGCCGCCGCCTGGCCGGCACCGCGCTCGCGGTCTGCCTGGCCCTGCTGCTCACCGCCGCCGGCACCGTCGCCTTCGTCGAACGCGGCCGGTCCCAGCAGCGGGCCGCGAACCTGGCCTCCAAGCGCATCGCCGCACAGGCGGAGGCGCTGCGCCCGCAGGACCCGGCGGCCGCGCTCGACCTGAGCCTGGCGGCGTACCGGACGGCCCACACCGTCGAGGCCCGCACGAGCCTGCTCCAGAGCGCGACGACACCGGTGGCGCTGACCCTGTCCGGGCACACCGGCAAGGTGCTGAACCTGGCCTTCCACAAGGACGGCAAGGTCCTGGCGAGTTCGTCGGCGGACGGCACGCTGCGCCTGTGGGACTTCGGGGACCGCTACCACCCCGTGCCCGGAGCCGTCCTGCGCACCGGCCGCCCCGTGGCCGTCGCCTGGCGGCCTGACGGCCGCTACCTCGCCGCGTCGAGCCGCGACGCCTTCTTCGTGTGGGACACCTCCGACCCGCTCCACCCCCGGCAGGTGGCCCGCCTGGCGACGGACGGCACGCGGATCAGCGCCCTCGCCTTCAGCCCGGACGGCCGGACCGTCGCCGTATCCGGCGACCATGCGCGGATACGGCTGTGGGACGTGCGGGACCCCGCCCGTCCGGCGTCCACTGTGGTGCACATCGCCGAGGACCAGACCGTGCTGACCGAGGCCTACAGCCCCGACGGGCGCGTGCTGGCCACGGCGCTCGACGACGACACGATGCGGCTGTGGGACACCGGCCGGGCCGGCGACCTCGGACCGCTCGCCACCGTGAAGGACGCCCCGCTGCTCTCCCTGGCCTTCCGGCCCGACGGGCAGATGCTGGCGGGAGGCGGCAGCCACACCGGTCAGGCCGAGAACCTGTCGTTATGGGACGTGAAGGACCCGAGCCGGCCCCGGGCCCTGCGGAAGCCCGCCGCGTACAGCAACTCGGGGGCGTACACGGGGCTCGCCTGGCGGCCGGACGGGCGGTTCGTGGCGGCGTCCACCATCGGGGACAAGTCGGTCCACACGTTCACCTTCCGGGACGCCGACCCCGACTGGAGTGCGGGGGTGCTGACGGGCGGCAGCACCCGGTCCCTTGCCTACTTCACCGACGGCCGGGGCCTCGTGGCGGGGGACGAGGACAACGGGGACATCGCCGTACGGCAGCCGCCGCCGCGCGCCGTCACCGGCAGGGCCGTGGACCGCGGATACATCGCGGGATCCGCGTTCGACGCGACCGCGCACCACGTCGTGACCGGAGGGGCCGACGCCAACGACAAGCGCCCGGTGCGGATCTGGGACGTCTCCGCACCGGACCGCGCCCCGGCGCTGATCTCCGAACTGCCGCCGCCGTGGGTCAGGGCACGGTTCCTCACGGACGGCAGGATGCTGCTGAGCCAGGACGACGGCGCCACCAGAATGAAGCTGTGGCACGTGGACGGCGGCCGGCTCCGGCCGGGGTACGAGTTCCGGCTGTCCGGCGGGGCGGTGCAGGGGAGCAACCCGGAGGTGTTCGCCGTGAGCGACGACGGAGCCCTCTTCGCCCTGCGCGGTGCCTCCGAGAGCACGGTGGGGCTCTGGGACATCCGGGACATCGAGCACCCGCGGCGGGTCGGGGAAGTGCCGTGGCCCCGCGACGACGGCTCGGCCACCCCGTCCTTCCCCGGGCGGCGGGTCCTGGCGCTGATGACCGCCCGCGGAACGCAGACCTGGGACGTGCGCGACCCCCGCAGGCCCCGCCGGACGGATGCGGTGAGGGAGACGCCGTGGTCCACGATCGGCGACGACGCCGACGGTGACGGGACCCGGCTCGTGGTGGCCCAGGTCCCGAGCCGCGGCCGGCCCGGTCAGCGGGACACGCACGTCTGGAGCCTGGCCGCCGACGGCACGGCGCACAGGGTCGTGACCGTCGACAAGGACGTGTCCGCCACCGAGCTCGTCTCCCGGAACGCCCTGGCGTTCCTCTCCGAGGACGGCCGGCCGACGGTGTGGGACCTGCGCAGGCCGGGGCGGGGCGTCCCGCTGCCGGGGCCCGTCCCCAAGGTCCAGCGCATGTACACCTCCGAGGACCGCCACCTGGTGGCCGCCTGGGAACACGAGGGCCTGCTCGCGCTGTGGAACGCGTCCGACCCGAGCGGCTCCCGGCCCGGTGGCGACGACGAACTGCTCGTCCTGTCCGACGTGACGCGGAAGATGAACATCCTGGACATGAGCCCCGCCGGCGACCTCCTCATGCAAGCGGACACCGGCGGCCAGCTCGTCCCGCTCAACGTCGACTCCCTCGTCGTGGGCACCGACTTCGCCGGCCTGAGCCGCACCCTGTGCTCGATCCGCAGCACGCGCGTGCCGGAGAAGCGGTGGAAGGAGCTGCTGCCCGGCGTGAAGCGTCAGGACGCCTGCGCGTGACGCCGTCCCGCCGGGTCACCGGACATCTGCGGCCGTGTCAGGAGCAGTCCTCGACCGGGTCGTCGTGGATGAGGGCGCAGCTGATCCGGCTGCCCTGCTGCGCCCCGTAGACGGCCTCGCGGGCGGCCTCGCGCACGCCGGCCGGCCGGCGCTCCCCGCGGTCATCGCCTGCGCGGCGGCCGGCGCCGGCTACGCAGGAGCGGCGTCCCTGGGCAGGCTGGTTCCGGAACGCCCCCACGGAACAGCCGGCCCGCTGCTGTTCGCGGGGGCGGCCGTCGTACTCGCGGCGCTGCTCGCCCTGGCCGTACGGGGGCGCCGGCCCAGCCCGGCACCGTCCGCCTCCAGGCTCTGGCGCAGCCGCGTCAGCAGTGTGTGCAGGGCCCGGCGGGGCCAGCAGTGCGGCGAGCAGTGGCCTCTGCTTGCCCGCGGGTATGTGGATCGTCCGGTCCACTTGTCCGGCACGCCCCGAAGAGAGCCGGGTCAGGGGGTGGTCGTCGAGACGACGTAGACCTTCGGGTGCTTCGGGTCGTCCATGTTGGCGGTGATCTCCAGCTCCGGCCTGGGCCGGTCCCCCTGCTTGTGGACCGTGCCCTTCCAGTGGTGGCCACTGCCGAACTTCCAGCCGACGGCGGCCGCCTCGTCCTGGTCGATGGTGATCTCGCCGTCCTTGAGGGCGGACGAGTTCGTGCCGACGCTCTTGAGCCACTTGTCGAGCTTGGCGGGCGTGGTCGTGAACTGGAGGTACAGCGAGCTGGACTTCCAGGAGTTGTCCTCGTAGTGCGCGACCCCGGTCGCGTAGTACGGCACCGACATCCCGTAGATGCGGCGCTGGAGGCGCGACGGCCAGCCCTCCTCCAGCTGCCCGCTCGTCGCCTGCTCCTCCTTGTCCGCACCCGGCCCGCGGCTCTGCAGCGCGGAGATGTAGAGGTACCCGGCGGGGATGGCGACGAGCAGGAAGACGATGACGGCCTTGAGCCAGCGGCGCGGCGGGCGTCCGCCGTCGCCGCCGCCTATGGGCTGTTCCGGCGCCGCGGGCGCCTGGTTTCCGGTGTGTTCCATGGTGATCACCCGCGACCTGCCTTCGCATAGCGCTCGTAACGTTCGACCCGGCGCCGGTTGGCACGCCGGAAGCGCCGTGCCACCAGGCGGGCCAGGTCGGCGGCGCCGACCATGCCGGCCTCGGGGCCGAGCTGTGCCTTGACGATCCGGGCCTCCGGCCGGTAGCCGCGGCCGGTGAGGTGGCGCCGGAAGGCGTCCCGGGCCGGGCCGATGAGCAGGTCGTCGGCGGCGCTGACGCCGCCGCCGATGACGAAGCAGGAGGGGTCGAGGGCTGCGGCGAGATTGGCGATGCCGACACCCAGCCACTGGCCGATGTCCTCCAGGAGCTCGACGCACATGGCGTCGCCGGAGCGGGCCAGCTCGGTGATCAGCGGGCCGGTGATCTCCTTGACGTTGCCGCCGGTGCGGTCGATGATCCCCTGCGCCACCGGGGACTCCGCCGCGGCCAGCTCGCGGGCCTCGCGGACCAGCGCGTTGCCGGAGCTGTACTGCTCCCAGCAGCCGCGGTTGCCGCAGGGGCACCGGTGGCCGCCGGGGACGACCTGCATGTGGCCGAACTCGCCCGCGACGCCGAACTTGCCGCGCTTGACCTGGCCGTCCTCGAGGATGGCGCCGCCGATGCCGGTGCCGAGCGTGATCATGACGAGGTGGTCCTCGCCGCGGCCGGCGCCGAAGCGCCACTCCGCCCAGGCGGCGGTGTTGGCGTCGTTGTCGACCATGACGGGCACGGCGAGCCGGCCGGCGAGCCGGTCGCGCAGCGGCTCGTTGCGCCAGGACAGGTGCGGGGCGAAGAGGACGCGGTTGCGGTCGGCGTCGACCCAGCCGGCCGCGCCGATGCCGACGGCGTGCACGTCGTGCCGGTCGGAGAGGTCGAGGACGAGCTCGGTGATGGTGTCCTCGACGACCTTGGGGCTCTTGGACTTGTCCGGCGTCTCGGTGCGGATCTTCTCGAGGATGGTGCCGTCGGCGTCGACCACGCCCGCCATGACCTTGGTGCCGCCGATGTCGATGCCGACGGTGGGGACCCGGGGGGCGGTGAGGTGGGAACGGCGCTCACGGGTGCCCACGGTGCGCAGGACGGTCGCTCTGGCGCTACCCCGGTGCACCCTGTCGCGGTACATGCTCATCGCGGCACCTCCGCACTGCGCGGTCCGGCGGGTGTTCGGGGGCGTGCTCGCACGAGTCGTCGTCCCTGCAGTGGTCTCGGGAGGCCGCGGCCTCGTGGGTGTGGTCGTGGCCGATTGTGCCTCACCGGGGGTGGGCGGTGCACAACGGCGGGGGCGGGACGGTTCCCCGTCCCGCCCCCGCCCGGCCGGCCCGCCGGTCAGCCGGCCGGGTCGGTGTCGATCTTCCGTCCGCCGATCACGTCGGGGCCGGGGGCCCGCTCCAGCTCGTGGCTGAGCTGGTCCAGCTCGCTGCCGCCCGCCATCTGGCGGGTCAGCTCGTCCAGGGCGATCCCGGACCTGGTGTGGCTGCCGGCCATCGCACCGCGCTTGAGCAGCACGAAGCGGTCGCCGACGAGGTAGGCGTGGTGCGGGTTGTGCGTGATCAGGACCACGCCGAGGCCCGCGTCCCGGGCGGCGGCGACGTACTTGAGGACGACGCCGGACTGCTTGACGCCGAGCGCGGCCGTCGGCTCGTCCAGCACCAGCACCTTCGCGCCGAAGTAGACGGCCCGGGCGATGGCCACGCACTGCCGCTCGCCGCCGGAGAGGGTGCCGATGGGCTGGTCGACGTCGCGCAGGTCGATGCCCATGCGCAGCAGCTCGTGGCGGGTGATCCTGCGCATCTGCTGGACGTCGAGGCGCCTGAACGGGCCGCGGCCCTTCGTCGGCTCCGAGCCCAGGAAGAAGTTCCGCCACACCGGCATCAGGGGAACCACGGCGAGATCCTGGTAGACGGTGGCGATGCCGCGGTCCAGCGCCTCGCGCGGGGAGCCCAGGCGGCTCTCCTCGCCCTCGATCTCGAAGGTGCCCGCGTCGTGCTGGTGCAGCCCCGCGATGATCTTGATGAGGGTGGACTTGCCCGCGCCGTTGTCGCCCAGGACGCAGGTGATCTCGCCCGCCCGCACCTCCAGGGAGACGCCCTCCAGGGCGCGGACGTTGCCGTAGTACTTGCTCACGTCCGTGAGCCTGACCAGTGCGGTCGTCTGCTCCGCGGTCACTTGGTCGCCTCCGCCCGTTTGCGGACCCACGCGTTCAGCAGGGTGGCCAGCAGCAGCATGGCGCCCAGGAAGAACTTGAACCAGTCCGGGTTCCACTGCGCGTAGACGATGCCCTTGCTCGTCATGCCGAAGATGAACGCCCCGACCGCGGACCCGATCGCCGAGCCGTAGCCGCCGGTCATCAGACAGCCGCCGATGACGGCCGCGATGATGTAGAGGAACTCGTTGCCCACGCCCTCGCCGGACTGCACGACGTCGTACGACATCAGCAGGTGCTGGCCCGAGATCCAGGCGCAGAAGGCCACGCCCATGTACAGGCCGATCTTGGTCTTGTTGACCGGGACGCCCACCGCGCGGGCCGCGTCCGAGCCGCCGCCGACCGCGAAGATCCAGTTGCCGACGCGGGTCCGCAGCAGCACCCAGGTGGCCAGGGCGACCAGGCCGAACCACCACAGGATGGTGACCTGGAGGTCCACGCCGCCGATGGTCAGGTGGGAGGCGAAGAGCGCCCGCGCCGAGTCGAAGCCCTCCATGTCACCGATGCTCTTGGTGGAGACGGTGCCGCTGATGAGCTTGGTGAAGCCGAGGTTGAGACCCGTGAGCATCAGGAAGGTGCCGAGCGTGATGATGAAGCTGGGCAGCTTGGTGCGGGTCAGCATGAAGCCGTTGAAGAAGCCGATGGCGAGGGTCGCCAGCAGCGAGGCCCCCACGCCGACCCAGACGTTGGCCGTCATCTGGTAGCTGAACATCGACGAGATCAGCGCCGAGCTGGTGACCATGACACCGGTCGACAGGTCGAACTCGCCGCCGATCATCAGCAGCGCGACGGGCACGGCCATGATGCCGATCGTCGACGAGGCGTAGAGGACCGTGGAGAGGCTCGACGCCTGCAGGAAGCTTTCGGCGATGAACGAGAAGAAGAGGAAGACGGCCGCGGCGCCGACGACCGAGCCCAGTTCGGGACGGCCCATCATGGTGCGCAGCCAGCTCTGGCGCGCCAGGCGTTCGTCGGCCTCCGCCGGGACTGCCGCGCTCATCGGGTGCCCCGCTTCGTGTAGTCCGCCAGGGCCTTCGCGTCGTCCTTGGTGATGATCTGCGGGCCGGTCAGCACCGGACGGCCGCCGCCGAGGACGTCGGCGTTGTACTTGTACAGCCACAGCAGGTCGACCGCCTCGTACCCCTGGAGGTACGGCTGCTGGTCCACGGCGAAGCCGAGGGAGCCGTCCTGGAGGGCCTCGGCGACCTTGGCGTTGAGGTCGAAGGTGTCGACCTCGGCCTTGCTGCCCGCCTGCTGGGCGGCCTTGACCGCGGTGGGCGCGAAGGGGGCGCCGAGGGTGACCACGGCGTCGATGTCCCTGTCGGACTGCAGCTTGGCCTCGATGGACGACTGCACGTTGGGCATGTTGGTGCCCTCGACGTAGAGGTTCTGCAGGTCGCCCTTGAAGGTCTTCTTCACGCCGGCGCAGCGCTGCTCGTGGCCGACGTTGCCCTGCTCGTGCAGGACGCAGACGGCCTTCTTCCTGCCGCGCTTGTTGAGCTCGTCGCCGACGGCCTCGCCGGCGATGGTCTCGTCCTGGCCGATGTGGGTGAGCGCACCGAAGGCCTTGGACTCCTCGGAGCCCGAGTTCACGGTGATCACCGGGATGCCGGCCGCCTTCGCCTTGGCCACGACGTCCTTCATCGCGTCGGGCTTGGCGAGGGTGACGATCAGGCCGTCGACCTTCTGGTCGATCATGGCCTGGACGTCCTGGGCCTGTTTGTTGCCCTCCACGTCATGGGCGTAGAGGAATTTGATGTTGTCCTTGACCGCCGCTTGTTTCGCACCGTTCTGGACGATGTCCCAGAAGGTGTCGCCATCACCCGAGTGGGTGACCATCGCGAAGGTCCACCGGGGCGTGTCGACTGCAGCGTGCCCCTGGGCGGCCGCCTTGGCCCGCTCCTCCGCGCGCTTGCCGCCCGTACTGCTGCACCCCGCCAGAGTGGCGCCGAGCACCGCTGCCAGCACGGCGCTCAGCGCGCGTACGCCTGTCCGAACCCTTGCCACGAGGACTTGCCCTTCCCACTGTCTTTCACGGTGCGGCCGGACCCCGATCGTGCGGGCCCAACCGCCCAAGTATCCGTCACCATCCGTCACCGCTGTCGGCCGGGGCGTCGGCGGTGAGTGCCGGCCTGTTCCATGTGGGTGGATTTGTAGTGGCGGACGCCACACCGCGTCAAGACTTTGTCAGAACATTCTTACGACGGGACAAGGGCGGCGCTCCGCTACGGACGGGCCAGCAGCTGGAAGTCGAAGGAGTAGCGCGAGGCCCGGTAGAGGTGGGAGCCGAACTCCACCGCGCGGCCCGTGTCGTCGAAGGTGGTCCGCTCCATCGTCAGCAACGGGGCGCCCTCGGGCTCGGCGAGCAGCCGGGCCTCCTCGGCGGTGGCGGCGCGGGCGCCGATCGTCTGGCGGGCGCTGTGCAGGGTGATGCCGGCGGTGCGCATGAGGCGGTAGAGGCCGGTCTCCGCGAGGGCGTCCGTGCCGAGGTCGAGCAGGCCGGCGGGGAGGTGGTTGCGCAGGTGGGCCACGGGCTCGCCGTGGCCCAGGCGCAGCCGCTCGACGTAGAGGACCTCGGTCCCCTCGGGCACGCCGAGGGCCGCGGCGACCTGCGCCGTGGCGGGCTCGGTGCCCTGGCGCAGCACGCGGGTGGCGGGCCGCTGGCCCGCGGCCTCCAGGTCGTCGTAGAGGCTGCTCAGCTCCAGCGGCCGCTTGACCTGGCTGTGCACGACCTGGGTGCCCACGCCGCGGCGGCGTACGAGCAGGCCCTTGTCCACCAGCGACTGGATGGCCTGGCGGACCGTGGGCCGGGACAGACCGAGGCGCCCGGCCAGCTCGATCTCGTTGCCGAGGAGGCTGCCGGGGGCGAGCACGCCCTGCTCGATGGCGGCTTCCAGCTGTTGGGACAGCTGGAAGTAGAGCGGTACGGGGCTGGTGCGGTCGAGGGTGAACTGGAGGGATTGCGGTTGATGCTTCGCCACGGAGGGAGCGTAGTCGTACCGCCTGTTGACCGGAAGTCCGGACGTCTGGTTGTACGGACATACCGGGCTCCGCCCGGGGCCCTCCCGGAGGCCGGTTCGACGACTGCGGGTCGTGTGTCGCCGATCGCGCAGTTCCCCGCGCCCTTACGGGGCACAGTCGTACGTGTCCGCCACCGCCAGCCGTCCGAGGAGTTCGCCCACCCGCTTGGACACCGAGTCGCGGTCGCCCTCGGCCAGGTCCGCGCCGAGGGCGCAGGCCACCGCTCCTGCCGCGATCCAGTCCGGCGCGCTGTCGACCGACACTCCCCCGCCGCTCACCACCAGCGCCGCCTGCGGCAGTTCGGCCCGGAGGTCCTTGACCCAGTCCGGGTGCGGCGAGGGCGACGGGAAGAGCTTGACCGCGTCGGCCCCCATCTCCAGGGCCCGGACGATCTCCGTCGGCGTCGCGACGCCGGGGAAGACCGGGATGCCGTAGCGGTGGCCGGTGCTGATGACCTCGTGGTCGAGGATGGGCGAGGAGAGGAAGGAGGCGCCCGCGTCGATGGCCATCCGGGCCGAGGCCGCGTCCAGCACGGCGCCGGCGCCGATCAGCCCTTCGTCGCCGACCTCCCGGGCCAGCGTGGTGACGGCCTCCAGCGCGAACGGCGTGGTGAGGGATATCTCCAGGCTGGTCACTCCCGCGGAGACCAGCGTGCCCGCCGTGACCGCGGCCTGGTCGTAGCTGTCGCCGCGGACGACGGCGAGGACTCGCTGCGCGAGTGCGGCTCGGGTGATCTCCCAGCGGTACACGGCAGTTCGCCGCCCTTCTCGGTGTACATGGCGTGGATGTCGGCAGGTGGGACTCATGGGCCGGGACGGTGCCTGACGGTCAACCACCGCTTCCACTGCGGCACTTCGTGCACGATCGTCGATGCCATGGACATCACGCCCCCTCCCCGGAACGCTGCTCTACCGAAACGTTAACGGGATGCGCCGACAATCGGCCCCGGACGGGCTGCATGGGTCGCGTGAAGGCGTGAAAAGGGGAGTGTGCCCGCCCGCACCCGCCGTGAAGGGCGTCGCGTGACGACGCCGCCCGCGCCCCCGGCGGAAAAGGACGCGGAAAAGGGCGGGGCCCGCCACCGCGGAGCGGTGACGGGCCCTCCGGCAGGGCGAGTTGCTCAGCAGGTCCAGTCGACCTGGGCGAACGTCGCGTAGTGGTCCGCGGTGTAGTAGTCCTCGTGGGTGCCCTGACCGGTGATGATGCGCTTGGTGCCGCGGGTCGGGGCGCCCGGGGTGATGACCGTGTACTCGTGGTAGTAGCCGCCGGCCTGCTGCGGGAGCACGCCCTCGCGGTTGGAGAAGACGATCCCGTCCCGCGGGTAAGGGAAGGGGCCGCCCTGGTCGATGAGGTTCAGGGTGTCGTGGGCCTCCGACGGCAGCTGCGAGTAGCAGACGTCACCGACGGACTCCACGCTCACGGCACTCACGGCCGCGGGGGCGGCGGCGGTGTGGGTGGCGGCGACGGCGGGCGTGCCGAGCAGCAGGACGGAGGAGAGCGCCGCGAGCGCGCCGATGCGTGCGAAGCGATGGGGGGTTCTCATGCCCGACAGCATGGCGGGCCATGACGCTGTCATGTCAATGACGTGATCTTGATGTTTTCCTGATGTTCACCGAATGTGACGCGTACACGAAGGAACCTTTGCCTCCGAGGCAAAAGTTTTTGTCCTGGAGGTAAAGCGGGGATATACCGGAGCCATGAGCCAGCCGCCCGAACCGCTCCCCCTCGTCGCCCCGCAGCTGCGCGCGCTGCGCACCCGCAGCGGGCTGACGCTGGAGGCCGCGGCCGCCAGGGCCGGGCTCTCGCCCGCGCACCTCTCCCGGCTGGAGACCGGCCACCGGACGCCGTCGCTGCCGATGCTCCTCGCACTCGCCCGGACGTACGGCACGACCGTCTCCGACCTGCTGGGCGAGGTGACGCCCGAGTCCGATCCGATCGTACGGGCCGACCGCATGGAGGCGCAGCAGGCCGGCGGCTGGACGTACTGGCGGGCCGGGGGTTCCGGGCGGGCCATGCAGGCCCTGCGGCTGCACGTGCCGCAGGGCCGGGCCGGCCAGGAACAGCTGGTCCGGGTGCACCCGGGCGAGGAGTGGCTCTACGTCACCGGGGGCCGGATGCGGCTGACGCTCGGCGAGGCCGTGCACGAGCTCGGTCCCGGCGACGCCGCCCACTTCGACTCCCTCACCCCGCACCGCATCGCCGCCGTCTCGCAAGGCGGGGTGGACCTGCTGTTCATGCACACGCTGATGCAGAGCGGCGCGGCCGGGCTGTGCCTGGGCGACGCCGCACCGACCCGGAGGGGAATGCCGTGAGCGACAACGTCAAGCAGTACGTGGAAGAGGACCGGGCCCCCATGGGGATGACGATCCGGGTGTTCATCTACCTCGTCGCCGTCCACTTCATCGTCGCCTTCTTCTTCCTCATCTTCTGGCTTGCCGGGGCGAAGTGACCACCCGCGGCCCGGGACAGGCCCTAATCTGGCGCCATGGCCCGTACAGCCCAGGAAGTCCTCGCGCAGGCGGTGCAGGAACTGGCACCGGACACCACGGCGAACCGGCTCGTCCCGCGGATGGCCGCGGGTACCGCGCCCCGGGAGGCGGTCTCCGCCCTCGCACTGGAGCAGCACCACATCATCACGAGTGACCGGCGCAGCTTCGCGCACATCGCGGCCAGGTCCGCGGACCACCCGGCCGTCGCCGGCTTCTTCACGCACCTCGTCGGGGGCGAGACCGCGGCCCTGGAACAGCTCGCCGCACTGACGGCCGCCTGCGGCCTGGACGACAGTGCGGTACGGGCCTACGAGCCGCAGGCCGGCTGCCAGGCCTACCCGGCGTACATGGCCTCGATGGCCCTGGGCGCCGAGCCGGCCGACGTCGTGGTCGCGCTGATCGCCAACTTCGCCGCGTGGAGCGGCTACTGCGCCACGACGAGCCGGGCACTGCGCACCCACTACGGCTTCGACGACGCGGCCTGCGGCTTCTTCGACTTCTTCGCCCGGGCCGACCCGGAGGGCGAGGCGCTGGCGCTCACGGCGGTGCAGGCGGGGCTGGAGGACGGCACGTTCTCGGAGCAGCTGGCCCGCCGGCACGGACGGCTGCTCCAGGACTACGAGTTGATGTTCTGGGACAGCCTGGACGGAGTGTCCGCCGCGGGGTGGCCGTGGTGATAGACAGGTGCCCATGCCGATATACCGTGCGATTTCTTCCGACGACACCGAGGCGCTGGCCGCCGCCGACGCCCTCGACAACTCCTTCGTCACCGCCGCCGTCCTCGAAGTGACCGCCCGTGCCGACGGGTTCGGCCTGCGCGAGGTGCCGGTGGACCCGCCGCTGCTCAAGGAGTACCCGGACGAGGGCGAGGAGCTCGCGGACGATGCGGAGGTCGTGGCCGCCTACGAGGGCACCGAACTGTGCGGTGCGATCACCGTGGCGTACCAGGCCTGGAACCGCCGCCTCCACATCGCCGACCTGCGGGTCTCCCCCGCCCACCGCGGCCGGGGCATCGGCCGCGGCCTGATGGACCGGGCCCTCGCCCGCGGCCGCGAACTGGGCGCCCGCACCGCCTGGCTGGAGGTCACCAGCGTCAACGCCCCGGCGGTCCGGGCCTACCGGAAGATGGGGTTCACGTTCGCCGGCCTGGACACCACGCTCTACACCGGCACCGTCTCCGAAGGCGAGACGGCCCTGTTCATGAGCCGCCCCCTGGCTTCCGGTTGAGCCCCTCGCCCGTCAGGGAGCCGTGCACGCGCAGCCGGGCGACGCCCCCGTCGGGGTGGATGTCGATGCGGACGTGCGTGGCCGTCGGGGCGCCGTCGAGCACGAAGCGGTGGACGGTGTCGGGCTGGAGGCGGGTGCGGGGCAGCAGGGGGGTCCAGCCGGCCGTGCGGTCGGCCGGGTCGGCGCCGGTGGTGGCGTCGAGGGCATGGACGTCGGCCCAGCCGGGGGCGTTGCCCTTGTAGCAGCCGGTGTCGATCTCGACGGCGCGCAGGACCGCCTGCCCGGTGAGCCGGTACCGCACCCAGTCGTGGCCGGAGTCGCGGCGGCGGCGGGTCTCCCAGCCGCCGTCCATCCGCAGGGAGCGCCCGGGGTGGATGGAGTTGAGGGCGGAGGAGTAGAAGCGGTCGGAGGAGTCCTCGACGTGGCCGCCGTTCTCGAGTGCGGCGAGGTCGAAGGTGCCGAGCGCGCCCAGCCAGGCGAGGTCGGGCACCGGTTCGCCGTGCACCCGCAGCCGGGCGATGCCGCCGTCGGGGTACTGGGCGAGGCGCAGGTGGGTGAAGCGCTCGCGGACGGGGACGGCGAAGCCGTTGGCGGCGTGGCCGCCCACGCGGGTGCGCGGGACGAGGGTCGCCCACGGCACGTCCGGGGCCAGCAGCTCCTCCGGGGAGGGGGTGCCGGGCAGGGCCGTGGCCTCGATGGTCACGGACTCGGGGTGGTTGCCGCGGAAGTGGGCGGTGTCGACGACGATCCCGTGGACGACGCCGGGCACCCCCAGGCGGACGAGCGCCCAGTCGTGGTCGTCGGTGGCGGGGTGCGGGGCGGCCGCGGTGCCCCGGCGGCGGCGGGTCTCCCAGCCGTCCATGATCTTGCCTTTGTGGCCGAAGAGTTCGGGGTCGAAGCGGGCGGGTCCGGGGGCGAGCAGGTTCTCGCGCTCGGCGAAGAACTCGTCGTTGGCGGCGGTCACGGCGCCGCCCAGCTGCCGGCCGGCGAGGTCGGGGAGCGCGGCGAAGGCGAAGGGCGCGGTGCGGTAGTCGGCGTAGGGGTCCCCGCCGGAGTACGGGCGTGCGGGCCCGGTGAACTGCGGCGGGACGTCTGCGGTTTCGGCTATGTCACTCGTGTCGCTCATCTGTCGGTGTGCTGCCTCTCCAGGAGTCGGCCGGTGGGCTCGGTGGGGGTGCCGTGGTCGGCGATCTTCCGGCCGCGCAGCCAGGCGGACCGTACGACGCCGTGCAGGGTGCGGCCCGCGTAGGCGGTGACCTGGTTGCGGTGGTGGAGTGCGGCCGGGTCGACGGTGAAGGTCCCGTCGGGGTCGAGGACGGCGAAGTCGGCGTCGCGGCCCGCCTCGACGGCGCCCTTGCGGTCCAGGCCTGCGAGGGCGGCCGGGGCGGCGGACATCCAGCGGGCCACGTCGTCGAGCGTGTGACCGCGCCGCCGGGCCGCGGTCCAGACGGCGGGCAGCCCGAGCTGGAGGGAGGAGATGCCGCCCCACGCGGTGCCGAAGTCGGGGACCTTGAGACCGGTGGTGCAGGGCGAGTGGTCGGAGACGACGCAGTCGACGGTCCCGGCGGCGAGGCCCGCCCACAGCGCGTCCTGGTTGGCCGCCTCCCGGATGGGTGGACAGCACTTGAACTCCGTGGCGCCGTCGGGCACTTCCTCCGCGGTCAGGGTGAGGAAGTGCGGGCAGGTCTCGGCGCTGACGGGCAGGCCCTCGGCCTTGGCGGCGGCGATGACGGGCAGCGCGTCCGAGGAGGACAGGTGCAGGACGTGCACGCGCGTGCCGAAGCGCCGGGCCACGTCGACGACGGCGGCCACGGCGGCGTTCTCCGCGGCCCGCGGGCGGGAGGCGAGGAAGTCGGCGTAGTGCGGGCCGCCGCGCTGCGGTGCGGCGGAGAGCCGGTCCGGGTCCTCGGCGTGCACGATCAGCAGTCCGCCGAAGCCGGCGATCCGGGCGGCGGCGTCCGCGAGCCGGCGGCGGTCCAGCGGCGGGAACTCCTCGACGCCGGAGGGCGAGAGGAAGCACTTGAATCCGAAGACCCCGGCGGCGTGCAGGGGTTGCAGGTCCTCGCCGTTGCCGGGCACGGCCCCGCCCCAGAAGCCGACGTCGACGTGCACCGCCTGCTGCGCCACGGCCTGCTTGATGCGGAGACGGGAGACGGTGGTGGTGGGCGGAAGGCTGTTGAGGGGCATGTCGACGAGCGTGGTGACGCCCCCGGCGGCCGCGGCGCGGGTGGCGCTGCGAAAGCCCTCCCACTCGGTGCGGCCGGGATCGTTGACGTGCACGTGGGTGTCGACGAGGCCGGGCAGCAGGACGTCGCCGCCGAGGTCCTCGCAGACTGCTCCGGAGGGGAGTTCGGCCGTATGCGGCAGCACGGCGGCGATCCGCCCGTCCGCGACGGCGACGGACGCGGGGCGGGTGCCGTCCGGGGTGACCACTCTCGTCGAGCGCAGCAACAGCTCCACCGCGGGCATGGCGCCCCCTCCTCGATCCGCCGGCCGGGTCCGCGCTTCAACATTCTGTTGACGCCCGGGTGGCCCGCAGTCTTCTGCGGTGGCCCGACGCCGTCAAGACCCCTTCCGTACACCGGTAGGCTGCTCTCAACTCACTGTCACGGAAGGACTGCACCGTGCCCTCGTCCGCCGAGCCCCGAACCGCCTCGCCGACCGGCGGCGTCCAGTCGCTGGAGCGCGCCTTCGACCTGCTGGAGCGGATGGCCGACGCGGGGGGCGAAGTCGGGCTGAGCGAACTCTCCACGAGCAGCGGGCTTCCGCTGCCGACCATCCACCGGCTGATGCGCACCCTCGTCGCCTGCGGCTACGTGCGCCAGCAGCCCAACCGCCGCTACGCACTGGGCCCCCGGCTGATCCGCCTCGGCGAGAGCTCCGCCCGGCTGCTCGGCACGTGGGCCCGTCCGCACCTCGCGCGGCTGGTCGACGGGACGGGCGAGACGGCCAACATGGCGCTGCTGGACGGGGACGAGGTCGTCTACGTCGCCCAGGTGCCCTCGCGGCACTCGGTGCGGATGTTCACCGAGGTCGGCCGACGGGTGCTGCCGCACACCACGGGGGTCGGCAAGGCGCTGCTCGCCCAGTGCTCGGACGACGAGGTGCGTGCCCTGCTGAAGCGCACGGGGATGCCGGCCGCGACCGAGAAGACGATCACCACGCCCGAGGCGTTCCTGACGGCCCTGGCGCTGGTGCGCGAGACGGGTTTCGCGGTGGACGACAACGAGCAGGAGATCGGGGTGCGTTGCCTGGCGGTACCGGTGCCGGACTCCCCCACGGCGGCGGCGGTCTCCGTCTCGGGCCCGGCGGGCAGAGTGACGGATGCGGCGACGGAGAAGATCGTGCCCATGCTCAAGGAGGCGGCGGCGGAGTTGTCGACGGAACTACGTGCCCCGTAGGGGCGCGGGGCTGTTCCCTTGTGCGGCTCCGCCGCGTGGGCGCGACCAGCCACAACCGACCCGCAGACGAACCGCTAGGCGCCCTCGCGAGGCCTCGGCACCTCGGCCTCTTCGCCGAAACTGTCAACCGCCGCCCGCACCTCGCCGAGCGCACCGGCAAGGGCGCTCACCGAGCCGACCGCACCGGCCACCAACAGCAACGCACTGCGCAACCGGGACACATCCGGCTCCCCGGCACGGGCCATCGCGTCCAGCGCGGCCAGTTCGTCGTCGGCGGCCTCCCGGTCGGGTAAGACGGCGGGGTGCCCGGCAAGGGCCTTGCGCAGCCGGGAGACGGCAGCGCACAGCACGACCGCTCTCGGGTCCGGTTTTCGGCTGGAATGACCCGCTAGCTCCTCTTCCACCACTACGGTGCCTTCCGTCACGACTCTCCCCCTCCCACGGCCCGCCCGCGCGGATCAGTTAACGCCACTTTCTGTGCGACGCGCCACACGCACAGCGAAATTCAGGCCGGGTGTTCCCGTGCGGGTGACGAACTGACGTCCGGCGCACAGGCGCCCGGTCATGGGGTATGCAGGAAGCATGAATCACTCCAACAACCCTCGTGCACAGGGGCCTTCCATCGCCGGTCTGCTGCTGGCGGCCGGCGGCGGACGGCGCCTCGGCGGCCACCCCAAGGCCCTACTGAGGTACCGAGGCGGCCTGCTGGCCGGGCACGCCCTGGAGGTGCTGCGCGCGGGCGGCTGCTCCCCGGTGCACGCCGTGCTGGGCGCGGGGGCCGCGGAGGTCCGCGAGCGGATCCGGCCGCTCGCGCCGGGGACGGTCCTCGTGGAGCATCCCGGCTGGGCGGCGGGCATGGGCTCGTCGCTGCGGGCGGGCCTGGAGTCGCTCGCCGCCGTGCCGGGCGCCGGCGCCGTCCTGGTGATGCTGGTGGACCAGCCCCGCATCGGCCCGGAGGCGGTGGCGCGGGTGCTCGCCGCGCACCGGGCCGGCGCGGGCCTGGCGGCGGCGGCCTACGGGGGCGAGCGGGGGCACCCGGTGCTGCTCGCGCGGGAGCACTGGGCGGGCGTCGCGGCGGCGGCCCGCGGCGACCAGGGGGCGCGGGCGTATCTGCGGGCGCACGCCGCGGAGCTCGCGCTGGTGGAGTGCGGGGACGTGGCCGCGCCGGACGACCTCGACACCCCCGAGGATCTGGCGCGGCTCACGGCAGGCGGCATTGAACTTCCATCATGAGAAAACTAGTGTCCACAGATCGGCGCGGCACCGCGTGCCACCCCGGAGAACCTCCCGCTGTCTCCCGCCAGTCGAAGGAGCTGACCGCCATGTCCGCAGCAACACCCTCCGCACCGGCCGTCGTCCAGGGCCCGCCCGTGGAGCGCCAGGAGGAGGTGCTGACCGATGCGGCGCTCGCCTTCGTCGCCGCCCTGCACCGCCGCTTCACCGGGCGCCGCGACGAGCTGCTCGCGCAACGGGCCGCACGCCGCGCGGAGATCGCGCGCACCGGCAGGCTGGACTTCCTCCCCGGTACCGCGCGCATCCGCGAGGACCCCTCCTGGCGCGTGGCCCCCGCACCCGCCGCCCTGGAGGACCGGCGCGTCGAGATCACCGGGCCGGCCGACGACCGCAGGATGACCGTCAACGCCCTCAACTCCGGTGCCCGCGTGTGGCTCGCCGACTTCGAGGACGCCTCCGCCCCCACCTGGCGGAACGTGCTCCTGGGCCAGCTCAACCTGATCGACGCCTACGAGCGCCGCATCGACTTCGCCACGCCCGAGGGCAAGTCCTACGCCCTCCGGCCGGCCGAGGAGCTCGCCACCGTCGTGATGCGCCCGCGCGGCTGGCATCTGGACGAGCGCCACCTGACCGTCGACGGCCGCCCCGTGCCCGGCGCCCTCGTCGACTTCGGCCTCTACTTCCTCCACAACGCCCGGCGCCTGCTGGACCTGGGCAAGGGCCCGTACTTCTACCTCCCCAAGACCGAGTCGCACCTCGAAGCCCGCCTGTGGAACGACGTGTTCGTCTTCGCCCAGGACTGGACGGGCCTGCCGCACGGCACGGTCCGCGCCACCGTCCTCATCGAGACGATCACCGCGGCCTACGAGATGGAGGAGATCCTCCACGAACTGCGCGACCACGCCTCGGGCCTCAACGCAGGCCGCTGGGACTACCTGTTCTCGATCGTGAAGAACTTCCGCGACGGCGGGGAGCGGTTCGTCCTGCCGGACCGCAACGCCGTCACCATGACCGCACCCTTCATGCGCGCGTACACCGAACTCCTCGTCCGCACCTGCCACAAGCGCGGCGCGCACGCCATCGGCGGCATGGCGGCCTTCATCCCCTCGCGCAAGGACCCCGCGGTCAACGAGGTGGCCCTGGAAAAGGTGCGGGCCGACAAGGACCGGGAGGCGGCCGACGGCTTCGACGGCTCCTGGGTCGCCCACCCCGACCTCGTCCCGGTGGCCCGCGCCTCCTTCGACGCCGTCCTCGGCACCCGCCCGCACCAGAAGGACCGCCTGCGCGAGGACGTCCACGTGACGGCCGATCAACTCACCGCCGTGGACTCGCTGGACGCCAGGCCGACGCACGCCGGCCTGCTCAACGCCGTCCAGGTCGGCATCCGCTACATCGAGTCCTGGCTGCGCGGCCACGGCGCGGTCGCCATCTTCCACCTCATGGAGGATGCGGCCACGGCGGAAATCTCACGCTCCCAGATCTGGCAGTGGGTGAACGCGGGGGTCGTGCTGGACACGGGTGAAAAGGTGACCGCGGACCTGGTCCGCAGCCTCGCCGCGGCGGAACTGACGGCGCTCGACGAACCGGGCCGCTGGCAGGAGGCCCACGACCTGCTGCTGAAGGTGGCGTTGGACGAGAACTACGCGGAGTTCCTGACGCTGCCGGCCTACGAACTGCTCAAGTAGGGGGCGGCGCCCCGTAAGGGGCGCGGGGAACTGCGCGAGCAACCACAGAAGCCCGTCAGTGACCCACGCCCACCCGCCACAACGGCGACACACCCCGCCCCTCCAACCGCCCCCGCAACAGCGAAAGCGCACCGGGCGACAGCTCCAACTCCTCGACGATCCGCCGAGTCGTCACGTACGCGATCCCCGACGCCGCGGTTCGCCGCTCCCAAGCGGCGAACCGCTCATCGAGCGCACCGGCATCCGGCACGCCCTCCGCAACGACGGCACCGCCGAGCCCGCGCGCAGCGCGCTCCCGTTCGAGCGCAATCTCCGAAAACCCGCACACCAAACGGCAGGCGTCCTCGGCCCCCGCCAGGTCCGCCACCCCGTCCAGCGCCCGGGCCAGCCGGTTGATCCCCAGAACGCGGTCCAGGGACAGCCGGTACACCCCGGCGCTCGCCGGGCCCAGCACGACCGGGGCCGACGCGTCGCGCGTGCCGCACACTCCCCGGACGCCGCGGGCCGCGGCCACCAGCAGGGCGCTCGCCTCGGACGGGTGCCAGTCGAAGACGCCGTCCACACAGCCCGTGTGCTCGGCGGTCAGCATGAACGCCGGATCCCCCAGCCGCGGCAGCAGGTCCGCCTCCGGCACCTCGGAGTCCAGCCCGGGGCCCGCGACATGGACGACGGTCGGCAGCCCGGCCGAGCGGCAGGCCGCCACCGCCAGGGCGTCGCCCAGCGGGCTGCGCAGCGTGGGCTCGTTGCCGTCGGCCACCACGTCCCCGCCGACGTCCACGATGTCGACGCGGTCGGCGTTGCAGTACGCGGCGGCCTCGGCGATCTGGCGGGCCATGCCGATGGTGCCCGCGTAGGGGTCGAGGATGCCGAGGACGGGCTTCAACTCGGCGGCGAGCCGTGGCAGATGCGAACCCGCCGGGGGCACGGGCGCGGACCGCGGGGTGACCAGGTGCAGCCGCTCGCCGACGCGCTCGGTGCCGGTGAAGTCCGCCGGGCTGCGCGGGCCGGGGACCGGGTCGACGACCAGGCGCTCCCAGGCGTACGTCAGGACCAGGGCCGGCGTGTCCTCGCCGTACAGGGCCGTGTGGACCATGGCCGTGGCGATGGCGTCCCCGCCCCCGCCGGCTGCAATCAGAAGTCGCCTCATGGTGCTGACGGTTACCCGGAAAAGCTGTCCCTCGCACCTACATGTGCGTGCACCGGGCCACTATCGTGCCTCCCATGGCCAACTCAGGCACCTTGCAACTGACCACCCCTTACCGGCAATACGTCTATGCCTATCCTCACCAGAAGGCCTACCGGCTCCTGGAGAACGGGCCATTGCTGCGCGACGTGTGGGAAGGCGAGCGGCTCGACGCGCTTTCGCTGTACGTGCACATCCCGTTCTGCGAGATGCGCTGCGGATTCTGCAATCTCTTCACCCGCACCGGCGCCCCGGAAGAGGTGACCAGTGCGTTCCTGGACGCCCTGGAGCGGCAGGCCCGGGTGACCCGGGACGCCCTGGAGGCGAGCGGGCGGCCTGTGCGCTTCGTGCTGTCGGCCTTCGGCGGCGGGACGCCCACGTACCTCACCGCCGCCGAACTCACCCGGCTCTGCGACGTCTGCGAGGACGTGATGGGGACGGACCTCGCGGCCGTTCCCTGGTCGGTCGAGACCTCCCCGGCCACCGCGACCGCGGACCGGCTCGCCGTCCTCGCCGAGCGCGGTGCGACACGGCTGAGCATCGGGGTGCAGAGCTTCATCGACGCGGAGGCGCGCGCCGCCGTACGGCCGCAGAAGCGGGCCGAAGTGGAAGCGGCGCTGACCCGGCTGCGGGAGGCCGCCTTCCCGGTCCTGAACATCGACCTCATCTACGGCATTGACGGTCAGACCGAGCAGTCGTTCCGGCTCTCCCTCGACGCGGCGCTGGCCTGGCGGCCGGAGGAGATCTATCTGTACCCGCTGTACGTACGCCCGTTGACCGGTCTGAGCGCCCGGCACGACAAGGACGGCACGCTGTGGGACGCACAGCGGCTGCGCCTGTACCGCTACGGGCGTGACCACCTGCTGGCCAGCGGCTACGAGCAGACGTCCATGCGGGTCTTCCGGCGCACGGGGACGCCCGCGGCCGAGCATGCGGAGGACACGAGCATCGGCGAGTACAACCAGCAGGCCGGCATGGTCGGTCTCGGTGTGGGCGCCCGCTCGTTCACCACGGATCTGCACTACACCACGGACTACGCGGTGGCCGTGCCCGAGGTGCGACGCATCATCGACGGCTATCTGGCCACCCCGGCCGAGGAGTTCAGGCGGGCGCAGTGGGCGTTCAGGATGGACGACGGCGAACGGCGCCGGATGTTCGTCCTCCAGACGCTCCTGGAGTCCGGCGGCCTGCCGGCGGACGCGTACCGGCGGCGGTTCGGCACGCTGCCCCTGGACGACTTCGCCGCCGAGTTCACCGTGCTCCAGGAGCGGCAGTGGCTCGACGCGGACGAGGACGGCGTGCTGCAGCTCACCCCGGAGGGGATGGCCTGGTCGGACGCCATCGGCCCGCTGTTCTTCTCGCCGCGGGTCCACGACGTGATGGCGCTCTATCAGGACCGCTGAGCCAGGGGTCCGCGCGCGGGCACCACGGAGACGACGACGAGTCCCGTGAGCAGCAGCACCGCTCCGCACGCGGCGAGGGCGGGCGGCCGTTCGCCCAGGAGGGCCACCCCGAGCACGGTGGCGACGAGGGGTTCGGCGAGGCTGAGGGTGCCCGCGGTGGCCGCGCCGATCCGTCCGACGCCGCTGGTGAACAGCCAGTAGCCCAGCGCGGTCGTGCCGATGCCGAGCCAGCCGACGAGGGCCAGGGTGTGCAGGCTCGTGAGGTCTCCGGGGGCCGCCGCGATCCACGGCGACACGAGAACTCCCGCGCACAGCACGCTCATCGGTGCCGCCGCCGCGGTGTCCGCCCCACGGCGGGCCAGTTGTCCGGTGAGAGCGATGTACACGCCGAAGGAGGCTCCGGCCACGACACCGAGCAGCACCCCCGGCCCGTCGGCGCGCACGGCCCGGCCGGGCACCAGCAGCAGGGCGATCCCGCCCACCGCACAGGCCGTTCCCCACCACCAGGAGCGGTCCGGCCGCTCGCCGGACGCCCGGTGCGCGCACCATCCGGAGACGGCCGGCACCGTCCCGAAGGTCACCGCCGTCGCGAGCGCCGCGCCGCACCGGTCCACCGCCTCCAGGAAGCACGCCTGGAACGCGGCGGTGACCAGGATGCTCAGCAGCATCCAGCGGCGGGCGCCGGGCGCCCACAGCGTGCGGAGTCCCGGTCCGCGGACGGTGAAGAGGGCCAGCAGCAGACCGCCCAGGAGCATCCGGCAGGCGCCGACGGACACCGGCGAGGCCGTGGTGCCGGAGAGGAGCTGGACGGGACCGACCGTGCCCCACAGCAGTGCCGCCAGGAGTACCGGCGGTTCACCGCCGGTCCGTCGCCATCCCACGGTCGCCGATGCTAACGGGGCCGCGCGGTGCCCGGCCACTGGCGGAATCAACCTACTTGCCGGATGCACGAGTTGGCGCGCTCGTGCGTTTGCACCATGTGCGCGCCCCTCCGGCACGCCACACGCCTCTTTGTGGGACTTTTAACTCCCCCTTGCGCACCTGTTGACTCGAGATCGACATCGTTCCTAGCCTGGCGCACGACCGTTTCATGCTCCACCCACCTGACGAACTCCGGGGCGCCCCCTGCCTGTTGGCGGCGGGGTGACCGGTCCTGCCTGAAGGGCGGCACCATGGCGGAATTTCAGCAGGCGCATTCACCGCTTCCCCCCAAGCCGGTGGACCTGGATGTGATCGAGAACGCCATCAGCGAGCTGTTGCGCGGTCTCGGACAGGGCGACAAGAGCGAAGTGATGGCGCAGACCCCGCGCCGGGTGGCCGAGCTGTACGCCCAGACGATCAACCCGGGCGACATCGACATCGAAGAGGACTTCAAGGTCTTCGACAACCCCGGGATGCAGGACCTGATCCTTGTCAACGACGTGCACTACGTGTCCATGTGCGAACACCATCTGGCCCCCGCCTTCGGGATCGCCCACCTCGGCTACGTCCCCGACCGCAAGGTGGCCGGCTACTCCAAGCTCAAGAAGGGCCTCAACTACCTCGCCCGCCAGCCGCAGCTCAACGAGCGTCTGGTCGTGGACGCGGTGAACTTCCTGGAGGCTCGGCTGCAGCCGAAGGGCATCGGCCTGGTGCTGCGCAGCGCCCACTGCTGCATCGCGCTGCGGACCAACGCCCCCAGCCAGGAGGTCGTCACGGTGTTCGAGCGGCGCGGCGTGCTGCGCGAGGACTTCCACTGGCAGCCGCTGTGGCAGAGTGCGGTCGCGGAGAAACCCGCCTTCCTGGGGAGGTAGGTGAACCGCATGGACCGCGGACCGCAGTCCGGTCCCCCGGCGGACGACGTGCAGCAGCTGGCCAATCAGATGCGGCAGGCGCTGCAGACCTGCTCCGTTCACACGGTCGGC
The DNA here is from genome assembly GCF_058146165.1 of Streptomyces sp. AM25. NCBI lineage: Bacteria > Bacillati > Actinomycetota > Actinomycetes > Kitasatosporales > Streptomycetaceae > Streptomyces > Streptomyces sp. AM25. The sequence continues at coordinate 5,284 of NZ_JBKIWN010000142.1, read as the reverse complement.
CCCCTGGCCGCCTACGAACGGTGCACGTCGGCCCTTGACGGGGGACGGATCAGCTCGGAAGAGTTCCAGGAGATCGGCCGGCGGCTGGTCGCCCTGTCGGAGGAGCGCATGCACCGCTACGAGGCCGACGGCGAAAGCCCCGGAACCTCACCGAGGATCGGCCGGGAGAAGCGGATGATCGGCTTCGTCGACGCGCTCTTCGCCCTCGGCATCCGCAAGAAGGAGGACTGACAGCACCGTGGAGAAATGGCCGGACACCCTCGTCGCCGTCGTCGGCAAGGGCCGCAACTGCCCGCCGCATGTATACGAGTTGGCCCAGGAGGTGGGCGGCCTCGTGGCACGGCAGCCCGGCTGCCTCCTGGTGACCGGCGGTCTCGGGGGCGCGATGGAGGCCGCCGCGCGCGGCGCCAAGGAGCACGGCGGGCGGGTGCTGAGCCTGCTGCCGGGCACGGCGAACCGCACCACCTCCCCGTACGCGGGGGCGGACCTCGTCCTGGACACCGGGCTGACCGCGAACGGCCGCAACATCGTGCTGGCCAGCGTGGCCGCCGCGATGATCGCCGTCCCCGGCTCGCACGGCTCGCTCCAGGAGATGATCGTCGCCCTCGACGCGGAGAAGACCGTGTGGGCCGTCGGGGAGCACGCCACCCGGCTCCCCGGCGTCGAGTACCTGTCGTCCACGGCCGAACTCGCCGACCGGCTGGGCTCGTTCGCCAAGGCCGCCGCCGAGAGGCACGGCTGACCGATGGGCGCCGTCGTCCTGACCGTCGACCTGGCCGTGCTGGCCCACGCCGGGGAGAATGCCGGGAACAGTGCCGGGAACGGCTGGCACGTCCTGCTGATCCGCCGAGGGAACGAGCCGTTCCGGGGCCGGTGGGCGCTGCCCGGCGGCAAGGTCGACGCCGGGGAGGACGCGCCGGCCGCGGCCCGCCGGGAGCTGCGGGAGGAGACGGGAGTGCACGTCACCGCCGCCGAACTCGCCCCGGTGTCCTGGCACACCGCACCGGACCGGGACCCCCGGGGCCGTTACGTCAGCCTGGTGTACGCGGTGCTGCTTCCCGTCCTGCCGTGCGTCCGCGGCGGCGATGACGCGGCGGACGCGTGGTGGCAGCCCCTGCCCCCGCGTCCGGACGCCTTTACCGGCACCGAGGCGGAGGAGCGGTTCGCCTTCGACCACGCCGCCCTCCTCCGGGAGGTGCTGCACGACGCGCCGCACGGCCCGTCCGCCGTGCCGCACGTGCGGGAGGCGACCGCCGCGGACGGCCCGGAGATCCGGCGCCTGCTGCGGGCCCACGGCAGGACCGAGGGGGAACCCGCGCACGTGGCGGCCCTGGGCGGCTTCCTCGTGGGCTGCACACTCCCCCACGGCGAGGTCCTCGTCCCTTCCCGCTGGCAAGGGCTCGGCGTGGAGCGGCAGTTGACCGAGTACGACGCACCCCGACGAGGACGGCACCCATGACCGGACCCACCGCACAGGACGCCGGCCTGGGGCGCGGCGCGATCGTGCTGCTCACCGCGGGGACCGGCCTGTCCGTCGCCAACAACTACTACGTGCAGCCGCTGCTCGGCGCCATCGGCCGCGAGTTCGGCCTGCCCGCGGGCCAGGCCGGCCTGCTGGTCACCGTCGCGCAGAGCGCGTACGCCGTGGCGCTGCTCCTCGTCCTCCCGCTCGGCGACCTGCTCGAACGGCGCCGGCTGATCACCGGCCTGTGCGCGGCCTGTGCCGCCAGTCTCGTGCTGATGGCGAGCGCCGGTTCGGAGTCCGTCCTGCTGCTGGGCGCGGGGCTGGTGGGGCTGTGCTCCGTCGTCACGCAGGTGATGGTGCCCTACGCCGCCTCCCTGGCCGCTCCCGGCCGGCGCGGCCAGGTGGTGGGCACGGTCATGGCCGGGCTGCTGTGCGGCATCCTCTTCGCGCGGACCGTGGCCGGTGCCGTCGCGGAGTGGGCCGGGTGGCACGCGGTCTACTGGTGGGCGGCGGGCATGATGCTGCTGCTGGCCGTGGCGGCCCGGGCGGTCCTGCCCGCGTACCAGGAGACGAATGCGCCGGGTTACCGGCGGCTGGTCGCCTCGGTGTTCACGCTGTTCGCCCACGAGCCGGTGCTGCGGCTGCGGGCGGCGTACGGGGCGCTGTCGTTCGCGGCGTTCAGCGTGCTGTGGACGGCCCTGTCCTTCCTGCTGTCCGCGCCTCCCTACGGCTACTCGACCGGTGTCATCGGCCTGTTCGGCCTGGCGGGGCTGGCGGGCGCGCTGGCCGCGGCCCGGGCCGGGCGGCTGGCGGACCGCGGGCTGGCGGGCGTCGTCACCGGCGTCACCGCGCTGCTGCTGTTCCTGGTGTGGCTCCCGCTCGGGTTCGGCGGCACGCTGCTGCCGGCCCTCGTGCTCGGCATCGTCCTGTTCGACCTGGCCGCCCAGGGGATGCACATCACCAACCAGAGCGAGATCTACCGCCTGGCGCCCGAGGCCAGGTCCCGGCTCACCGCGGCCTACATGACGGTGTACTTCCTGGCGGGGGCAATGGGTTCGGCGCTCGCCTCGGTGGCCTGGGCCCTGTGGGGCTGGACCGGGATCGCGCTCCTGGGAGCCGTGTTCGGGGCGGGGACGACCGCGCTGTGGCTGACCGTCTCGCTGCGCTCCCGGCCACCCGGGGGACCGGGCGGGGCGGGCGCACCGGACCCGGCGCGGACCGGAACTCCCCACTCGCCGCAGAGCCGTACGTCATGAGGCCGGAGGCGATCCGCACGGCGGCGGAGGAGTTCGTGCGGCTCCACCACCGGGAGAACCCCGCCGCGGGCCCGCCGGAGCGGCGGCTGGCGGAGGTGGCCGCGGAGATCTCCCGCACCGGGACCTACCGGCACACGCCGGAGGAGCTGGAGTTCGGCGCCAAGGTCGCCTGGCGCAACAGCAACCGCTGCATCGGCCGCCTGTACTGGCGCTCCCTGACCGTGCGGGACCGGCGGGAGGTGGACACCGCCGAGGAGATCGCCGAGGAGGCCTTCCGGCACCTGGAGCAGGCGACCAACGGCGGACGGATACGTCCGTGCGTCACGGTCTTCGCCCCCGACACGCCCCGGCGGCCCGGGCCGCGCATCCACAACGCCCAGCTCGTCCGCTACGCGGGCTACCCGCGCCCCGACGGCACCGTCCTGGGCGACCCGGTGAGCCTGGAGCTCACCGCCCTCGCGCTGGACCTGGGCTGGCCCGGCGGGCCGGGCACCCCGTTCGACGTGCTCCCGCTCGTCGTCGAGGGCTGCGGCGAGAAGCCGCGCTGGTTCGACCTTCCGGACTCGGCGGTGCTCCACGTACCGCTCGAACACCCCGAGTTCGACTGGTTCGCGCGGCTCGGCCTGCGCTGGTACGCGGTGCCGGCCGTCTCCGACATGCGGCTGGAGATCGGCGGCGTGGTCTATCCGCTGGCCCCCTTCAACGGCTGGTACATGGGCACCGAGATCGGCGCCCGCAACCTGGCCGACACCGACCGCTACGACCTGCTGCCGGAGATCGCGCGGCTGATGGACCTGGACGTCACCCGGGACCGCTCGCTGTGGAAGGACCGGGCGCTGGTGGAGCTGAACGCCGCCGTGCTGCACTCCTTCGAGCGGGCGGGGGTGGCCATGAGCGACCACCACACCGAGGCGCGCCGCTTCCTCGACCACATCGCGCGCGAGGAGCGCGCCGGCCGCGAGGTCGGGGCCGACTGGTCGTGGATCGTGCCGCCGCTCTCGGGCGCCGCCACGCCCGTCTTCCACCGCTACTACGAGACCGAGCAGCGTCTCCCGGCGTTCCTGCACCCCGGGGAGGCGGTCAAGGGGACTGGTCCGTGCGCCGGTTGAGCGCCGCGTTCAGCACCACCGCCGTGAGGCATCCCGCGCTGACCCCCGAGTTCAGGATGATCTTCAAGGTGCCGGGCACGGCGCTCGCGTCGTAGAAGTTCCGCGACACCACGGGAATCATCCCCACCCCCAGCGACACCGCGGCCACCATCAGGTTCTCGCCCTTGTCGAGCCCGGCCCCCGCCAGCACCCCGACCCCGCCCATCGCGACCGAGCCGAACAGCACGATGCCGGCGCCTCCGAGCACCGGCTTCGGCACCACCGCGATCAGCGACGCGGCGACGGGGCTCAGCCCGAGCAGCACGAACATCAGCCCGCACGCGGCGACCGTGAAGCGGCTGCGCACCCGGGTGAGGGCGACCAGGCCGATGTTCTGCGCGAAGGCGCTGTTGGCGAAGCCGTTGAAGAAGGGGCTGAGGGCCGTGCCGAGCGTGTCGGCCCGCAGGCCGGCCGCGATGGTCCGCTCGTCCGCCGGGCGGTCCACCACCTGCCCCAGCGCGAGCATGTCCGCCGTGCTCTCCGTCATGCTCACCAGCATCAGCACGCACATGCTGACGATCGCCGACAGGGCGAACTGGGGAGCGCCGAAGTGAAAGGGCAGCGGGAATCCGACAACCGCCGCCTCCCGCACGGCCGTCGTGTCGACGGCACCGAAGGGGACGGCCGCCAGGGTGCCCGCCACCAGACCGAGCAGGATGGCGATCTGCCGCAGGAATCCCTTCAGCAGCAGCCGCAGCACCATGACCGTCGCCAACGTCGCCACGGCCAGGGCGAGTTCCGTCGGCGTCGCGGGGCGCTCCGGGTGCCCGCCCTGGATCCAGCCGAAGGCGACCGGGAGCAGGGACATGCCGATCAGGGTGATGACGGTTCCGCTGACGACCGGCGGGAAGAAGCGGACGAGCCTGCCGAAGTACGGGGCCAGCAGGAAGCCCAGCAGTCCCGCCACGATGACGGCCCCGTAGATCACGGGCAGGGCGTCCTCGCGGTCCGGCCGGCTGTCCACGACGGCCAGCATCGGCGCGACTCCCGCGAAGGAGACGCCGTTGACGAACGGCAGCCTGGCGCCGACCTTCCAGAACCCGATGGTCTGCAGCAGCGTGGCCAGCCCGGCCGTGAACAGGCTCGCCCCCACCAGGAACGTCAGCTCCCCCGGCGACAGCCCGACGGCGGCGCCGACCACCAGCGGCGGCGCCACCACCCCCGCATAACTGGCCGCCACGTGCTGCAGGCCTCCGGCGATCAGCCGGCCGGGGCCCGGCAGCCGGTCGACGGGGTGGGTGACGGGACGGATGTCGCTGGGCGGCACTGGGGGCACGCCGGTCCTCCTGACGGTGGGGGGGTGGGGGGTACCGCGGCGCGGGTGTGCCAGGGGGTGTCCGATGGGCCATTGCGGGCCCCGCGGCGTCCGGTGCTGGGGGCACCTCTGGGGGCACCCCCAGCGGTAGCTGGGGGAG
>NZ_JBKIWN010000141.1:0-116934 GCF_058146165.1 Streptomyces sp. AM25 | reverse complement strand
TACCGCTGGGGGTGCCCCCAGAGGTGCCCCCAGCGCCGGACGCCGCGGGGCCCGCACTGACCCATCGGACACGCCCTAGGCCCCGGCAGTCACAGAGCGGCCGGCTCGGGGGCGACGCCCGCGAAGGGGTCCTCGCCGGACTCCTCGGCGAGCGCGGCCTGGATGACGTGCGGTGCGTTGCTGATGATGGCGTCCACGCCCAGGCGGCCGAGCCGGACGGCGCGCGCGGGGTCGTCGACGGTCCACGCGGTGATCTCCAGACGGCGCCCGTGGGGACCGCTCAGCGCGTGCACGGCACGGACCCATTCGGCGGTGACGCTCCCGTGGTCGGGGTTGATCTGATCGGCGAAGGCGGCGTACGAGCGCAGGTCGGCGGCCTTCGGGGCGCCCAGGAAGCCCTTCTTGAGGTCCGGGCGCAGGCGGTGGAGTGTGCGCAGCGCCGTCGCGTCGAAGCTCTGGACGACCAGCCGGTCCTTGACGTGCCGCCGGTCCAGCCAGCCGGCCCGCCGCAGCTCGTCCACCGTCTGCTGCTCGACGCCGGGGTAGAGCCCGGGCGCCTTCATCTCCAGCAGCAGCCGCTGGTGGTTGTGGTCGACGCGGCGCAGGTAGCTGCTCAGGGTGGGCACCCGCTCACCGGCGAAGCGGTGGTCGTACCAGCTGCCCGCGTCCAGCGTCCGGATCTCGGCGAGCGTGAAGTCGCCGACCTTCCAGGGCGCCCGCCCGGGAAAGCGCTGCCGGGCGTCCGTGGTGCGCTCCAGGGTGGTGTCGTGCAGGACGACCAGCTGCCCGTCCCGGGTGCGCTGGACGTCGTTCTCGACCCACTGGATGCCCAGGCCCGCCGCCCTGTCGATCGAGGCCAGCGTGTTCTCCGGCGCCTGGGCGGGCACGCCGCGGTGGCCGATGGTGACGGGGAGCCCCTGGCGCCCGAGGGCGTGCGCGGGGGGCGTGCCGAGCGTGGGCAGGACGAGGGCCAGGCCGAGCAGTGCGCCGGTCACGGAGGGGACGGGGCGGATGCGCATCGGGAGCTCCTCGCGGGCGGTCGTGGCGTCGGGGGCGGGGCCCGGCGGTGTCCGGTCCTGTGGGTGTCCGGTCCTGTGTACGAGAGGCGTGGCGGCCTGGGTACCGAGGACCGGCGGAGGGAGCGGAGCGGGGCGCGCCACCACACATCCCACACGTACGCGATACGGGCCGGTCCGGCACGCCGGAGCGGCCGGCCGCGGGGCTCCTCCGGCGGGCCTGCGCCCGGGAATCCGGGGCGGGAAGCGGGCGGGCGGCCCGTTGTCGGTGGTGGGCCGTACGGTGGTCTCATGCGGCCCGTTTCCCAGATCGAACGCAAGGTGGCGCCCTTCGAGGTCGTCAGCCCCTTCCAGCCCAGCGGTGACCAGCCGGCGGCCATCGCGGAGCTGGAGCGGCGCATCCGCGCAGGCGAGAAGGACGTCGTCCTGCTCGGTGCGACCGGCACCGGCAAGTCGGCGACCACGGCATGGATGATCGAGAAGCTCCAGCGGCCCACGCTCGTCATGGCGCCGAACAAGACCCTCGCCGCCCAGCTCGCCAACGAGTTCCGCGAGCTCCTGCCCAACAACGCCGTCGAGTACTTCGTCTCGTACTACGACTACTACCAGCCCGAGGCGTACGTCCCGCAGTCGGACACCTACATCGAGAAGGACTCCTCGATCAACGAGGAGGTCGAGCGCCTGCGCCACTCCGCCACGAACTCGCTGCTCACCCGGCGCGACGTGATCGTGGTCGCCTCGGTGTCCTGCATCTACGGCCTGGGCACGCCGCAGGAGTACGTGGACCGCATGGTGCCGCTCAAGGTCGGCGAGGAGACCGACCGCGACCAGCTGCTGCGCCGCTTCGTCGAGATCCAGTACACGCGCAACGACCTGGCCTTCACCCGCGGCACGTTCCGGGTGCGCGGCGACACCATCGAGATCTTCCCGGTCTACGAGGAACTGGCCGTCCGCATCGAGATGTTCGGCGACGAGATCGAGGCCCTCTCCACGCTCCACCCGCTCACCGGCGAGGTCATCTCCGAGGACCAGGAGCTCTACGTCTTCCCCGCCAGCCACTACGTCGCGGGCCCGGAGCGGATGGAGAAGGCCGTCGCGGGCATCGAGGCCGAGCTGGAGGAGCGGCTGGCCACCCTGGAGAAGCAGGGCAAGCTGCTGGAGGCGCAGCGGCTGCGCATGCGCACCACGTACGACATCGAGATGATGCGCCAGGTCGGCTCCTGCTCGGGCATCGAGAACTACTCGCTGCACATGGACGACCGCGAGCCCGGCTCCCCGCCCAACACCCTGCTGGACTTCTTCCCCGACGACTTCCTGCTCGTCATCGACGAGTCGCACGTCACCGTCCCGCAGATCGGCGCGATGTACGAGGGCGACGCCTCCCGCAAGCGCACCCTCGTCGAGCACGGCTTCCGGCTGCCGTCGGCCATGGACAACAGACCGCTGAAGTGGGAGGAGTTCACCGAGCGCATCGGGCAGACGGTCTACCTCTCGGCGACCCCGGGGAAGTACGAGCTCTCCCGCGGCGACGGCTTCGTGGAGCAGATCATCCGGCCCACCGGACTGGTCGACCCGGAGGTCGTGGTCAAGCCGACCGAGGGCCAGATCGACGACCTGGTGCACGAGATCCGCAAGCGCACCGAGAAGGACGAGCGCGTCCTGGTCACCACACTGACCAAGAAGATGGCCGAGGACCTCACGGACTACTTCCTGGAACTGGGCATCCAGGTGCGCTATCTGCACAGCGACGTCGACACGCTGCGCCGCGTCGAGCTGCTGCGCGAGCTGCGCGCGGGCGAGTTCGACGTGCTGGTCGGCATCAACCTGCTGCGCGAGGGGCTCGACCTGCCAGAGGTGTCGCTCGTCGCCATCCTCGACGCCGACAAGGAGGGCTTCCTGCGCTCCGGCACATCCCTGATCCAGACCATCGGGCGTGCAGCGCGCAACGTCTCCGGCCAGGTCCACATGTACGCGGACAAGGTCACCCCGGCGATGGAGAAGGCCATCGAGGAGACCAACCGCCGCCGGGCGAAGCAGATCGCCTACAACAAGGAGCGGGGGATCGACCCCCAGCCGCTGCGCAAGAAGATCGGTGACATCGTCGCCACGCTCGCCCGCGAGGAGATCGACACCGAGGAGCTGCTGGGCTCGGGCTACCGCCAGGGCGCGGACAAGGGCAAGGCGAAGGGCAAGGCGCCCACGCCCGCGAAGGCCAAGGGCAAGGCCAAGGCGGCGGCCGTGCCGACGGACCGCCCGGCCGCCGAACTCGCCCAGCAGATCGAGGAGATGACCGACCGCATGCGGGCCGCGGCCGCGGAGCTGCAGTTCGAGGTGGCGGCCCGGCTGCGCGACGAGGTGGGCGAGCTGAAGAAGGAGCTGCGCCAGATGAAGGAGGCGGGCCTCGCCTGACGGCGTGCCCCGGCCCTCGCCGACAGGGGGGGGCGGGCCGGGCATGTTGCAGGACCGCCACAAACCGCACTCCTCGGGCGCCTGCGTACGGGGCCGGTGCGTAGGGTCGTTGCCGGAGGCCGCGCACCTGCGCGGCCACGGGGGCGTACGAGGAGGGACTGCGCGTGACGGTCAACTTGTCCAAGGGCCAGGGAATCAGCCTGCAGAAGGCCGACGGGGGAAACCTGACCGCGGTGCGGATGGGACTGGGCTGGCAGGCGGCCCCCCGCCGCCGCGGACTGTTCGGTTCGCGCACCAGGGAGATCGACCTCGACGCGTCGGCCGTGCTCTTCGCCGCCGGGCAGCCGGTCGACGTGGCCTTCTTCCAGCAGCTGGTCAGCAAGGACGGCTCGGTGCGGCACACCGGCGACAACCTCGTGGGCGGCGCGGGCCAGGGGGAGGACGACGAGACCGTCCTCGTCGACCTGCAGCGCGTTCCCGCGGACATCGACCAGATCGTCTTCACGGTGAACTCCTTCACCGGCCAGACCTTCGCCGAGGTGCGCAATGCGTTCTGCCGCCTGGTCGACGAGAACACCGGCCGGGAGCTGGCCCGCTACACCCTCGACGGCGGCGGCCCGTACACCGCCCAGATCATGGCCAAGGTGCACCGGAACGGCGGCGGCTGGCAGATGACGGCCATCGGCACCCCGGCCGACGGCCGGACGTTCCAGGACCTGCTGGCGCAGATCCAGGCGGTGCTGTAGGCAGGCGGTGCTGTAGGGCTGCGGCTGCAGGGCCGTGCGGGGCGAAACCGCACGGTTCTTGGTTTTCTCTTTACCTTTCCTTGGGTTTTCTTGTACCGTTGTCGTAGGGGCGACGCCTGTCGCCGCTGCCGCCGTAGCCGTACGAGAAGCCGGAGGACCGGTGGACGTTTCCCTGACCATGTGGGTGCTGACCATCGCCGGCCTGTGCGCCCTCGTCGCCGCGGACTTCTTCATCGGCGGCCGCAAGCCGCACGAGGTCTCCGTCAAGGAGGCCGGCATCTGGACGGCGGTCTGGATAGCCCTGGCCGCGCTCTTCGGGCTGGGGCTGCTGTTCTTCGGCGGCGGCAAGCCCGCCGGCGAGTTCTTCGCGGGCTTCATCACGGAGAAGTCGCTGAGCGTCGACAACCTCTTCGTCTTCGTCCTGATCATGGCGAAGTTCGCGGTGCCCTCGATATTCCAGCAGCGGGTGCTCATGGTGGGCGTGCTCATCGCCCTGGTGCTGCGGGCCGTCTTCATCGGCGCGGGCGCGGCGATCATCGCCAACTTCTCCTGGATCTTCTACCTCTTCGGGGCGTTCCTCGTCTGGACCGCCTGGAAGCTCATCCAGGAGGCGCGCGGGGGCGGGGAAGAGGAGGAGTTCGAGGAGAACCGCTTTCTCAAGGCGGTCGAGCGCCGCTTCCCGTCCACGGACCGCTACCACGGCACCCGGCTGTTCATCGTGGAGAACGGCAAGCGGCTGATGACGCCGATGCTGATCGTGATGCTGGCCATCGGCACGACCGACGTCCTCTTCGCGCTCGACTCCATACCCGCGATCTTCGGCCTGACCCAGGACCCGTACATCGTCTTCACCGCCAACGCCTTCGCCCTGATGGGGCTGCGGCAGCTGTACTTCCTCATAGGCGGCCTGCTGAAGAAGCTGGTCCACCTGTCCTACGGCCTGTCGGTCATCCTCGGATTCATCGGCGTCAAGCTCGTCCTGCACGCCCTGCACGAGAGCGGGGTGAACGTCCCCGAGATCAGCATCCCGGTCTCCCTCGGCGTCATCTGCGCCGTGCTGGCCGTCACCACGGTCACCAGCCTGCGGGCGTCCCGGAAGCAGGAGCAGGCCGAAGCGGCGGAGGCCGCTTCGGCGGAGGAGCGCGACGGCGCCCGCGCCTGACGCCGTCGCCGTCGGGGTTGTGAGCGGCCTCAGGCGGGCGTCGGATCGGCGGCGGCGCGGGCCGCTGCCGTGGGGCGGGTTTCGGGCAGCAGGAAGAAGCAGACCAGGCTGAGCACGGCGACCCCGGTCAGATAGACGGCGACCGCCCACGGCGGCCGGTCGCCCCGGGCCAGGGCCGTCGCCACCAGCGGGGTGACGGCACCGCCCAGGACGCCTCCCAGGTTGTAGCCGACGGTGGCGCCGGTGCAGCGCACCTCGGGCTCGTAGAGCTCGGGCAGGTACGCGCCGATGACGGCGAAGGCGAGCCCGAAGGCCAGCATCGCGACGACGAAGCCCAGCAGCATCAGAGCCGGGCGCCCGGTGCGCAGCAGGGCGATCATCGGAAACATCCACAGCGCCACGGCCGTGCAGCCGATCAGGCACAAGAGGCGGCGTCCCCGGCGGTCGGCGATGAGGGCGATCAGCGGGGTGGCCGCCCCGGAGGCCGCGACGGCCGTCATGATGCAGCCGAGCATGACGGTGCGGTCCACGCCCAGCTGCTCGGTGCCGTAGGCCAGGGACCAGGTGGTGACCGCGTAGAAGACGGAGTAGCCGACGGACAGCCCGCCGGCGGTGAGCAGCACGAGGCGCCAGTGGCCGCCGCGCATGACCTCGGCCAGCGGCAGGGAGGCCCGCTGCTCGCGCTCGGCCAGGGCGAGGAACTCCGGGGTCTCGGCGACCTGGGCGCGCAGCAGCAGCCCGGCCACGGCCAGGACCCCGGCCGCCCAGAACGGCACCCGCCAGCCCCAGGCGAGGAACTCCTCGTCGGAGAGGGTGGCCGACAGGGCCAGGGTGATGCCGTTGGCGAGGAGAAAGCCGACCGAGGGGCCGGTCTGCGGGAGACTCGTCCACAGGACGCGGCGGTGGGCGGGGGCGTGCTCGGCGGTGAGCAGGACGGCGCCTCCCCACTCCCCGCCGAGCCCCAGGCCCTGCAGGAAGCGCAGGACGAGGAGGAGCAACGGGGCGGCGAGGCCGATGTCGGCGTAGGTGGGCGCGAGGCCGACGCCCACGGTGGCGACGCCGGTCAGCAGCAGCGAGGCGATGAGGACGGGCTTGCGCCCGTGCCGGTCGCCGATGTGCCCGAACAGCACGGAGCCCACGGGGCGGGCGATGAAGCCGACGCCGAAGGTGCCGAAGGCCGCGAGGGTGCCGACGAGAGGGGAGACGGTGGGGAAGAAGAGCGGGCCGAGGACGAGCGCCGCCGCGGTGCCGTAGCTGAAGAAGTCGTAGAACTCGATGGCGGTGCCGGCCATGGAGGCAGCCGCCAGACGGAACATGGCCGGAGGACGGGCACGGTTCATGCAGTGCCCAACTTCCCGCGGCGGCCCGGGCAACGGGAGTTCCGGGGCGTACGGGGGTGTGGCCGGGGGCGTGGCGGGACCGCGCCGTCCGCCCGGTGTGCGGACGGCGCGCTACCTCCGGGGCGTCACCAGCCGCGCTCGCGCCACTCCGCGACGTGCGGCCGCTCGGCGCCGAGGGTGGTGTCGTTGCCGTGGCCGGGGTAGACCCAGGTCTCGTCGGGCAGCTGCCCGAAGATCTTGGTCTCGACGTCGTCGATCAGGCTGGCGAAGGCCTTCGGGTCCTGGTGGGTGTTGCCCACGCCGCCGGGGAAGAGGCAGTCGCCGGTGAACACGTGGGGGTGCCCGTGCGGGTCGTCGTAGACCAGGGCGATGCTGCCCGGGGTGTGGCCGACCAGGTGACGAGCGGTCAGCCCGACGCGGCCGACGCGGATGACGTCACCGTCCTCGACGGGCACGTCCGTCGAGACGGGGATGCCCTCGGCGTCGTAGCGCCCCGCGTAGGTGCGGGCGCCGGTGACGTCCACGACCTCGCTCAGCGCGCCCCAGTGGTCGGCGTGCCGGTGGGTGGTCACCACGGAGGCGATCCCGCTGTCGCCGATCAGGGTGAGCAGCGTCCTCGGCTCGGCGGCGGCGTCGATCAGCAGCTGCTCGTCGGTCGCCCGGCACCGCAGCAGGTAGGCGTTGTTGTTCATCGGGCCGACGGCGACCTTCGAGATCATCAGATCGGTCAACTCGTGTACGTCTGCAGGTCCGCCGACCTCGACCACTCCGCTGTATGTCATGCCGTCAACCCTATAGCGGGGGCAGGGCGGGCAGCGGGTGGGCGTCGGCCCGGAGCCCGGCGCCGTCGCGGCGGCCGGCGAGCCAGCCGAGGAGGGCCGGGGCGGGGCCGGTGACCGTGATCGGGGTGCCCTCGGCGCGGCCGGTGGTCCACCGGCCGCCTCCGGTCGCGGCCAGGGCGAATGCGGGGACGCCGGGGTTGCCGGTGAAGCGCTGGGCGAGGAAGGCGGTGTAGCGGGCGGTGAACTCGGCCGGGAGGTCCTCGAGTTCGTAGCCGATGCCGAGGTCGACGTGGTGCAGCTCGACCTCGGCGAGCCGCCGGAAGGGGACGCGGGACGCGCTGTCGGTCACGCCGTTGCGCATGGTGACCGTGCGGGACCAGTCGGCGGGGACGGCGGCCTGCTCCAGGAACCGGGCCGTGCTCTCCTCCAGGTCCCTGAGCTGGGCGTCCAGGGGCCGGGGCGCGTCGCGCTCGATGTCCGTGTCGCGGAGCTCGGCGCTCGCGTACATGGGGCGGCCGCTCAGGACGTTCACCAGGGCGTCCGCGTTGCGGGAGACATGGGCCAGGACGTGGCCGCGGCTCCAGCCGGGGAGCCGTGACGGTGCGGCCACGGCGGCGTTGTCCAGTCGGGCGGCCGCGGCGAGGAGGCGCTCCGTCGCGTCACGCACAGCGGCCAGGTCGTGCGCATGATCGATCATGGCCCGACCATAGCGCCGCCACTCCTTCGGGTGAAGGTGGTGGACTCACGCCCTAAATCGAATGTGCGTGCTATATCGTCGGAGGTGGCATCGCCGACGACGTCCGTGTGTCGGACGCTCCCCGTACTCTGGATCGGTGGGGCGCGGCCCACCCCCGCAGCTCCCTCCGGAGCCGACTCTCAAGAAAGGTGCCGACCGGCGTGGCAGACCGTCTCATCGTCCGTGGCGCACGCGAGCACAACCTCAAGAACGTCTCGCTCGACCTCCCGCGTGACTCCCTCATCGTCTTCACCGGGCTCTCCGGATCGGGCAAGTCGTCCCTCGCGTTCGACACGATCTTCGCGGAGGGGCAGCGCCGTTACGTGGAGTCGCTCTCCTCCTACGCACGGCAGTTCCTGGGCCAGATGGACAAGCCCGACGTGGACTTCATCGAGGGCCTCTCCCCGGCCGTCTCGATCGACCAGAAGTCCACCTCGCGCAACCCCCGCTCGACCGTGGGCACCATCACCGAGGTCTACGACTACCTCCGCCTCCTCTTCGCCCGCATCGGCAAGCCGCACTGCCCCGAGTGCGCCCGCCCGATCTCCCGGCAGTCGCCGCAGGCCATCGTGGACCGGGTGCTGGAGCTCCCCGAGGGCAGCCGCTTCCAGGTGCTCTCCCCGCTGGTGCGCGAGCGCAAGGGCGAGTTCGTCGACCTCTTCTCCGACCTGCAGACCAAGGGCTACAGCCGGGCCCGGGTCGACGGCGCGACGATCCAGCTCAGCGACCCGCCCAAGCTGAAGAAGCAGGAGAAGCACACCATCGAGGTGGTCGTCGACCGTCTCACCGTCAAGGACAGCGCCAAGCGCCGGCTCACCGACTCCGTCGAGACGGCCCTGGGCCTCTCCGGCGGCATGGTGATCCTCGACTTCGTCGACCTCGCCGAGGACGACCCCGAGCGCGAGCGGATGTTCTCCGAGCACCTCTACTGCCCGTACGACGACCTGTCCTTCGAGGAGCTGGAGCCGCGCTCCTTCTCCTTCAACTCGCCCTTCGGCGCCTGCCCGGACTGCACCGGCATCGGCACGCGCATGGAGGTCGACCCCGAGCTGATCGTCCCCGATCCGGACAAGTCGCTGGAGGAGGGTGCGATCAGCCCCTGGTCGCACGGCCACACCAAGGACTACTTCGGCCGCCTCGTCGGCGCGCTGGCCGGCGAGCTCGGCTTCCGTACGGACATCCCCTGGGCCGGCCTCCCGCAGCGCGCCAGAAAGGCCCTGCTGAACGGCCACAAGACGCAGATCGAGGTGCGCTACCGCAACCGCTACGGCCGCGAGCGCGCCTACACCACCGCTTTCGAGGGTGCGGTGCCGTTCGTCAAGCGGCGCCACTCCGAGGCGGAGAGCGACTCCAGCCGGGAGCGCTTCGAGGGCTACATGCGCGAGGTCCCGTGCCCGACCTGCGAGGGCACGCGCCTCAAGCCGATCGTCCTCGCCGTCACCGTGCAGGGCCGCTCCATCGCGGAGGTCTCCGCGATGTCGATCAGCGAGTGCGCCGACTTCCTGCGCGGCATGAAGCTCACCGGCCGCGAGAAGAAGATCGCCGAGCGGGTGCTCAAGGAGGTCAACGAGCGCCTGAAGTTCCTGGTCGACGTCGGCCTGGACTACCTCTCGCTCAACCGCGCGGCCGGCACTCTCTCCGGCGGTGAGGCCCAGCGCATCCGGCTCGCCACCCAGATCGGCTCCGGCCTGGTCGGCGTGCTCTACGTGCTCGACGAGCCCTCCATCGGCCTGCACCAGCGCGACAACCACCGCCTGATCGAGACCCTCGTCCGCCTGCGCGACATGGGCAACACCTTGATCGTCGTCGAGCACGACGAGGACACGATCAAGGTCGCCGACTGGGTCGTCGACATCGGCCCCGGCGCCGGCGAGCACGGCGGCAAGGTCGTGCACAGCGGTCCCCTCGCGGAGCTGCTGAGCACCGAGGGCTCGATGACCGGCCAGTACCTCTCCGGCAAGAAGTCCATCGCCATCCCGGAGCAGCGCCGCTCCGCGGACCCGAAGCGCCGCCTGACCGTGCGCGGTGCCCGGGAGAACAACCTGCAGGACATCGACGTGTCCTTCCCGCTCGGCGTGCTCACGGCCGTCACGGGCGTCTCGGGCTCCGGCAAGTCGACCCTGGTCAACGACATCCTCTACACGCACCTGGCCCGCGAGCTGAACGGCGCCCGCGCCGTCCCCGGCCGGCACACCCGCGTCGACGGCGACGACCTGGTCGACAAGGTCGTCCACGTCGACCAGTCGCCCATCGGCCGCACGCCGCGCTCCAACCCGGCCACGTACACCGGTGTCTTCGACCACGTCCGCAAGCTCTTCGCGGAGACGATGGAGGCGAAGGTCCGCGGCTATCTGCCCGGCCGCTTCTCCTTCAACGTCAAGGGCGGCCGCTGCGAGAACTGCTCCGGCGACGGCACCATCAAGATCGAGATGAACTTCCTGCCGGACGTGTACGTCCCGTGCGAGGTCTGCCACGGCGCGCGCTACAACCGCGAGACGCTGGAAGTCCATTACAAGGGCAAGTCCATCGCCGAGGTGCTGGACATGCCGATCGAGGAGGCGCTCGAGTTCTTCGAGGCCGTGCCGACGATCGCGCGCCACCTGCGCACGCTCCACGAAGTGGGCCTGGGCTACGTGCGGCTCGGCCAGTCCGCGCCCACGCTGTCCGGCGGCGAGGCGCAGCGCGTCAAGCTCGCGAGCGAGCTGCAGAAGCGCTCGACGGGCCGCACGGTGTACGTCCTCGACGAGCCGACGACGGGCCTGCACTTCGAGGACATCAGCAAGCTGATCTCGGTGCTGTCCGGCCTGGTCGACAAGGGCAACAGTGTGATCGTCATCGAGCACAACCTCGATGTGATCAAGACGGCCGACTGGGTCATCGACATGGGCCCCGAGGGCGGCAGCGGCGGCGGCCTGGTCATCGCCGAGGGCACCCCGGAGGACGTCGCCGCCATCCCCGCGAGCCACACGGGCAAGTTCCTGCGGGAGATGCTGGGGAACCGCGTCAGCGATGCGCCTCCGGCGC
This sequence comes from Streptomyces sp. AM25, assembly GCF_058146165.1. Taxonomy (NCBI): domain Bacteria; kingdom Bacillati; phylum Actinomycetota; class Actinomycetes; order Kitasatosporales; family Streptomycetaceae; genus Streptomyces; species Streptomyces sp. AM25. The sequence continues at coordinate 105,719 of NZ_JBKIWN010000141.1, read as the reverse complement.
GGACCAGGAAGAAGACGGTCGCCGCCAAGGCGGCGCCGGCCAAGCGCACCGTCTCCGCGAAGACGGGTGCCGCCAAGAAGACGGCTGCCGCCAAGAAGAGCGCTGCGAAGCCGGCTGCCGCCAAGAAGACGGCGCGGGAGCGCCGGGGCTGATGTCGGGGGGCTCGCCCGGGGGTCGTCCTTGCCTCCGGGGGAGCCCCCAGTATCGTCGGTCCGACAGCGCCGCCGTACCCCCTGGAGCCCGCATGACCAGCCAGTCCGCATCCCGTCGCACCGTGCTCCTGAGCGGAGCGGCACTGGCCGGGGCCGCTGGGCTCGGCGTCACCGGCTGCGACCCCGCCGGCTCGGCGGCCAAGGGCCCGGCCACGCCGACCGCGCCGGTGGACCTCGGCGCGGCGGGCGACGTGCCGGTCGGCGGGGCCAAGCTCTACCGCGAGCAGAAGCTGGTCGTGGCACAGCCCGCCAAGGGGGAGTACAAGGCCTTCAGCGCGGTGTGCACGCACGCGGGCTGCGTGGTCGACAAGGTCGAGGACGGCAAGGTCAGCTGCCCGTGCCACGGCAGCAAGTTCGACGCGCAGACCGGCAAGGTCCTCCAGGGCCCGGCGGGTGCGCCGCTGCCCGCGGTCCCGGTCAAGGAGTCCGGCGGCAAGCTCGTCGCCGGCCCGGAGTCCTGACCGTCAGGACCAGTCCCAGGCGATCCCCAGGATCCCCGGCCGCACCGCCTGTTCGGCCAGATGCACCCCGTGGTGCCGCCCGGAGAGCGTCAGCTCCTGCTGCCCGGTGCGCGGCGCGGCCGCCGACGCCTGGGCGAAGCGGCGGCAGCGCACCGGCAGCGCGGCCTCGTCGAAGCGGACCTGCAGCACGTACTGCCCGGCCGCGAAGCTGAAGCCGCGCACGTACTCGGTGCTCGGCCCCGCGGTGCCGTCCTCGAAGCCGTAGCCGAAGACGTGGGTCTCCCCGGCGCGCAGCCGCACGTCGAAGAGCAGCTCGGCGACGAGCACCCCGGCCGCGGTGTGCCAACGGACGCGCCCCACCCGGCAGTTCTCGTTCGCCCGGACGGTCACCCGCCCCGGTTCGCAGCCCGGGTCGCCGTGGTGGATGGCCAGATAGCGGTCCACCCCGTCGCGGTGCGCCCGCACCACGTGGTGCGAGGCGCGCCCGCGCAGCTCACGGCCCGCGCCGATGCGGACGTGCTCCAGATGGCAGACGGTGTGCAGCCCGCCGTCGGCCGGCGACTCCAGTTCGGCCAGCAGTCGTTCGAGGGCGCGCGACTCCTCCACCAGCGAGCGGAACGAACGCCCGGCGGGCCGGGCCGTGTCCGTCCGCGGCACGGGTTCGAGCAGCCGGGTGAGCGCCTGCGCGGGCAGCTCCAGGACCTCCTCCAGCATCCGCACCGCCCTGAGCGACTCGGGCCGCCGCGGCCGCCGGGCGCCCTGCTGCCAGTAACTCAGGCTCGTCACCCCGACCTTGACGCCCCGCTGGGCCAGCCGGTGCTGGACCCGGTGCAGGGCCAGTCCGCGTGCCGACAGGGCGGTGCGCAGCGCGAGGTGGAACGGTCCCGTCCGCAGGGCCTGGGCCAGTTCGGCCTCGGCGGACCCGGTGCCGGTGGGTGTACGTGCCATCCGCCGCTCCTCTGTGAATATTCACAACGGTGGCAGAGGGGCCGGCGGACAGGAGCGCCGCATTCCTCCTGGGCGGGCACAGGCTGTTCACAGGCAATGCCGTCTGTTCACACCGCGGTTTCACAGAGCATTGAAGCCTGTTGACCAGCCCCCGACAACACTTGATGCTCCTCAGCAGCGTCCGGACGCGCTCCTCCACCACAACCCCCCGCCACGGGAGGAACGCCATGACCCGTGCCTCGGCATCGGCACCATCAGCACAGCACTCCAGATCACGGATACGCGGCAGAAGGCTGTCCGTCGCGGCTCTGCTCGCCTCCGCGCTGCTCGCCGTCCCCACCACGGCGAGTGCCGCGAGCGCCGGCCACCCCGCTCTGCGCGCGTCCAAGCAGCTCAACATCACCATGCAGGCCCAGGAGAAGAGCAACTGGTGCTGGGCAGGCTCCGGCAACACCATCGCGACCTGGTTCGGGCGCACCTACAGCCAGAACCAGTTCTGCAACGCCGCCTTCAACCGCCAGCAAGGCACCACGTGCCCCAACAACCAGGCCACGCTGGGCAATGTGCAGAACGCCCTCGGCTGGGCCGGCATCAACTCCGGTTCGTACGTGAGCGGCTGGCTGCGCTACTCGACCGTTCAGTCGGAGATCGACAACAACCGTCCGGTCGAGACGCGCATCCAGTGGTCGTCGGGCGGCGGGCACATGCACGTCCTCTACGGCTACGACGACGGCAACAGCCTGGTCTACTGGGGCGACCCGTGGCCGTCCAACGACCGCTACAACTGGGCCTCGCACGACTGGTACGTCAACAACGACCAGTTCTCCTGGACCCACTCGCTCTACCGGATCGGAGCGTGAGGGCGATGACCGACCGCACGTACACCCGCAGGAACGTCACCCGCGCAGCGGCCGCCGGCGCCCTCACCGCCGGGCTGCTCTGCCTGGCGCCCCTCGCCCAGGCCGCCCCGAACCCGGCCGTCCCGGCCCCGCCGCCGGCCTCCGGGATCGTTGCCGCGCACAACGCCGCCGCGGCACCCTCGACCCTCGACACGCTCTCCCGCTTCTTCAGCCGCGACGGTGCCATCGCCAAGGCCACCGCGCAGCCGAGGATCGAGGGCGCCACCGTGCCGGTGTACTCGCTCTCCCCGGAGTTCGTGGCCGGCAAGGCGGATGCGCCGGTGGCCAAACTTGACTTCCTTGCCAGCACGGCCGTGTCGTCCGAAGGGCAGAAGGCCTCGGTGTGGACGGCGCACGTCGGTGACAGCTGGAAGGTCGTCAACATCGCGACCGGTGACGACGAGACGCGCTACGCGGCCGAGGGGGCGGAGAAGCTCAACGGCGGCACGGTCTTCCGCGAGCCCCAGATCAACGCCTGGTACGTCCAGCGCGGCGACCGGGTGCTGCCGCTCGACCAGGACGCCGCTCGCGCCGTGGGCGCGGGCGGGACCACGGTGACCGCGTACCGGGAGCGGGTGCACACGGCGTACGGGGACAAGCTGCCGGGTTCCGCTTACGCGGAGAAGGGGTTCGCCGGTGGGTACGGCGAACCGGCGGCGTCCGCCCCGGCCCCGGAGCGCGGTTCCTCGTCGTCCGTCCTCGCTCCCGCCGCGACGGCCGGCGGCGCGGCCCTGGTGCTCGGGCTCGGTGCGGTGACCGTTTGCAGGGTTCGTCGTCGGCTGCGGGCGGTTCGTGGCTGATCGCGCCCACGCGGCGGAGCCGCACGTGTAACAGCCCCGCGCCCCTTACGGGGCGCGGGGATCGGGCACTCCGATTGTCGGTGGTCGCAAGTAGGGTTGTGGCATGGCCGACCCCAGCAGCTACCGACCCAAGCCGGGACAGATCCCCGACTCGCCGGGGGTCTACAGATTCCGGGACGAGCACGGCCGCGTGATCTACGTCGGGAAGGCGAAGAGCCTGCGCCAGCGGCTCTCCTCGTACTTCCAGGACCTCGCGGGCCTGCACCCGCGCACCCGCACCATGGTCACCACGGCCGCCTCCGTCGAGTGGACCGTGGTCTCCACCGAGGTCGAGGCCCTGCAGCTGGAGTACTCCTGGATCAAGGAGTACGACCCCCGGTTCAACGTCAAGTACCGCGACGACAAGAGCTACCCGTCCCTGGCGGTCACGCTCAACGAGGAGTTCCCGCGCGTGCAGGTCATGCGCGGCCCCAAGAAGAAGGGCGTGCGCTACTTCGGCCCCTACGCCCACGCCTGGGCGATCCGCGAGACCGTCGACCTGATGCTCCGGGTCTTCCCCGTCCGCACCTGCTCCGCAGGGGTGTTCAAGCGCTCGCACCAGATCGGCCGCCCCTGCCTCCTCGGCTACATCGGCAAGTGCTCAGCCCCCTGCGTCGGCCGCGTCAGCCCCGAGGAGCACCGCGAACTCGCCGAGGACTTCTGCGACTTCATGGCCGGCCGCACCGGTGCGTACATCCGCCGTCTGGAACGGCAGATGCACGATGCGGCCGAGGAGATGGAGTACGAGAAGGCCGCCCGGCTGCGCGACGACATAGAGGCGCTCAAGCGCGCCATGGAGAAGAACGCCGTCGTCCTCGCCGACGCCACCGACGCCGACCTGATCGCGGTCGCCGAGGACGAACTCGAGGCGGCCGTGCAGATCTTCCACGTCCGCGGCGGCCGGGTGCGCGGCCAGCGCGGCTGGGTCACGGACAAGGTCGAGGCCGTCGACACCGCGGGCCTCGTCGAGCACGCCCTGCAGCAGCTCTACGGCGAGGAGCGGGGCGACGCGGTGCCCAAGGAGGTCCTCGTCCCCGCCCTGCCCGAGCCCGTCGAGCCCGTCCAGCAGTGGCTCACTGAGCGCCGCGGCGCGGCCGTCAGCCTGCGCATCCCGCAGCGCGGCGACAAGAAGGACCTGATGGCCACGGTCCAGCGCAACGCCCAGCAGGCGCTCGCGCTCCACAAGACCAAGCGCGCCTCCGACCTGACGACCCGTTCGCGCGCCCTGGAGGAGATCGCCGAGGCCCTCGGCCTGGACTCGGCACCGCTGCGCATCGAGTGCTTCGACATCTCCCACCTCCAGGGGCAGGACGTGGTGGCGTCGATGGTCGTCTTCGAGGACGGCCTGGCCCGCAAGAGCGAGTACCGGCGCTTCCAGATCAAGGGTCGTGTCGGAGACACGCAAGTCTGGCACGGCGAAGGACAGGACGACGTCCGCTCGATGCACGAGGTCATCGGCCGCCGCTTCCGCCGCTATCTGCAGGAGAAGCAGAAGGAGGGGGAGTGGTCCGAGGAGAACGCGGTGGAGGCCGAGGAGAGCCGCCTCGACGACGACGGCCGCCCCAAGCGCTTCGCCTACCCCCCGCAGCTCGTCGTCGTCGACGGCGGGCAGCCGCAGGTGGCGGCCGCCCGGCGGGCGCTGGACGAGCTCGGGGTGGACGATGTGGCCGTGTGCGGCCTCGCCAAGCGCCTGGAGGAGGTCTGGCTGCCCGGCGAGGACGACCCGGTCGTCCTGCCCCGCACCAGCGAGGGCCTCTACCTCCTGCAGCGCGTCCGTGACGAGGCCCACCGCTTCGCCATCTCCTACCAGCGCAGCAAGCGCTCGAAGACGATGAAGGCCGGCCCGCTGGACGCGGTCCCCGGCCTGGGGGAGACCCGCAGGAAGGCGCTGCTCAAGCACTTCGGCTCGGTGAAGCGGCTGCGGGCCGCGACGGTCGAGGAGCTGTGCGCCGCGCCCGGCATCGGCCGCAAGACCGCCGAGACGATCGCCGCGGCCCTCGCGGCGGCGCCGGCCCCCGCCCCCGCGGTCAACACGGCAACTGGCGAGATCATGGATGACACAGAGGAATGATGGGGGCGCGGCGCCCGCGGTCCATGCCGCGCACGCCGTGAGACCGCAGTATGGAAGACGCGACCGCACCTGCGGTACGTCAGGGAAACGGGGGAAGACGCCATGAACGACACCGAAAGGGACGAAGCACAGGTGAGTACGGGCACGACGGCGGATGCGACCGCTGAGGCGGCGGGCATCCCCGAGCTGGTGATCATCTCCGGTATGTCGGGGGCGGGCCGCAGCACCGCCGCCAAGTGCCTGGAGGACCTCGGCTGGTTCGTCGTCGACAACCTGCCGCCCGCCCTGATCCCCACCATGGTGGACCTGGGCGCCCGCTCGCAGGGCAACGTCGCCCGCATCGCCGTCGTCGTGGACGTCCGCGGCCGGCGCTTCTTCGACAACCTCCGCGAGTCCCTCGCGGACCTGGAGGCGAAGAAGGTCAAGCGGCGGGTGATCTTCCTGGAGGCCTCCGACGACGCCCTGGTGCGCCGCTTCGAGTCCGTGCGCCGCCCGCACCCCCTGCAGGGCTCGGGCCGCATCGTCGACGGCATCGCCGCCGAGCGCGACCTGCTGCGCGAGCTGCGCGGCGACGCCGACCTGGTCATCGACACCTCCAGCCTCAACGTCCACGAGCTGCGCGCCAAGCTGGACGCCCAGTTCGCCGGCGAGGAGGAGCCGGAGCTGCGCGCCACCGTCATGTCCTTCGGGTTCAAGTACGGCCTGCCCGTCGACGCCGACCTCGTCGTCGACTGCCGCTTCCTGCCGAACCCGCACTGGGTCCCCGAACTGCGCCCCTTCACCGGGCTCAACGAGGAGGTCTCCGGCTACGTCTTCAACCAGCCGGGCGCCAAGGAGTTCCTCGACCGCTACACCGAGCTGCTCCAGCTCATCGCCGCGGGCTACCGCCGCGAGGGCAAGCGCTACGTGACCATCGCGGTCGGCTGCACCGGCGGCAAGCACCGCTCCGTCGCGATGTCCGAGAAGCTCGCCCACCGCCTGGTCTCCGAGGGCGTCGAGACCGTCGTCGTGCACCGCGACATGGGGCGCGAGTGACCGGCCGCACCTTCCGGCTCCGCCGCGTACGGGTCCCCGGCCGGCCCCGCGGCGGCTCCGGCGCACAGCCCAAGGTCGTCGCCCTCGGCGGCGGCCACGGGCTGTCCGCCTCCCTGGCCGCCCTCCGCCGGATCACCGGCGACCTGACGGCCGTGGTGACCGTCGCCGACGACGGCGGCTCCAGCGGCCGGCTGCGCGACGAGCTGGGCGTGCTGCCCCCCGGCGACCTGCGCAAGGCCCTCGCCGCCCTCTGCGGCGACGACGACTGGGGCCAGACCTGGGCCCGGGTCATCCAGCACCGCTTCGAGAGCCGCGGCGACCTGCACGGCCACGCCGTCGGCAATCTGCTGATCGTCGCCCTCTGGGAGCAGCTCGGCGACCACGTCCAGGCCCTGGACCTGGTCGGCAAGCTGCTCGGCGCGCACGGCCGGGTGCTGCCCATGTCCGCGGTCCCGCTGGAGCTCCAGGCCCTCGTCAAGGGCCACGACCCGGCGGAGCCCGACACCGTCAGCACCGTGTGCGGCCAGGCCACCGTGGCGCTCACCCCCGGCGAGGTGCAGTCCGTGCACGTCGTCCCCGAGGACCCGCCCGCCGTGCCCGAGGTCGTCGAGGCCGTGCTGGACGCCGACTGGGTGGTGCTCGGCCCCGGCTCCTGGTTCTCCTCGGTCATCCCGCACCTGCTCGTGCCCGAGTTGCTGCAGGCCCTGCAGGAGACCAAGGCCCGGCGCGTGCTGTCGCTGAACCTCGCGCCGCAACCCGGGGAAACCGATGGCTTCTCACCGCAGCGTCATTTGGAGGTTTTGGCCCGACACGCCCCTAAACTCGCCTTCGACGTGGTGCTGGCCGACGAGGCCGCCGTGCCCGACCGCGAGAGCCTGACCGATGCCGCGAAGCGGCTCGGCGCCGCGGTGGAGCTGGCGGCGGTCGCCGCGCCCGGCAGCTCGGCGGTGCACGACCCCGAGCTGCTGGCCGCCGCGTACGACCGTATTTTTCGGATGCATGGAAGGATCGGCCCATGGCGATGACGGCAGCGGTGAAGGACGAAATCTCCCGGCTCCCCGTCACCCGGACCTGCTGCCGGAAAGCGGAGGTCTCGGCCATCCTGCGGTTCGCCGGCGGGCTGCACCTGGTCAGCGGCCGCATCGTGATCGAGGCCGAGCTGGACACCGGGATCGCGGCCCGGCGGCTGCGCAAGGACATCCTGGAGATCTTCGGACACGCCTCCGACCTGGTGGTGATGGCCCCCGGCGGGCTGCGCCGCGGCAGCCGGTACGTGGTGCGGGTGGTGGCGGGCGGTGACCAGCTGGCGCGCCAGACCGGCCTGGTCGACGGCCGCGGCCGGCCGATCCGCGGGCTGCCCCCGCAGGTCGTCTCCGGCGCCACCTGCGATGCGGAGGCCGCCTGGAGAGGCGCCTTCCTGGCCCACGGCTCCCTCACCGAGCCCGGCCGCTCCTCCTCCCTGGAGGTGACCTGCCCGGGCCCGGAGGCGGCCCTCGCCCTGGTCGGCGCGGCCCGCAGGCTGCAGATCGCGGCCAAGGCGCGCGAGGTGCGCGGGGTGGACCGGGTGGTCGTCCGCGACGGCGATGCGATCGGCGCCCTGCTGACCCGGCTCGGCGCGCACGAGTCCGTGCTGGCCTGGGAGGAGCGGCGGATGCGCCGCGAGGTGCGGGCCACCGCCAACCGCCTGGCCAACTTCGACGACGCCAACCTGCGCCGCTCCGCGCGGGCCGCGGTCGCCGCGGGCGCCCGCGTGCAGCGCGCGCTGGAGATCCTCGGCGAGGAGGTCCCCGAGCACCTCGCGGCCGCCGGACGGCTGCGCATGGAGCACAAGCAGGCCTCCCTGGAGGAGCTGGGCGCCCTCGCCGACCCGCCGCTGACCAAGGACGCGGTGGCCGGCCGGATCCGCCGTCTGCTCGCCATGGCGGACAAGCGCGCCCAGGACCTGGGCATTCCGGGCACCGAGTCGAATCTGGCCGAGCTGACCGAGGAGATGGCCGAGGGCATGGTCGGCTGACCGGCCTCTGTTTCCGACTCGCCCCCGCACCGGTCCGTCCGGGCGGGGGCGCTTCAATGTCGGCCGCGGGCAAGGGTGTTGGGGCGGACGGGGGCCGTACTGCCCTGCGACACGGATGGCGGTACACCGAGGCCGTCACCGTATGTGACGAAGTGCTGTCATGTACGCTCCGCGCGAGTGAGCGGAACCGTGCACAAACGGGCTCGAATGCGCTTTGTCAAGGGTTACGGGGCGAGCGATGCCAATGTCACGTCACTGCCCTGTTGGAGGTAGGGTCGGTGGTGGTCGGGGACATCCCAATACACCGCCGGCGGACAACCCGGCACACCAACGAGGAGATCGGTTCGTGACGATCCGCGTAGGCATCAACGGCTTTGGCCGTATCGGTCGTAACTACTTCCGCGCGCTCCTGGAGCAGGGTGCGGACATCGAGATCGTCGGTGTCAACGACCTGACCGACAACGCCACCCTGGTGCACCTGCTGAAGTACGACTCGATCCTGGGCCGTCTGCAGCAGGAGGTCAGCCACACCGACGACACGATCACCGTCGGTGACATGACCTTCAAGACGATGGCCGAGCGCGACCCGGCCGCCCTCCCGTGGGGCGAGCTCGGTGCCGACATCGTCATCGAGTCCACCGGCATCTTCACCAAGCGCGAGGACGCGGCCAAGCACATCGCCGCCGGCGCCAAGAAGGTCCTGATCTCCGCGCCCGCCAAGGGCGAGGACATCACCATCGTGATGGGCGTCAACCAGGACAAGTACGACGCGGCCAACCACCACGTCATCTCCAACGCCTCCTGCACCACCAACTGCGTGGCGCCGATGGCCAAGGTTCTCGACGAGAACTTCGGCATCGTCAAGGGCATGATGACCACGGTCCACGCGTACACCAACGACCAGCGCATCCTGGACTTCCCGCACTCCGACCTGCGCCGCGCCCGCGCCGCCGCGGAGAACATCATCCCGACCTCGACCGGTGCCGCCAAGGCCACCGCCCTGGTCCTCCCGCAGCTCAAGGGCAAGCTGGACGGCATCGCCATGCGCGTCCCGGTCCCGACCGGCTCGGTCACCGACCTGGTCCTCGAGCTCGACCGCGAGGTCACCAAGGACGAGATCAACGGCGCCTTCCAGAAGGCCGCCGAGGGCCAGCTCAAGGGCATCCTCGAGTACACCGAGGACCCGATCGTCTCCTCCGACATCGTCAACTGGCCGGCCTCCTGCACCTTCGACTCGCAGCTGACGATGGTCCAGGGCAAGCAGGTCAAGGTCGTCGGCTGGTACGACAACGAGTGGGGCTACTCGAACCGCCTGGTGGACCTGACCGTCTTCGTCGGCGGCCAGCTCTGATCCGAGCGATGTAAAGGACGGGGCTCGTACAGCGCACTGGCGCGCGGTACGGGCCCCGTCGCATGGCTGTTCCTCACGGAATTCACCGGAGTCACCGTATGAAGACGATCGACGAACTCATCGAGGGCGGCGTGGAAGGCCGGCGGGTCTTCGTCCGCGCCGACCTGAACGTGCCGCTCGAGGGCACCACCATCACGGACGACGGCCGCATCCGCGCCGTCGCGCCGACGATCGCCAAGCTCGCCGCGGCGGGCGCCAAGGTGGTCGTCGCCTCCCACCTGGGCCGTCCCAAGGGCGCCCCGGACCCGCAGTTCTCCCTGGCGCCGGTCGCGAAGCGGCTCGGCGAGATCCTGGGCAGGAACGTCTCGTTCGCCGCCGACACGGTCGGCGACAGCGCGAAGGCCACCGTCGCCGCACTGGCGAACGGCGAGGTCACGCTGCTGGAGAACCTCCGTTTCAACGCGGGCGAGACCAGCAAGGACGACGCGGAGCGCGGTGCGTTCGCCGATGCGCTCGCGTCGCTGGCCGACCTGTACGTGGGCGACGGCTTCGGTGCGGTGCACCGCAAGCACGCCTCGGTCTTCGACCTCCCGGCACGGCTCCCGCACGCCGCGGGCGACCTGATCGCCACCGAGGTCGGCGTGCTGAAGAAGCTGACCGAGGACGTCGCGCGCCCGTACGTGGTCGTCCTGGGCGGTGCCAAGGTCTCCGACAAGCTGGGCGTCATCGACAACCTGCTGGAGAAGGCCGACCGCATCCTCATCGGCGGCGGCATGTCCTACACCTTCCTGGCCGCCAAGGGCCACGAGGTCGGCATCTCGCTGCTGCAGAAGGACCAGATCTCCGTCTGCCAGGAGTACCTGGCCCGGGCCGAGGCGCGCGGCGTGGAGTTCCTGCTCCCCCTCGACGTGCTGGTCTCGGCCGACTTCCCGGACCTGAAGACCAAGGCTCCGGCCAACCCCGAGCTCGTCGCCTCGGACGCCATCCCGGCGGACAAGGAGGGCCTGGACATCGGCCCGAAGACGCGGGAGCTGTACGCCTCGAGGCTGGCCGACGCGGGCACCGTCTTCTGGAACGGTCCGATGGGCGTCTTCGAGCACCCCGACTACGCCAACGGCACCAAGGCCGTGGCCCAGGGCCTGCTGGACTCGCCCGGCTTCACCGTCGTGGGTGGTGGCGACTCGGCCGCCGCCGTGCGCATCCTGGGCTTCGACGAGAACGCCTTCGGCCACATTTCGACCGGCGGCGGCGCGAGCCTCGAGTACCTCGAGGGCAAGACGCTCCCCGGCCTCGCCGCACTGGAGGACTGAACCACCGTGACTGCACGTACCCCGCTGATGGCGGGCAACTGGAAGATGAACCTCAACCACCTCGAGGCCATCGCACACGTCCAGAAGCTCGCCTTCGCGCTCGCCGACAAGGACTTCGAAGCCGTCGAGGTCGCGGTCCTGCCCCCGTTCACCGACCTGCGGTCGGTGCAGACGCTGGTCGACGGCGACAAGCTGAAGATCAAGTACGGTGCCCAGGACATCTCGGCGCACGACTCCGGCGCCTACACCGGTGAGATCTCCGGCTCGATGCTGGCCAAGCTCAAGTGCAGCTACGTGGCCGTCGGCCACTCCGAGCGCCGCCAGTACCACGGCGAGTCGGACGAGCTCTGCAACGCCAAGGTCAAGGCCGCCTTCCAGCACGGCATCACGCCGATCCTGTGCGTCGGCGAGGGCCTGGACGTCCGCAAGGCGGGCAACCAGGTCGCGCACACCCTGGCCCAGGTCGACGGCGGCCTGAAGGACGTCCCGGCCGAGCAGGCCGAGACGGTCGTCATCGCCTACGAGCCCGTCTGGGCCATCGGCACCGGCGAGGTCGCCACCCCCGAGGACGCCCAGGAGGTCTGCGGGGCCGTCCGCCGCCGCCTGGCCGAGCTGTACGGGCCGGAGACGGCCGACAAGGTCCGCATCCAGTACGGCGGCTCCGTCAAGGCCGGCAACATCGCGGCGATCATGGCGCAGCCCGACGTGGACGGCGCGCTGGTCGGCGGTGCCTCGCTGGACGCGGACGAGTTCGTCAAGATCGTCCGCTTCCGCGATCAGTAGCGACTAGGACGAGGGGCGGCCCTCGTCGTACCCTGTCGGGGCCGGGACCGGCGCGTCTGCGCCCCCGGCCCCGTGTCTATTCAGTCCGAGAGAGTTGGTCCAGCCGTGGTCATCGGGTTCTCGATCGCCCTCATCGTCTTCAGCCTGCTGCTGATGATGCTGGTGCTCATGCACAAGGGGAAGGGCGGCGGCCTGTCCGACATGTTCGGCGGCGGCATGCAGTCGTCCGTCGGCGGCTCCTCGGTCGCCGAGCGCAACCTCGACCGGATCACCATCGTGATCGGTCTGCTGTGGTTCGCGTGCATCGTCGCGCTGGGCATCCTGATGAAGCTCAAGAGCTGACGTACCGTCGTATCAGCAGCCTATGATGGAGACTCGCGTCTTCGCGGCCGGGCTGTAACTCCTGCCACTGGACGCGCGTTGGGCCTTACGTAGACTGGGGCGCCCGCAGCGGAGCGGACTGTCACGCTCCGCGGCACCATCACGCAGGGAGTTACGACCGTGGCAAGTGGCAACGCGATCCGGGGAAGCCGGGTCGGGGCGGGGCCGATGGGGGAGGCCGAGCGGGGCGAGTCCGCGCCGCGTCTCCGCATCTCCTTCTGGTGCTCGAACGGGCACGAAACACAGCCGAGCTTCGCCAGCGACGCACAGGTCCCGGACACCTGGGACTGCCCGCGCTGTGGTTTCCCGGCAGGCCAGGACCGGGACAATCCGCCGGACCCGCCGCGCACCGAGCCGTACAAGACGCACCTGGCGTACGTCCGCGAGCGGCGCAGCGATGCGGACGGCGAGGCGATCCTCGCCGAGGCGCTCGCCAAGCTGCGCGGCGAGATCTGAGCCGAAGCTCTCGATGAACGGCCCGGCCGTACCCCCTGCGGGGGTGTGCGGCCGGGCCGTCGGCATGGGTCGGCTAGGTTGGTGCATACCGCAGCGACAAGGAGAAATGGGCTGAGATGAACGTCGATCAGATGCCTGAGTGGAATGCGCTGGCCAAGCACCGGGACGAGCTGGGGGAGGTGCAGCTGCGCAAGCTCTTCGCCGACGACCCACGCCGGGCCGAGAGGTACACGCTCTCCGTCGGGGACCTGCATCTCGACTACTCCAAGCACCTCGTGACCGACGAGACCCTGCGCCTGCTGCGCGAGCTCGCGACGGCCCGGGGCGTGGCGGAGCTGCGCGACGCCATGTTCCGCGGCGAGAAGATCAACACCACCGAGGGCCGCGCCGTGCTGCACACCGCGCTGCGCGCCCCCGAGTCGGCCGTCGTCGAGGTCGACGGGGAGAACGTCGTCCCCGCCGTGCACGCCGTGCTGCGGAAGATGCAGGTCTTCGCCGACCGCGTCCGTTCGGGTGATTGGAAGGGCCACACCGGCAAGCGCATCCGCAACATCGTCAACATCGGTATCGGGGGCTCCGACCTCGGACCGGCGATGGCGTACGAGGCGCTGCGCGCCTTCACCCACCGCGAACTGACGTTCCGTTTCGTCTCCAACGTCGACGGCGCGGACCTGCACGAGGCCGTGCGCGACCTGGACCCGGCCGAGACGCTGTTCATCGTCGCCTCGAAGACCTTCACGACGATCGAGACCATCACCAACGCCACCTCGGCGCGGAACTGGCTGCTGGCCGGCCTGGGGGCCGGCGAGGAGGCCGTCGCGCGGCACTTCGTCGCCCTGTCGACGAACGAGGAGAAGGTCGCCGAGTTCGGCATCGACACGGCCAACATGTTCGAGTTCTGGGACTGGGTCGGCGGCCGCTACTCCTACGACTCCGCCATCGGCCTCTCCCTGATGGTCGCCATCGGCCCGGACCGCTTCCGCGAGATGCTGGCCGGCTTCCACCTGGTCGACGAGCACTTCCGCACGGCCCCGCCGGAGCAGAACGCACCGCTGCTGCTGGGCCTGCTGGGCATCTGGTACGGCAACTTCCACGACGCGCAGTCGCACGCGGTGCTGCCCTACAGCCACTACCTGTCGAAGTTCGCGGCGTACCTGCAGCAGCTGGACATGGAGTCCAACGGCAAGTCGGTCGACCGCGAAGGCAACCGCGTCGAGTGGCAGACGGGCCCGGTGGTCTGGGGCACGCCCGGCACGAACGGGCAGCACGCGTACTACCAGTTGATCCACCAGGGCACGAAGCTGATCCCCGCGGACCTGCTCGGCTTCGCCAGGCCGGTGGACGACCTGCAGCCGGGGCTGGTGGCCCAGCACGACCTGCTGATGGCCAACCTGTTCGCCCAGGGCCAGGCGCTGGCCTTCGGCAAGACCCCGGAGGAGGTCGCGGCGGAGGGCGTCCCGCAGGAGCTGATCCCGCACAAGACGTTCCGCGGCAACCACCCGACGACGACGATCCTGGCGGACGAGCTCTCGCCGTCCGTGCTGGGCCAGCTGATCGCGCTGTACGAGCACAAGGTGTTCGTGCAGGGGGCGGTGTGGAACATCGACTCGTTCGACCAGTGGGGCGTCGAACTGGGCAAGGTCCTCGCCAAGCGGGTCGAGCCGGCGCTCACCGAGGGCACCGACGTGCCGGGTCTGGACGCGTCCACCGCGGCGCTGGTGCGCAAGTACCGGGAGCTGCGGGGGCGGTAGGCCGTGACGGCAATGGCCCGGCTCCCCTCGGGGAACCGGGCCATTGCCTTGCCGTCGCGGATCAGGCGGATGCCGGCGGGTACAGCTCCCGCGGCAGTTGCGCGGCAGCGCTCTGGTCCAGGAGCCACAGCGTGCGGCGGCGGCCGTACGCGCCGGCCGCCGGTGCCTGGATCTCCCCGGCACCGCCCAGCGCGAGGGCAACGGCCCCCGCCTTGTCCTCGCCCGCGGCGAGGAGCCAGACCTCCTGGGCCGCCCGGATCGCCGGCAGGGTCAGCGAGACCCTGGTCGGCGGCGGCTTCGGCGCGCCGTGCACGCCGACGACCGTGCGCTCGGTCTCCCGCACGCCCGGCAGCTCGGGGAAGAGCGAGGCCACGTGCGTGTCGGGGCCGACGCCCAGCAGCAGGACGTCGAAGGACGGCACGGGGCCATGGTCCTCCGGGCGGGCCGCGGCGGCCAGTTCGGCCGCGTACGCCTCGGCCGCCGCATCCGCGTCGTTGCCGAACGCCCCGCCCGAGGGCGGCATCGCGTGGACCCGCGCCGGGTCCAGGTCCACCGCGTCCAGCAGGGCCTCGCGGGCCTGCGTCTCGTTGCGGTCGGGGTGGCCCTCCGGCAGGAACCGCTCGTCGCCCCACCACAGGTCGAGCCGCGACCAGTCGACGGCGTCCCGTGCGGGAGCCGTGGCCAGGGCCGCGAGCAGGCCGTTGCCGTTGCGCCCGCCGGTGAGCACCACCGAGGCCGAGCCGCGGGCGGCCTGCGCGTCCACGATGCGGGTGATCAGCCGGGCGGCCGCGGCCTGGGCCATCAGCTCCTTGTCCCGGTGGACGACGACCTGAGGAGTGCTCACTTGGCCGCTGCCTTCTTGGCGGGGGCGGCGGCCTTCTTCGCCGGAGCCGGCTTCTCCCCGGTCTTCTCCCCGGCGGCGGGAGCGGCCGCAGCCGGCGTGCCGAGCTTGGTCACCCCGTACTTCAGCGCGGACGCGTACGTGTCGTCCGGGTCGAGCCGGCGCAGCTCCTCGGCCATCAGCTCCGAGGTGTCGCGGCGCTTGAGCGCGACCGCACGGTCCGGCTGGCCCTGCATGGTGAGCGTGGCCAGCGAGCCGTCGACGCGGTCGAGCGTGATGGGCCCGTTCTCGGTCTCCAGGCGGACGGCCGTGAGGCCGGGGCCGTTCGAGACCGAGCGCGTCACCGGCACGCCGAGGCGGTCGGCGAGCCACATGGCGAGCAGCTCCGCGCTCGGGTTGTAGGCCTCGCCCGCGACCTCGGCCGCGGTGATGCCGACGCCCGGCTGCTGGTCCAGCGCCGCCGCCAGCATCGAGCGCCAGGGGGTGATGCGGGTCCAGGCCATGTCGGTGTCGCCGGGGGCGTAGGTGGCCGCGCGCCGCTCGAGCTCGGCGACCGGGTCCTCGCAGGCGTAGGCGTCGGTGACGCGGCGCTGCGCGAGGGCGCCCAGCGGGTCCTTGGCCGGGTCGGCCGGGGCGCCCACCGGCCACCAGGCGACCACGGGGGCGTCCGGCAGCAGCAGCGGCAGCACGACCGACTGGGCGTGGTCTATGACCTCGCCGTGCAGCCGCAGGACCACCGTCTCGCCGGTGCCCGCGTCGCCGCCGACGCGGACCTCGGCGTCCAGGCGGGCCTTGGCGCGGTCGCGGGGCGAGCGGCTGACCCGCTTGATGACGACGAGCTTGCGCGAGGGGTGCTCGCGGGAGGCGTCGTCCGCCGCCTTGAGCGCGTCGTAGGCGTGCTCCTCGTCGGTGACGATGACGAGGGTGAGGACCATGCCGACGGCGGGGGCGCCGAGGGCCCGGCGCCCCTGGACCAGGGCGTTGTTGATCTTGCTCGCCGTGGTGTCCGTGAGATCGATCTTCATGGCCGGCGCCAGCTCCGTCCGTCTCGTGCCAGCATCGCGTCAGCCTCGGCCGGACCCCAGGTGCCGGCCGGGTACTGCGCGGGCTTGCCGTGCTTGTCCCAGTACTCCTCGATCGGGTCGAGGATCTCCCAGGAGAGCTCGACCTCCTTGAGGCGGGGGAAGAGGTTCGACTCGCCGAGCAGCACGTCGAGGATGAGCCGCTCGTACGCCTCGGGGCTCGACTCGGTGAAGGACTCGCCGTAGGCGAAGTCCATCGACACGTCCCGGACCTCCATCTGGGTGCCAGGCACCTTGGAGCCGAACCGCACGGTGACGCCCTCGTCCGGCTGTACCCGGATGACCAGGGCGTTCTGCCCCAGCTCCTCGGTGGCCGTGTGGTCGAAGGGCGAGTGCGGGGCGCGCTGGAAGACGACCGCGATCTCGGTGACGCGGCGGCCGAGCCGCTTGCCGGTCCGCAGGTAGAAGGGGACGCCCGCCCAGCGGCGGTTGTCGATCTCCAGCTTGACCGCGGCGTAGGTGTCGGTCTTCGACTTGGGGTCGATGCCGTCTTCCTCGAGGTAGCCGACGACCTGCTCGCCGCCCTGCCAGCCGTGTGCGTACTGGGCGCGCACGGTCTCCTTGCCGAGGTCCTTGGGCAGCCGGACGGCGCCCAGCACCTTGGTCTTCTCGGCCGCCACCGCGTCCGCGTCGAAGGAGGCGGGCTCCTCCATGGCGGTCAGCGCGAGCAGCTGCAGCAGGTGGTTCTGGATGACGTCGCGCGCGGCGCCGATGCCGTCGTAGTAGCCGGCCCGGCCGCCGATGCCGATGTCCTCGGCCATCGTGATCTGCACGTGATCGACGTACGACCGGTTCCAGAGCGGCTCGAACATCTGGTTGGCGAAGCGCAGCGCCAGGATGTTCTGGACCGTCTCCTTGCCCAGGTAGTGGTCGATCCGGAAGACCTCTTCGGCCGGGAAGACCTCGTGGACGATCCCGTTGAGCTCCTGCGCGCTCTTCAGGTTGTGGCCGAAGGGCTTCTCGATGACGGCACGCCGCCAGGAGCCGTCCTTCTGGTCGGCCAGGCCGTGCTTCTTCAGCTGCTGGACGACGGTGGGGAAGAACTTCGGCGGAACCGACAGGTAGAAGGCGAAGTTGCCGCCCGTGCCCTGGGCCTTGTCGAGCTCCTCGATGGTGTCGCGGAGGGTCTCGAAGGCCTCGTCGTCGCCGAAGTCGCCCTGGACGAACCGGCAGCCCTGCACCAGCTGCTGCCAGACCTCCTCGCGGAACGGCGTGCGCGCGTGCTCCTTGACCGCGTCGTGCACTATCTGCGCGAAGTCCTCGTTCTCCCAGTCGCGGCGGGCGAAGCCGATGAGCGAGAAGCCCGGCGGCAGCAGACCCCGGTTGGCGAGGTCGTAGACCGCCGGCATCAGCTTCTTTCGGGACAAATCGCCCGTGACGCCGAAGATGACCAGGCCCGACGGCCCCGCGATGCGCGGGAGCCGTCGGTCCGAAGCGTCACGCAGCGGATTGCTGCTGGTGCTCAACTCACGCCTCCGGTGCGAGGCGCTTGAGCTCCGCCTCCGTGGACTTGAGCAGGTCGTTCCACGACTGCTCGAACTTGTCGACGCCCTCGTCCTCGAGCAGCTGGACGACCTCGTCGTAGGAGATCCCCAGCTTGGCGAGCGCGTCGAGCTCGGCCTTGGCCTGCTCGTAGGTGCCGCGCACCGTGTCGCCGGTGATCCGGCCGTGGTCCGCGGTGGCCTCCAGGGTGGCCTCCGGCATGGTGTTCACCGTGTTCGGGGCGACCAGGTCGTCCACGTACAGGGTGTCCTTGTAGGCCGGGTCCTTGACGCCGGTCGACGCCCACAGCGGACGCTGCTTGTTGGCGCCGGCCTTCTCCAGGGCCAGCCAGCGGTCCGAGGAGAAGACCTCCTCGTACGCCTGGTACGCCAGGCGGGCGTTGGCGAGGGCGGCCTTGCCGCGCAGCGCCTTGGCCTCGTCGGTGCCCAGGGCGTCCAGCCGCTTGTCGATCTCGGTGTCCACGCGGGACACGAAGAAGGACGCGACCGAGTGGATCAGGGACAGGTCCAGGCCCGCGGCCTTGGCCTTCTCCAGACCGGTCAGGTAGGCGTCCATCACGGCGCGGTAGCGCTCGAGGGAGAAGATCAGCGTGACGTTGACGCTGATGCCCTTGCCGATCACCTCGGCGATGGCCGGCAGGCCCGCCTCGGTCGCCGGGATCTTGATCAGCGTGTTGGGGCGGTCCACCAGCCACGCCAGCTGCTTGGCCTCGGCGACCGTCGCCACGGTCTCGTGGGCCAGCCGCGGGTCGACCTCGATGGAGACCCGGCCGTCCTGGCCGTCGGTGGCGTCGAAGACCGGGCGCAGGATGTCGGCCGCGTCACGGACGTCCGCCGTGGTGATCATGCGGATGGCCTCGTCGACGGTGACCTTGCGGGCCGCGAGGTCGGCGAGCTGCTGCTGGTAGCCCTCGCCGCCGGAGATCGCCTTCTGGAAGATCGACGGGTTCGTCGTGACGCCCACGACGTGGCTCTGGTCGATCAGCTCGGCCAGGTTGCCGGACGTGATGCGCTTGCGGGACAGGTCGTCCAGCCAGATCGCGACGCCTTCGTCGGAGAGGCGCTTGAGTGCGTCTGTCATGGGTCTTGCATCTCCTACAGATAGATGAGGGGGCGTCAGCGGCGGGCGGCGTCGGCGATCGACTCGCGGGCGGCCTCGACCACGGCGTCGGTGGTCAGACCGAACTCGCGGTAGAGCACCTTGTAGTCGGCGGAGGCGCCGAAGTGCTCCAGCGAGACGATGCGGCCGGCCTCGCCGACGTAACGGTGCCAGGTCAGGCCGATGCCGGCCTCGACCGCGACACGGGCCTTGACGTCGGGCAGCAGCACGCCGTCGCGGTAGGCCTGGTCCTGCTCCTCGAACCACTCGACGGAGGGCATGGAGACCACGCGGGTCGGGATGCCCTCGGCCTGCAGCGCCTCGCGGGCCTCGACGGCCAGCTGGACCTCGGAGCCGGTGCCGATCAGGATCACCTGCGGACGGCCGCCCTCGGCCTCGAACAGGACGTAACCGCCCTTGGCCGTGCCCTCGTTGGCCTCGTACGTCGGGACGTTCTGGCGGGTGAGGGCCAGGCCGTGCGGCGCGGGCTTGGTGGTGTGGCGCTTGGCGATCTCGCGCCAGGCGATGGCGGTCTCGTTGGCGTCGGCCGGGCGGACCATGTTCAGGCCCGGGATGGCGCGCAGCGCGGCCATGTGCTCGACCGGCTGGTGCGTCGGGCCGTCCTCGCCGAGGCCGATGGAGTCGTGCGTCCACACGTAGGTGACCGGCAGCTTCATCAGCGCGGCCAGGCGCACGGCCGGGCGCATGTAGTCGGAGAACACCAGGAAGGTGCCGCCGTAGACACGGGTGTTGCCGTGCAGCGCGATGCCGTTCATGGTCGAGCCCATGGCGTGCTCGCGGATGCCGAAGTGGATGGTGCGGCCGTAGGGGTTCGCCTCCGGCAGCGGGTTGCCCTTCGGCAGGAAGGACGACGACGCGTCGATCGTGGTGTTGTTCGAGCCGGCCAGGTCGGCGGAGCCGCCCCACAGCTCGGGGATCACGCCGCCCAGCGCCTTGAGGACCTCACCGGAGGCCTTGCGGGTCGCGACGTCCTTGCCCGCGGGGAAGACCGGGACGGCCTTCTCCCAGCCGTCGGGCAGCTCGCCCGCGACGATGCGGTCGAAGTCGGCGGCGCGCTCCGCGTTGGCCTCGCGCCACTGCAGGAGGCGCTTGTCCCAGTTCGCGTGGGCCGCGCGGCCGCGGTCGACGACCTCGCGGACGTGCGCGAAGACCTCGTCCTCGACCTGGAAGTGCTGCTCGGGGTCGAAGCCCATGACCTTCTTGGTCGCGGCGACCTCCTCCGCACCCAGCGCCGAGCCGTGCGAGGCCTCGGTGTTCTGGGCGTTCGGGGCGGGCCAGGCGATGATTGTGCGGGCCGCGATGATCGACGGACGCCCGGTCTCCTCCTGCGCGGCCTTCAGCGCCGCGTGCAGGGCGTGGATGTCGAAGTCGCCGTTGGCAGCCTGCTCGATGCGCTGGACGTGCCAGCCGTAGGCCTCGTAACGCTTGAGGACGTCCTCGGAGAACGCCGTCTCGGTGTCGCCCTCGATCGAGATGTGGTTGTCGTCGTACAGCGCGACGATGTTGCCCAGCTTCTGGTGCCCGGCCAGCGAGGACGCCTCGGCGGAGATGCCCTCCTCCAGGTCGCCGTCGGAGACGATCGCCCAGATGGTGTGGTCGAACGGGGACTCGCCCTGCGGGGCCTCCGGGTCGAACAGGCCGCGCTCGTAGCGGGCGGCCATGGCCATGCCCACCGCGTTGGCGATGCCCTGGCCCAGCGGGCCCGTGGTGGTCTCCACGCCGCGGGTGTGACCGTGCTCGGGGTGGCCGGGGGTCTTGCTGTCCCAGGTGCGGAACGCCTTGAGGTCCGCCAGCTCCAGGCCGTAGCCCGCCATGAACAGCTGGATGTACAGCGTCAGGCTGGTGTGGCCGGGCGAGAGCACGAACCGGTCACGGCCGACCCAGCCGGCGTCGTTCGGGTCGTGCCGCATCATCTTCTGGAACAGCAGGTAGGCGGCCGGAGCGAGGCTCATGGCCGTGCCCGGATGGCCGTTGCCGACCTTCTGCACGGAGTCCATGGCCAGGACGCGGGCGGTATCGACGGCCCGCTGGTCCAGTTCGGTCCATTCGAGGTCTGTGGTGGTCGGCTTGTTGCTCACCCTCGGTCAGGGCTCCTCTCCACATGTTCTGTTTGCCGGGGGCGGTATTCCGCCACGACGCGGCGCTGTCGAGCCTACCCCCGTCGGGACGCGCATCTTTTCGACGTGCAGTCGGCTGCCCGGCACTCGCTCCCGGCAACCGGATGACGCGGGCGGACATTCCCGTCACGGCGAGACCGTCCACTGTTTCCAGCCTGCCGGGTGCATGAGCGGCCCGCCTCTCGAACGAGACCGTTCTGTCATGTTCCGCCGCCGCGCCAACACGACCCCACCCCGGAGGAGGCCGCGGTATCGCCTGCGTCTAAAGTGGCGTGGTACGCGCAAGTCTTTACCGGGGTTTCCTGCCCGGATGTGCTTGCTGGCCTTATCTCTGTCAGGGGTGTGCGTGACGGCCGTCGAATCCCGTCCTGCGGATGGGGGCACCTCCCACGCCCTTAAGGCAGTGGGGGAGCTCAGTGAGAGCCCGGTGCGCAGGCCCTTCGGGGCTCGCGTCAAGGGCTTCGTGGCACTGACGAAGCCGCGCGTCATCGAGCTGCTGCTGATGACGACGGTGCCGGTGATGTTCCTCGCCGCACAGGGCGTTCCGGACCTCGGTCTGGTCCTGGCCACGTGCATCGGCGGTTACCTCTCGGCCGGCGGCGCGGGCGCGTTCAACATGTACTACGACCGGGACATCGACGCCATGATGGACCGGACGTCCCAGCGTCCGCTCGTCACCGGCCTGATCTCGCCCCGCGAGTGCCTGGTCTTCGCCACGGTGCTCACCGTCGGGTCGACCGTGTGGTTCTGGTACCTGGTCAACCCGCTGTCGGCGATGCTCTCGCTCGGAGCGTCCCTCTTCTACACCGTCGTCTACACGATGATCCTCAAGCGCCGTACCGCGCAGAACATCGTGTGGGGCGGCATCGCGGGCTGCCTGCCGGTCATCATCGGCTGGTCCGCGGTGCGGAACGAGGTCTCCTGGGCCTCCCTGATCCTCTTCCTGGTCATCTTCTTCTGGACGCCGCCGCACTACTGGCCGCTGTCGATGAAGGTGAAGGACGACTACGAGCGGGCGAACGTGCCGATGCTGCCCGTGGTCGCCGGCAACAAGGCCGTCGCCCGGCAGATCGTCCTGTACAGCTGGGTGATGGTGGGCGTGTCCCTGCTGCTCCAGCCGCTGGGCTACACGGGCTGGTTCTACACGGCCGTGGCGGTGCTGTGCGGCGGGTTCTGGCTGAAGGAGGCGCACGCGCTGCAGGCTCGCGCCAAGGCCGGGATCACCGGGGCGAAGCTGAAGGAGATGCGGCTGTTCCACTGGTCGATCACCTATGTGTCGCTGCTGTTCACTGCCGTGGCGATCGATCCGTTCTTGCGCTGACGATTCGGCTGCGGGCCGGTTGTGGCTGGTCGCGCCCACGCGGCGGAGCCGCATATGCAGCGGCCCCGCGCCCCTTACGGGGCGCATCTACTCGCCGGTAGCATCCTGTTCATGGCAGACACCAAGCAGGCACAGCGCCAAGCGTCCCGGCTCGCGAAGCAGATCACGGCGTTCGCCAAGGCCCACGGCGGGAGTGCCGAGGGGCAGCTGGCGCACATAGGGCGGGGGACCACCCGGATCGCGCTCGTCGGGGCCGACGGCGCCTGGGGCACCCTCGTCGCCCGCTCCTACAGCACCGCGCAGCAGGCCGCCGAGACCGCCGGGCTGACGCTGCAGGACACCTTCGACGGCGAGCTCGCCGCCAAGGTCCGCACCGGCCCGTACGAGTGGTCCCGGATGGCCGGCATCCAGCTCGGCGGTCCCGCCAATAACTGACGCCGCCCCTCACCCGTTAGAACCGACGGGAGGGGAGGGCGCGGATGGACGGCATACCGCTGCTCGTGGACCAGTACAGCCGTGGCGCCGTCCACGGCGAACTGGGGATCGGGGTGTTCGAGCGGCACCTGGCGGAGGCCGCCGGGTCCACGGGCCCGGCCCCGCCCGGCACCAGCTTCTTCGACAGCCGCGCCGGCCTCGCCGTGCGCCGCTGGTGCCCGCCGCTGCTGGGCCTGGAGCCCAACTGCCCGCCCGTCCACTATCTGGCCCGGCGCCGGGAACTGGGCGCGTACCGGGCCGGGCAGCTGCTGCTGCGCGGTGCCGGGATCGGTACGTTCCTGCTGGAGTCCGGCCGTCCGGGTGAACTCACCTCGCCCGCCGAACTCGCCTGCGCGGCCGAGGGCCGCGCCCACGAGGTCGTCCGGCTCGAACAGCTGGCCGCGCGGATCGCGGACTCCTGCGAGGGCGCCGACGCCTTCCTCGCACGCACGGCCGAGGCGCTCTGCACGGCCGCCCGCACCGCCACCGCGTTCGCCTCCGGCGCCGCCGGCTGCGACGGGAGCCCGCCCGGCGCCGCAGAGGTGCGCGAGGCGGCGGGGAACTGGCTGCGGACGCGGCGCAGGGGCGCGCCGCCGACCGGCCCGGTCCTGGCCCGGCATCTGCTGTGGAGTGCGGTGGCCACCGGCCTGCCCGTCCAGCTGCACTGCGCCGATCCGCAGCGGCTGACCGGCTTCCTGCGGGCGACCGCGGGGACGGGCACGGATCTGGTGCTGCTGCCCGACCCCTGGCGGCACCGCCAGGCGGCCCGACTGGCCGCCGTCTTCCCGCACGTCTACGCGGACGTGGGCGCGCGCCCCGAGGAGACCCTGCGCGAAGCGCCGTTCGGCAAGCTGCTGTTCTCGACCGGGGCCCGCGCGCTGGCGGAGCTGTACGTGGTGGCCGCGCGGCTGTTCGTGCGGGCCATGGAGAAGCTGATGGGCGACTGGGTCGCGGACGGCTGGTGCCGGCCGGCCGAGGCGGGGCGGATCGTCTCGCTCGTCGCGGCCGGCACCGCGCGCCGGATCTACCGGCTGGACGCGGCCGCGGGCTGACCGGCGTCCGTGTCCGCCACGGGCCCGGACGGCGCCGGCACCGCGGCCGTCTCGCCGCGCTCGCGCAGCGACAGGGCGACGCGCAGCACGGCGATCCAGACCAGGCAGGAGCCGAACATGTGGACGCCGACGACGACTTCGGGCGAGTCGTTGAAGTACTGCACGTAGCCCACGAGGCCCTGCAGCATCAGCACCGCGAACAGCTCCACCACGCGGCGGCGCGGGCCCTCGGGAGCCTGCACGGCGCGCAGGGTGAACCACAGGGCGACCGTCAGGCCGATCACGATGTAGACGAAGTCCACGTGCAGCTGGGTGATTTCGTGCCAGTCCAGCGGGATGCGGCGCACGCCGGCGGAGGCGTCGCCCGCGTGCTTGCCCGCACCGGTGACGACGGTGCCGACGACGATCAGCAGCAGGCTGGCGGCGGTCAGCACCCGGCTGAGCTCCCGCACCGGACGGCTCACCAGGTCGCGCGGCTCGTCGTCGCCCTCGCAGGAGCGCTGCCAGGTCACCACGGCCACCGTCAGCAGGGCGGTCGACAGCAGGAAGTGCGCGCTGACGATGTACGGGTTCAGACCCGTCAGCACGGTGATGCCGCCGACCACGGCGTTGCCCATGACGACCCAGAACTGCGCCCAGCCGAGCCGGGTGAGGGAGCGGCGCCACGGGGCACGCGCGCGTGCCGCGACGATCACCAGGCCGACGACCGCGCACAGCACGTACGTCAGCATGCGGTTGCCGAACTCGATCATGCCGTTGACGCCCATCGCCGGGGTCGGCGTGAGGCTCTGGTCCGTGCACGTCGGCCAGGTCGGGCAGCCGAGCCCGGACTGGGTGAGCCGGACCGCGCCGCCCGTCACGACGATGATCACGGCCATGACGACGGAGGCCAGAGCGGCCCGCCGGACGAAGCGCGCGGAGGGCTGCCAGCGGTCGGCGATGATCTGGAGGGGATTCGGCATGTTCGGCACGGGCTCATCGTAGAGGCCCGCTTGTGCACGGATTCACGAGGCCCCCGGTTGTGCCGTCACTCCCAGCGGAAGAACCGTCCCGCCGCGCCCAGGCCCAGGACCGCCCAGCCCGTGAGGATCCCGAGGTCGGCCCACGGCATGCCGGCGCCGTCGCGCAGGACGTCCCGCAGCCCGCCCGACAGGGCCGAGACGGGCAGGAACTGGAGTACGGACTGGGCGGCGCCGAACTTCTCCAGCGGCACGATCACGCCGCCGCCGACGAGCAGCAGCAGGAAGACCAGGTTCGCCGCGGCCAGCGTCGCCTCGGCCTTGAGCGTGCCGGCCATCAGCAGCCCGAGCCCGGAGAACGCGGCCGTGCCGAGGACGAGCAGCAGCAGGACGGCCAGCGGGTTGCCGTGCGGCGACCAGCCGAGCGCGAAGGCGATCGCGGTCAGCAGGACGATCTGCAGGACCTCGGTGACCAGCACCGAGCAGGTCTTCGCCGTCATCAGCGCCCAGCGCGGCAGCGGCGACGCGCCGAGCCGCTTGAGCACGCCGTACCGCCGCTCGAAGCCGGTCGCGATGGCCTGGCCGGTGAAGGCTGTGGACATCACGGCCAGCGCCAGGATGCCGGGGGCGAGGAAGTCGACGGACTTGCCCTTGCCCGTGTCGATGACGTCGACGCTGCTGAAGAGCACCAGCAGGAGGGTGGGGATGACGACGGTGAGCAGCAGCTGCTCGCCGTTGCGCAGCAGCATCCGCGTCTCCAGCGCGGCCTGCGCCCGGATCATCCGGGGGAGCGGGGCGGCGCCGGGCTCGGGGGTGAAGGTTCCGGTGGCGGTCACGCGCGCAGCTCCTTGCCGGTCAGTTCAAGGAAGACGTCTTCCAGCGTGTGCCGTTCCACCGTTATGCGGTCCGGCATGACGCCGTGCTGGGCGCACCACGTGGTCACGGTGGCCAGGAGCTGGGGACCCACCTCGCCGCTGACGCGGTAGCTGCCGGGGGTCAGTTCCACGGCGGCGGACTCGGCGGGCAGGGCCTTGAGGAGGCCGACGAGGTCCAGGCCGGGGCGGCCGTCGAAGCGCAGGGTGTTCTCGGCGCCGCCGCGGCACAGCTCCTCGGGGCTGCCCTGGGCGACGACCCGGCCGCCGTCGATGATCGCGACGTCGCGGGCCAGTGCCTCGGCCTCGTCCATGTGGTGCGTGGTCAGCACGACCGTCACGCCGTCCGCGCACAGGTCGCGCACCAGGTCCCAGGTGGCGTGCCGGGCCTGCGGGTCCAGGCCCGCGGTCGGCTCGTCGAGGAAGACCAGCTCGGGCCGGCCGACGACGGCCATGGCGAGGGAGAGGCGCTGCTGCTGTCCGCCGGACAGCCGCCGGTAGGGGGTGCGGCCGCAGGAGCCGAGGCCCAGGCGGTCGGCCAGGGCGTCCACGTCCAGCGGGTGGGCGTGCAGCGACGCCATGTGCCGCAGCATCTCCTCCGCACGGGCGCTCGCGTAGATCCCGCCGCTCTGCAGCATCACGCCCACGCGCGGGCGCAGGGCGGCCGCGTCGGCGACGGGGTCGAGACCCAGGACGCGGACGGTGCCGGCATCGGGGCGGCGGTAGCCCTCGCAGGTCTCGATGGTGGTGGTCTTCCCGGCCCCGTTGGGACCGAGGACGGCGGTCAGGCCGCCGGTCGCGACGGTCAGGTCGAGCCCGTCCACCGCGGTCTTCGTCCCGTACCGCTTGACGAGGCCGCGGACCTCGACCGCGGGCTCTGAACTGGCGCTGCGCATGGCGGGAAGTCTACGAACCCGGAGCCGCCGCCGGCCCCGCCGGGGTGTGCGGAACCCCCTCCGCAGTGATCCACATCGGTGGCGGTTAGGTGACCCTTAGTGATCGAGACCACCGTCGGGTCCCCCGGACGACGCTTGTCGCCGTCCGGGCAATTACGCAACAATGGTGTTGTGAAATACGCGGGCGAGGCTCCACAGGGCCCCGTGGCCAGGCCGGCAGGCCAGGCCGCCGGGCGCAGTGCGGCCGTACCCGCACGCGAGGAGCACCGCGCCCACGACGAGCAGCGCGGCACGCGCAACCGCGTCGCCCGCTCCATCCTCGACCACGGCCCGTCCACCGCGGCCGAGCTGGCCGTGCGCCTGGAGCTCACCTCCGCGGCGGTCCGCCGCCACCTCGACACCCTCGTCGCCGAGGGCGTCGTCGAAGCCCGGGAGAAGCGGGTCTACGGAGCGCGCGGCCGAGGCCGCCCCGCCAAGGCCTTCGCCCTCACCGACTGCGGCCGCGACGCCTTCGACCAGGCCTACGACAAGCTCGCGCAGGACGCCCTGCGCTGGATCGCCCAGTCCGCGGGCGGCGGGGCGAAGGGCGAGGCCGCCGTGGCCGCCTTCGCCCGCGCGCGGCTGGCCGCGCAGGCCGAGAAATGGCAGGCCGCCCTGCAGGCGGCCGCCCCCGAAGACCGCGCACAGGTACTGGCCGGGGCATTGACCACGGACGGGTACGCTGCTACGGCGCGCAGCGCACCGGTCGGCGAACAGCTCTGCCAGCACCACTGCCCGGTCGCCCACGTCGCCGAGCAGTACCCGCAGCTGTGCGAGGCGGAGACCGAGGTCTTCTCCCGCCTGCTCGGGACTCACGTGCAGCGTCTGGCCACCATCGCCCACGGCGACGGAGTGTGCACGACGTTCATCCCCAAGAGCAGCACCCCCAAGACCACCGAAGCATCCACCAGCACGGCCGGGAGGAACCCCGCATGACTCTCCCCACGGAGACTGCCCACCCCGAACTCGAGGGTCTGGGCACGTACGAATACGGCTGGGCCGACTCCGACGAGGCCGGTGCCGCGGCGAAGCGCGGCCTTTCCGAGGAGGTCGTCCGCGACATCTCGGCGAAGAAGTCCGAGCCCGAGTGGATGCTCAAGCTGCGTCTCAAGGGCCTGAAGCTGTTCGGCAAGAAGCCCATGCCGACCTGGGGCTCCGACCTGACCGGCATCGACTTCGACAACATCAAGTACTTCGTGCGCTCCACCGAGAAGCAGGCCGCCACCTGGGAGGACCTGCCGGAGGACATCAAGAACACCTACGACAAGCTGGGCATCCCCGAGGCGGAGAAGCAGCGCCTGGTCGCCGGTGTCGCCGCGCAGTACGAGTCCGAGGTCGTCTACCACCAGATCCGCGAGGACCTGGAGGAGCAGGGCGTCATCTTCCTGGACACCGACACCGCCCTGAAGGAGCACCCGGAGCTCTTCCAGGAGTACTTCGGCACGGTGATCCCGGCCGGTGACAACAAGTTCGCCTCGCTGAACACCGCCGTGTGGTCCGGCGGCTCCTTCATCTACGTCCCGCCGGGCGTCCACGTCGACATTCCGCTGCAGGCCTACTTCCGTATCAACACGGAGAACATGGGCCAGTTCGAGCGGACCCTGATCATCGTCGACGAGAACGCCTACGTGCACTACGTCGAGGGCTGCACCGCCCCGATCTACTCCTCCGACTCGCTGCACTCCGCGGTCGTGGAGATCATCGTGAAGAAGGGCGGCCGCTGCCGCTACACGACCATCCAGAACTGGTCGAACAACGTCTACAACCTGGTCACCAAGCGGGCCGTGGCCTACGAGGGCGCGACCATGGAGTGGGTCGACGGCAACATCGGCTCCAAGGTGACGATGAAGTACCCCGCGGTCTACCTGATGGGCGAGCACGCCAAGGGCGAGACCCTGTCCATCGCCTTCTCCGGCGAGGGCCAGCACCAGGACGCCGGCGCCAAGATGGTCCACATGGCGCCCAACACCTCCTCCAACATCGTCTCCAAGTCGGTGGCGCGAGGCGGCGGCCGGACCTCCTACCGCGGTCTGATCGAGATCGGCGAGGGCGCCAAGGGCGCCAAGTCCAACGTCCTGTGCGACGCCCTGCTGGTGGACACCATCTCCCGCTCGGACACCTACCCCTACGTCGACGTCCGCGAGGACGACGTCTCCATGGGCCACGAGGCGACCGTCTCCAAGGTCAGCGAGGACCAGCTCTTCTACCTGATGAGCCGCGGTCTGTCCGAGGACGAGGCCATGGCGATGATCGTGCGCGGCTTCGTCGAGCCGATCGCCCGCGAGCTGCCCATGGAGTACGCGCTGGAGCTCAACCGGCTGATCGAGCTGCAGATGGAAGGCTCCGTCGGCTAGCCCCTCCCCCAGCTAACGCTGGGGGTGCCCCCACCTCCCGGACCGCAGCGAACCCTTTGTGACAGGAAGAGAGCACGACGACAGCCATGGCTGACAACACTCCCGCCGGCAGCACGACCGACGGCGCCATCCAGGTGGGCGGCCCCCGCCAGCCCATCGACGCCCGGGTCAGCGCCCCCGCCTCGTACGACGTCGCGGACTTCCCCGTGCCGCACGGCCGCGAGGAGGAGTGGCGGTTCACCCCGCTGGAGCGCCTGCGCGGTCTGCACGACGGCACTGCCGTGGCCGACGGCGGCGTCAAGGTCGAGGTGGAGGCCCCCGAGGGCGTCACCGTCGAGACCGTCGGCCGGGACGACGCCCGCCTGGGCAGGGCCGGCAAGCCGGTCGACCGGGTCGCCGCCCAGGCCTACAGCTCCTTCGAGAAGGCCTCGGTCGTCTCCATCCCGAAGGAGACGGTGCTCACCGAGCCCGTCCGCATCTCCGTGCACGGCGTGGGCGGGGTCGCCTTCGGCCACCAGGTCGTCGAGGTCGGCGCGTTCGCGGAGGCCGTCGTCGTCATCGACCACACCGGTGACACCACCCTCGCCGCCAACGTCGAGTTCCTCGTCGGCGACGGCGCCAAGCTCACCGTCGTCTCCGTCCAGGACTGGGACGGCACCGCGGTGCACGCCGGCCAGCACACCGCGCTCGTCGGCCGCGACGCCTCCTTCAAGTCCGTGATCGTCACCTTCGGCGGCGACCTGGTCCGGCTGCACCCCCGCGTCGTCTACGGCGCCCCGGGCGGCGAGGCCGAGCTCTACGGCCTGTACTTCACCGACCAGGGCCAGCACCAGGAGCACCGCCTCTTCGTCGACCACGACACCCCGCACTGCCGCAGCAACGTCGCCTACAAGGGCGCGCTGCAGGGCAAGGACGCCCACGCGGTCTGGATCGGCGACGTGCTGATCCGCGCCGAGGCCGAGGGCACCGACACCTACGAGCTCAACCGGAACCTGGTCCTCACCGACGGCGCGCGAGTCGACTCCGTGCCCAACCTGGAGATCGAGACCGGCGAGATCGTCGGCGCCGGCCACGCCTCGGCCACCGGCCGCTTCGACGACGAGCAGCTGTTCTACCTGATGGCCCGCGGCATCCCCGCCGAGGAGGCCCGTCGCCTGGTGGTCCGCGGCTTCTTCGCCGAGCTCGTCCAGCAGATCGGCATCCCCGACCTGGAGGCGCGCCTCATCGCCAAGATCGAGGCGGAGCTGGAGGCGGCGGTCGCATGAGTGACTTCGTCCGCGCCTGCGGCCTGAGCGAGCTCGAGGAGGACACCCCCAAGCGTGTCGAGCTCGACGGCACCCCGGTCGCCGTCGTCCGTACCGAGGGCGAGGTGTTCGCGGTCAACGACATCTGCTCGCACGCGAACGTCTCCCTCTCCGAGGGCGAGGTGGAGAACTGCCACATCGAGTGCTGGCTGCACGGCTCCAGCTTCGACCTGCGCACCGGCAAGCCCGATTGCCTCCCCGCGACGCAGCCCATCCCCGTATACCCCGTCAAGATCCAAGGGGACGACGTGCTCGTCTCCGTCACCCAGGAGTCCTGAGTTCCCCATGGCAACGCTTGAGATTCACGACCTGCACGTCTCCGTCGACGCCGAAAACGGCCCCCGGGAGATCCTGCGTGGCGTCGACCTGACCGTGAAGCAGGGCGAGACCCACGCCATCATGGGCCCCAACGGCTCCGGCAAGTCCACCCTGGCCTACTCGCTGGCCGGTCACCCCAAGTACACGATCACGGGCGGCACCGTCACCCTCGACGGCGAGGACGTCCTGGAGATGTCCGTCGACGAGCGCGCCCGCGCCGGCGTCTTCCTCGCCATGCAGTACCCGGTCGAGGTCCCCGGCGTCTCGGTCTCCAACTTCCTGCGCACCTCGGCCACCGCCGTGCGCGGCGAGGCCCCCAAGCTGCGCACCTGGGTGAAGGAGGTCAAGTCCGCCATGGAGCAGCTCCAGATGGACCCGTCCTTCGCCGAGCGCAACGTCAACGAGGGCTTCTCCGGCGGTGAGAAGAAGCGCCACGAGATCCTGCAGCTGGAGCTCCTCAAGCCGAAGATCGCGATCCTCGACGAGACCGACTCCGGCCTGGACGTCGACGCCCTGCGCGTCGTCTCCGAGGGCGTCAACCGCGTCCGCGAGACGGGCGACGTCGGCACCCTGCTGATCACCCACTACACGCGCATCCTGCGCTACATCAAGCCCGACTTCGTGCACGTCTTCGCGGGCGGCAAGATCGTCGAGTCCGGCGGCGCCGAGCTCGCCGACAAGCTGGAGAACGAGGGCTACGAGGCCTACGTGAAGGGTGGCGTAACGGCGTGACCATACTGCTGCCGGGCCTGCTCGACACCGACGCGATCCGCAAGGACTTCCCCATCCTGGACCGCACGGTCCACGGCGGGAAGAAGCTCGTCTACCTGGACAACGCGGCCACCTCCCAGAAGCCGCGCCAGGTGCTCGACGTGCTCAACGAGCACTACGAGCAGCACAACGCCAACGTCCACCGCGGCGTGCACGTCCTGGCCGAGGAGGCCACGGCGCTGTACGAGGGCGCGCGCGACAAGGTCGCCACCTTCATCAACGCGCCCAGCCGCGACGAGGTGATCTTCACCAAGAACGCCTCGGAGTCCCTCAACCTCGTGGCCAACATGCTCGGCTGGGCCGACGAGCCCTACCGGGTCGACCACGACACCGAGATCGTCATCACCGAGATGGAGCACCACTCCAACATCGTTCCCTGGCAGCTGCTCTCGCAGCGCACGGGCGCGAAGCTGAAGTGGTTCGGTCTGACCGACGACGGCCGCCTCGACCTGTCCAACATCGACGAGATCATCACGGAGAAGACCAAGGTCGTCTCCTTCGTGCTGGTCTCCAACATCCTGGGCACCCTCAACCCGGTCGAGGCGATCGTGCGCCGCGCCCAGCAGGTCGGCGCGCTCGTCGTGATCGACGCCTCGCAGGCCGCTCCGCACATGCCGCTGGACGTCCAGGCGCTCCAGGCCGACTTCGTGGCCTTCACCGGCCACAAGATGTGCGGCCCGGACGGCATCGGCGTGCTGTGGGGCCGCCAGGAGCTGCTGGAGGACCTCCCGCCGTTCCTCGGCGGCGGCGAGATGATCGAGACCGTCTCGATGCACTCCTCCACCTACGCCCCCGCGCCGCACAAGTTCGAGGCGGGTACGCCCCCGATCGCCCAGGCCGTCGGCCTCGGCGCCGCGGTGGACTACCTCACCTCGATCGGCATGGAGCGCATCGCGCGCCATGAGCACGCGATCACCGAGTACGCCATCCAGCGCCTGCAGGAGGTCCCCGACCTGCGGATCATCGGCCCTGTCACGGCCGAGGACCGCGGAGCCGCGATCTCCTTCACGCTCGGGGACATCCACCCCCACGACGTGGGCCAGGTCCTCGACGAGCAGGGCATCGCGGTCCGGGTCGGCCACCACTGCGCCCGCCCGGTCTGCCTGCGCTACGGAATTCCTGCCACCACGCGGGCGTCTTTCTACCTGTACTCCACGCCCGCCGAGGTCGACGCGCTGGTCGAGGGCCTGGAGCACGTCCGGAACTTCTTCGGCTGACGAATAGGCGCTCACTGTGAAGCTTGATTCGATGTACCAGGACGTCATCCTGGACCACTACAAGAACCCGCACGGCCGGGGCTTGCGGGATGGCGACGCCGAGGTGCACCACGTCAACCCGACCTGCGGCGACGAGATCACGCTGCGGGTCCGGCTGGCGGGCGAGAAGATCGAGGACGTCTCGTACGAGGGCCAGGGCTGCTCCATCAGCCAGGCCAGCGCCTCCGTGCTCAACGAGCTGCTCGTGGGCAAGGAGCTCGCCGAGGCCCGGCGGATCCAGGAGACCTTCCTGGAGCTGATGCAGTCCAAGGGCCGCATCGAGCCGGACGACGCGATGGAGGAGGTCCTGGAGGATGCGGTCGCGTTCGCGGGCGTCTCCAAGTACCCCGCGCGGGTGAAGTGTGCTCTGCTGAGCTGGATGGCGTGGAAGGACGCGACGGCGAAGGCGCTGTCCGAAGGGAAGACCGCATGAGCGAGAACGTGACCGACGCCGCGGCGGAGTCCGTCCCGGCGACGACCAAGCCGGCCACCGAGGAGGAGGTCCGCGAGGCCCTCTACGACGTGGTCGACCCCGAGTTGGGCATCGACGTCGTCAACCTCGGCCTGATCTACGGCGTCCACATCGACGACGCCAACATCGCCACCCTCGACATGACCCTGACGTCCGCGGCCTGCCCGCTGACCGATGTCATCGAGGACCAGGCGAAGTCGGCCACCGAGGGCATCGTCAACGAGCTCCGCATCAACTGGGTGTGGATGCCGCCGTGGGGCCCCGACAAGATCACCGACGACGGCCGCGAGCAGCTGCGGGCGCTCGGGTTCAACGTCTGAGAACGATCGGCTTCGTACGCAGCCCGTCCCCTGTCCGTCAGGGGGCGGGCTGCTGCCGGTGTGGGGCCCCAGGCCTCGGGGCGGGCAGTGCTGCGGGCGACGGCGGCGGCGTCATGCGCATCCGTCCGTCCTCACCGAAGCGCGAGGTTCACGCCATCCAGAAAAAGACCGCCGTCATCCGCTTCTCCTCCAGCGTGCTGCCCCAGTAACCCGTCGCGCTGTGCATCATGTTGGCGGTGTAGAGGAGCAGCCGGTTGTAGCGGTGCGGTACGCGTACGTCCTCGGTGAAGGAGTCCGGCGGGACGAAGCGGGTGCCCAGGGCGTCGACCAGGTTGTTGTGGGGCGCCGTGACCATGTTGCCGCCGAGCCGGCCGCCGGGGAGGCTCTGGCGGTAGAAGCTGGTGCCGCAGTCCTTGGGCACGTGCGGGTTGAGGTAGAGCACGGCGGCGTAGCGGCACAGCGCCCGCGAGTCGGTGTGGGGACGCAGCTCGGACTCGCCCTCGCCGACGACCTGGATGCAGTTGTGGTTGAGGGTGCCGCCGCCGGGCGTGCTCTCCACCCACAGCTTCCGCGCCCCGGTCGCCTTCCTCACCTGCCGTTCGACGTGGGCCAGTTCGTCCGGCTCCAGTCCCGGCATGGTCCGCAGGCCGGGCCAGCTCTCGGGCTTGTGCGGGTAGCCCTCGACCCAGTCGCCCTTGGCCAGGCAGCGGGCCCGCACGGCGTCCGGGTCGGGCAGGATGCCGTCCAGGATCCAGTAGTCCCGGCCGCGGGTGGGCTTCCGGTAGGGGAGGACGGGGAGCGCGGGTGCCATGCGGCCGACCATACATTCGGGATCTGCCAGCGTTGTCCGGTGAATTGGTCAACCTTCCGTCAACGGAAAGCCATGATCATGACATGCCCGGTGTGTGTGGCCGGTTCGCCTTGAGCCGCCCCGTCCGGTTAGGTTTTCGGACATGACCGATGCTGTTGCTTCCCGCACCACCGGCGCCGCCGCCGCCGGCCTCGCCACGATCACCGACGACGGGACCGTCCTCGACACCTGGTTCCCGGCCCCCGAGCTGCTCGACGCCCCCGGCCCGGCCGGCACCGCCGTGCTGACCGCCGACCTCGCCGCGGAGCTGCTGGGCGAGGAGGCCCTCGCCGCCGTCGGTCCGGACCCGCGCCGCGGTGTCAAGGTCGTGGCCGTCAGGACGGTCATCGCCTCGCTCGACGACAAGCCCCTGGACGCGCACGACGCCTACCTGCGGCTGCACCTGCTCTCGCACCGCCTGGTCAAGCCGCACGGCCAGAGCCTCGACGGCCTCTTCGGCCTGCTCGCCAACGTCGCCTGGACCTCGCTCGGCCCCGTCGCCGTCGACCAGGTCGAGGCCGTCCGCCTGAAGGCCCGCGCCGCGGGGCAGCACCTGCAGGTCACCAGCATCGACAAGTTCCCGCGCATGACGGACTACGTGGCCCCGTCCGGCGTCCGCATCGCCGACGCCGACCGCGTCCGCCTCGGCGCCCACCTCGCCCCGGGCACCACCGTCATGCACGAGGGCTTCGTCAACTTCAACGCCGGCACCCTGGGCACCTCCATGGTCGAGGGCCGCATCAGCGCGGGCGTCGTCGTCGGCGACGGCTCCGACATCGGCGGTGGCGCCTCCACCATGGGCACCCTCTCCGGCGGCGGCAAGCAGATCATCTCCATCGGCGAGCGCTGCCTGCTCGGCGCCGAGTCCGGCATCGGCATCGTCCTCGGCGACGAGTGCGTCGTCGAGGCGGGCCTCTACGTCACCGCCGGCACCCGCGTGACCATGCCCGACGGCGAGGTCGTCAAGGCGCTGGAGCTCTCCGGCGCCGACAACATCCTCTTCCGCCGCAACTCCACCAGCGGCGCCGTCGAGGCGCGCCCCTACAAGTCCACCTGGGGCGGCCTCAACGAGGTTCTGCACAGCCACAACTGAGCGACCCGGCGAGTGGCCGTACGGCGGTGTTTCCGCTGTACGGCCACTCTGGCGTTTACCGGGCGTACTGCGCCACCATGGACGGGTCCGGCATCCACCGGAAGCGGGTGCCGTAACCGGACAAACGGGAGGCGTCATGAGGCTCGGCAAGGCACTCGCCGTCGGGTTCGCGGAGGAGACCGCGAAGGAGGATGCGGTCACGGCCCCGGCCGTGGAAGAGGCCCCGGCGGAGCCCGAGGCGGCCGAGGTCCCGGTTCCCGCGGTGCTCGCCGGGCGATGAGGCTGCGGCTCCCGAAAGAACATCCCGCCGCGCCGCCCACCGGCTTCAAGATCGCCTACCCGGTGCTCTCGCACGACGGCACCCGGGCCGGCTTCACGGGGGTCTCCCTCGGCGGCGGCTCCCCGTACGGCGTGCTGGACGACGCCAGTTGTGCCTACGGGCGGCGGCACCGCAGCCCGGCGCGCTTCTGCGACTGCGGCTTCCACTGTCTGCACTCGCAGGCCGAGGCGCTCGGCCTGACGTGCACCGGGGCGCACCGCCGGGCCGTGCTGCTCGAAGTCACCGTGCTGGGCGCCTACATCCGCTACGAGCGCGGGATGCGCTACGCGCGCCAGCGCGTGCGCACCGTGCGTGTGGGCCCCTGCGGCTGCGGCCGGACCGCCGCGCGCCTCTCCGACGCGGGGTGGGGGCGGCCCGGCTGGTGGACGGTGGCCGCCGACTGCGGCGGGTGCGGGGCCGGGCTCGGGCGGACGAGCGTGACGTTCGCGGAGTTCGCGGCACGGGCCGGCTCGGTGACGGTGGTCACCGAACCGGGAGGCCGGGACGCGGCGCCCGCCACTGCCACCGAGCTGATGGCGGAGGCCGCCATGCTGCAGGCGCGACTGGACTGGTTTCAGGGGCGGTTGGCGCGGGCCGAGGGCTGGGGGGACTGAGACTCCGGGCCGGAGGCGGCGGCCTCGTACGCCCTCACCAGCGCCTCCCCCCGCTCCCGCCCCGCCTCCCGCAGCGGCGCCCGCACCGGGCCCGCCGGCAGGCCCAGCGTGGCCAGGAGGGCCTTCGCCGTCACCGTGCCCGGCAGGCCCGCCGCCATCATCGCCTCCACCAGCGGGAGCCCCCGCTGGTGGCAGCGCAGCGCCTCCTCGTGCGCCCCGCGGTCGTACGCGTCGAGCGCCGCCGCCAGCAGCGGGCCCGCCACGTTGGCGACCGTGCTCACATAGCCGGAGCCGCCCACCGACCGCAGCGGGAGGTTCAGTTCCTCGCAGCCCGAGTAGTACGCGAGTCCGGTCTGCGCGATCACCTTCGAGCTGCCCAGCAGGTCGTACGCGCAGTCCTTCACGCCCGCGATCCGCGGGTGCTCCGCCAGCCGCAGCATCGTCGCGGGCTCGATGCGGGTGCCCGTGCGTCCCGGGATGTCGTAGAGCATCACCGGCACGCCGACCGCGTCGGCCACCGTCAGGAAGTGCTCCGCGACGTCCTCCTGCGGCGGGCGGCTGTAGTACGGCGTCACCACCAGCACCCCGTGCGCGCCCGCCGCTTCGGCCGCCCGCGCGAGCTCCACCGTGTGCCGGGTGTCGGGCGAGCCGACCCCGGCCGTGATGCGCGCCCGGTCGCCGACGGCCTCGGCCACGGCGCGGATCAGTGCGCTCTTCTCCGCGTCGGTGGTGGTCGGGGACTCGCCGGTGGTGCCGCTCAGGACGAGCCCGTCGCAGCCGCCCTGCCCGACGAGGTGGTCGGCGAGACGCTGTGCCCCGTCGAGGTCGAGGGCTCCGTCCGCGGTGAAGGGGGTGACCATGGCACAGACGGTGCGGCCGAAGGGAAGGGCGGTGGGTGCGGTCATCGCGGCACACTCCTGACGCGGAAGGAAACGGGGGGCGGTGCCTCGATTCTGGGTACCCCGGCCGTGCAGGTCCATTGAAATGTTCTCCACCGATTGCTTAGCGACGCTACAGCGGGCGGAGCAGGGCGAAACCCGTCTAGGCTGGGGCACCGTGCGTCCGGTCCACGACGGCCCGTGACGCTGTTCCGCACGAGCGAGGAGACAGCCCCCTGATGTCCGGAGACCGCCCGACCATGCCGCCGGTGCGGCTCCCCTCCGACGCGGAGCTCGCGCGGGACGCGCTGTCCGCGCCGCTGTTCTCCCGCGCCGTGCAGCTCGCACGCTGGGCGGGGGAGGGCACGCCGGTCGGTGCGGGCGGGGAGCTGCTGTCCGGCCAACTCGCCGACGCCGCCGGGCTGCTGGGGATGGCGGACGAGGAGGACGGGCCCGCGTACGCCGCCGAGGCCTGGCAGCTGGCGCTGGACACGGGCCTGGTGGAGTTCACCGAGAACGAGGACGCCGAGGAGGCCGGCTCCGACGAGCCCTCCGGCACCGCCGTCGCGGGCGAGGAGCTCGACACGGTCACCTCCGGCAGCCCGCAGGACGTCCTCGACCTGTGGCTCGGCGGTCTGGAGACCGTCCTGGCCGACGCCGCCGCGCCCGACCTGGCCGACATCGTGGACCAGCTCTCCGAGGACGGCGAGCTCGACCTGGACGCGCTCGACTGGAACCCCGAGGAGGAGGCCGACTTCCTCGACGGGGTCCTCGGCAACCTCTACCTGCTGACCGCGCTCGGCGAGGGCGCGGCCGACCGGCCCGTGCCGCTGCCGGCGCTCGCCGCCTCGATGATCGTCCCGGACGACATGGACGAGCCCACGGACGACGTCCTCGAAGAGGTCTCCGACGCGATGATGCGGCTCGACGACCAGTTCCGGATGCTCGCGCCGACCGGGCTCGTCGCATACACGCCCGTCGACGAGGCGCTGATCGAGGAGGTCGACGGCGAGGGCCACATCCGCGAGTCCGTCGACGGCATCGCCTCCGAGCTGCCCGAGGAGGAGGACGTCACGCGCTACGGCATGGTCGCCCTCACCCCGCTCGGCCTCTTCGGGGTGCGGGCCCGGATGCTGGACGCGGGCGTCGACGCCCCGGCCGTCGGCGACCTCGCGGAGGAGGACGCGGCCGCGCTGCTCGCCGCCCTTCCCGGCCACCCCGCGCACGCCACCCGCACGGAGGCCGAACTCTGGCTCGCCCGCCGGGAACCGCTCGGCGCGGCCCGTGAACTGCTCGCCGCCGCCCACGGCGAGGACGAGGACGCACCGTCCCGCCGGCTGGCCTGCCAGCAGACCCTCGCCCTGCTGGGCACCGAGGCGGAGCCCGCACTGCGCGAGGTCCTCGACGACCCGCAGCTGGGCGGCCTGGCCCGCGTCTGGCTGGCCGAGCACGGGGCGACGAACGTGCCCGAGCCGGGCGAGGAGATGGTCTTCTGGCTGACGATCGACACGATCGCGGCCCAGCTGGCCGCCGAAGGCGACTCCGAGGAGCTGCGCGCTCTCGTGGAGGGCCTGGTCGGCGGGCACAGCGGCTTCTTCGACGCGGCGTGGCGGGTGGAACACCCGGCGACGGCGGACGTCCTGGAGGCGATGGGCCGCCTGCACCCGGACAAGAAGGCGGCAAAGGAGGCCCGCAAGGCGGCTTTCAAGGCCCGTTCGCGGCACTGATGTCGAGGTCCCCGCGCCCCGAAAGGGGCGCGGGGACCTGCGCGATCAACCACAGCCGGCCCGCACCCGAAGCACCGCAAAGCGCTACAGCGCCATGGCCGCCGGTTTCACCATGTCCCGCACAGTCTTGGCCTTCACATACTCGCCGACGGCAGTCATCTCCCACTCGCCCGAGTACTGCCGGACGAACTTGCACATCAGGACACCGGTCTTCGGCTCCGACCCGGTCAGGTCGAAGCGGACCAGCTCCTCGCCGGTCTGCGCGTCGAGCAGGCGGCAGTAGGCCTTTGCGACGTCGGTGAACTTCTGGCCGTTGTACGAACTCACGGTGAAGACGAGGCCGGTGACCTCCGGCGGCAGTCCGCCCAGGTGGACGGTGATGCTCTCGTCGTCGCCGGAGCCCTCGCCGGTGAGGTTGTCGCCGGAGTGCTGGACGGCGCCGTTCAGGATCATCAGACGGCCGAAGTAGCAGGCGTCGATCATGTTGCGGTCGGGGCCGTAGGCGATGACCGAGGCGTCCAGGTCGATCGCCCGGCGGTGGAAGGCGGGCTCCCAGCCGAGGCCCATGACCACCGAATGCTGCAGTGGCTGCCCGCCCTTGACGAGGGACACCGTCTGGTTCTTCTGCAGGCTCACCCGGCCCTTGTCCAGGCTGACCTTGCCGGACGCGGGCGGCGCCGCCGGCGCCACCGGCGGCATCGCCGGAACGGGCGGCACCGGCGGCGGGGCCATGACGGTCGCGGGCGGGGCCACGGGTGCCGGCGCCGCAGGCTGCGTCGGCTGCGTCGGCTCCTCCACGCTCACCCCGAAGTCCGTGGCGATGCCCGCCAGCCCGTCCGCATACCCCTGGCCCACCGCCCGGACCTTCCAGGCGCCGTTGCGCCGGTAGACCTCCACGACGATCAGCGCCGTCTCCGCGCCCAGCTGCGGCGGCGTGAACACGGCCAGCACGGAACCGTCGTCCGCGCTGCGCACCGTCGCGGTCGGCTCGGTGCCGGCGAAGGCGGCGCCCGGTGCGTCGAGGCTCGCGGTGACGACGACCTTGTCGATGTCCGCCGGGACGGCCGCGGTCTCGACGGTGATGGCGTCGGGCGTGCCGGCGGCCGCGGCGCGGTGGGTGACGCCCGGTCCTGCGGGCTGGTTGTAGAAGACGAAGTCGGCGTCCGAGCGCACCTTGCCGTCGGCGGTGAGCAGCAGGCCCGAAACGTCCAGCCGTACCGGGGCGGTGACGTCCACCGTCACGCGCGGGACGGAGAGCGGGATGTTCGAGCCGGGTGTCATAGCGGTCATACACCGCTAACGAGCCGTGGCGCTTTACGGTTCCATGACCTCAAATCCGAAGGCGGCCGGAGAGTATTCGAACTCAATGGGACGAACGCGCCGGAAGCCGCCGTCAGCGCGGGCTGACGAAACCGCACTCGTAGGCGGCGATGACGGCCTGGGTGCGGTCCCGCACCCCCAACTTGGCGAGAACCGACGCCACATGCGACTTGACCGTCGCCGCGCCGACGGTCAGCCGCTCGGCGATCTCGGCGTTCGACAGACCGGCCGCCATCAGCCGCAGCACCTCGGCCTCGCGCTCGGACAACTGCTCGCGCAGCCGCTCCTCCGCCGCGCGCCCGGCCCGGCCGTCCACATGGGCCGCGGCAGGGCGCGGACGGCCGCGGGGAAGAGCAGCGAGTCGCTGCGCGCCACCATCCGCACGGCCTGGACGAGTTCGTCGGCACCCGAGCGCTTGAGGAGGAAGCCGGAGGCGCCGACGCGGAGCGCGTCGTAGACGTAGCTGTCGTTCTCGAAGGTGGTGAGGACGACGATGCGGGGCGGCTCGTCCATGCCGGCCAGGATGCGCTCGGTGGCGCGGAGCCCGTCGACCTCGGGCATACGGACGTCCATGAGGACGAGGTCGGGCCGCACTTCGCCCACCAGCGACACGGCCTCGGCCCCCGTGGCGGCCTCTCCGACGACCTCCATCCCGGGTTCCGCGCCGAGCACGGCGCGGAGGGCGGTGCGGACCAGGCGTTCGTCGTCGGCGATGACGATCCGTATGGGGGTGGTCATGGGGTCAGGGTAGGGGGTGCGGTGCACCGGACTTCACTCCTCATCCCAGCGGCAACTGCGCCGACAGCCGCCACACGCCGTCCCGTTCGCCCCACTCCGCGCTGCCCCGGAGCAGGCGGGCCCGTTCGGCGACGCCCGCCAGCCCCCGGCCCCCGCCCGCGCGGCGGGACGCCGGCTGCGGCATCGGGTTCTCCATGGCGACCCGCAACACCCCACCCTCCAGCCCGAGGTGCAGCTTCACCGGCACGCGCCCCGCGTGCCGCAGCGCATTCGTCAGTCCCTCCTGCACCATGCGGTACGCCTCGCGCGAGACCGTCGCCGGCACCGCTTCCAGGGACGGTGGATCCGGTGCGGTGAGCGTGACCGTGCCGCCCGCCGCGCGGGTGCGTTCCACGAGTGCGCCGAGGCCGGCGAGGGTGGGCGCAGGTGCCGTGGGCGTGGGGCCGTCCTCGCGCAACAGGCCCAGGACGGCGTCCAGTTCGCCGACCGCATCCCGTGCCGTCTCCTCGATCGCGACGAGCGCCTGCCGGGCGAACGCGGGGTCGGCGTCGAAGAGCCTGCGGGCGGCGCCCGCCTGGAGGGTCACCGCGCTCAGCGCGTGACCGACCGAGTCGTGCAGTTCGCGGGCGAGCCGGTTGCGCAGGGCGAGGCGCAGGGCGCG
The DNA here is from genome assembly GCF_058146165.1 of Streptomyces sp. AM25. Lineage (NCBI taxonomy): Bacteria > Bacillati > Actinomycetota > Actinomycetes > Kitasatosporales > Streptomycetaceae > Streptomyces > Streptomyces sp. AM25. The sequence goes on along the minus strand of NZ_JBKIWN010000141.1, from coordinate 63,938 downwards.
CTCCTCGGCCGCCGCGATCCGCTCGGCCGCCGACGGGCCCAGCAGCGCGGGCGCGCAGCGCGTCAGCAGGGCGCCCGCGGCCCAGGAGGTGACGAGGACCAGCAGGAGCAGCGCCGCTCCGGCCAGGGGTGCCGGCCAGGCCCACGGCGTGTGCCCGAGCGGGCCGAGCCAGGTCCAGGGTGCGTGCACGCCGGTGAGCGGCATGGTGACGAGGTACAGGGCGAACGGCGGGGTGGCCAGCGACATGCCGCTGACGACGCCCCCGGCCGCGAGGTGCAGCCCGTAGTAGGCGGCCATGCGCCCGCGGGATCCCCAGGACCCGGCCGCGCCGGTGGCCAGCCCCTCCTCCGGCACCCGCAGCAGGGTGCGCGCCGCCGCGCACTCCAGCGGGCGGAGCTGGGTGAAGACCACCGTCGACACGGCCGCCAGGGGCAGCGCCACGGCGAAGGCCAGGAACGTGGTGCCGGTCGAGGTGAAGAGCCCCCGCCCGGTGACGAAGAACGACACCAGGACATTGGCCAGCAGGTAGTACGGCATCAGCAGCGCGCCGCCGAGCAGCAGATGGGCCCAGCGCAGCCGGGCCCGCCTGCCGGTCAGTGGGTTCATGATCACAGCGTAGAACCGCCGTGCTCGGTACGTCATTTGGTGCCGTGGTCGTCCTGAATCGAGTTCATACGTACAGAATTGCTCTGGCCAAGGTTCTGGCGCGTCGGCCTGAACGGCGGAGCCTCTCGGCCGCAAGGCGGAGACGGCCGTGCCGTGCCCCGTCCTCAGGGCGGAGCACCGAATCCGCCCTCCGGCGCGCAACCGTTCGGCGCCGGCGCTCCCACCTGCCGCATCGGCACGGGCGAAGTCGGGTAGGACTGAACCGTCCACCGTTCAACGAAACTTACGCGCCCGAGGACTGGACTGCCATGACACCGCACCCCGAAGCCGGCCTCGCCCCGGAGCTCGACCGCATCCTCGATATCAGTCTGGGCTTCCAGGCCTCGCAGGTCCTGTTCAGCGCCGTCCGCTTCGGGCTCTTCACCGCCCTTGCCGAGCGCCCCCTGTCCGGCGAGGAACTGCGCACCCGGCTGGGGCTGCACCCGCGCTCCGCCCGGGACTTCTTCGACGCCCTCGTGGCCCTCGGCCTGCTGGAGCGCCACGACGACGGCTACGCCAACACCCCGGCCACCGCCCGCCACCTGGTCCGCGGCGAGGACGGCTACCTCGGCGGATTCGTCGAGCTGCTCGACGCCAGGCTCTACGGCTACTGGGGCACCCTCGGCGACGGCCTGCGCACCGGGGAGCCGCAGAACGAGATCAAGCACGGCGGCGACTTCTTCGCCGCCCTCTACGGCGACCCCGGACGCCTGGCCCTCTTCCAGCGGGCGATGACCAGCTTGTCCCTGCGCTCAGCCCACGCCCTCGCCGAGACCGTCGACTGGTCCGGCCACCGCACCGTCGCCGACATCGGCTGCGCGGAGGGCGGCGTGCTCCGGCAGCTCCTGCAGCGTCACCCGCACCTGCGGGGCACCGGCTTCGACCTGCCCGCCTGCCGGGACGCCTTCGAGGAACAGGTGAAGGCATCCGGCCTCACCGGGCGACTCGCCTTCGTGGACGGCGACTTCTTCACCGACCCGCTGCCCCGGGCCGACGTGCTGGTCTTCGGGCACATCCTGCACGACTGGGACCTGCCCACGAAGCGGATGCTGCTGCGCAAGGCCCACGAGGCGCTGCCGGAGGGCGGCCAGGTGATCGTCTACGAGATGCTCATCGACGACGACCGCCGGGAGAACCTCGCCGGACTGCTGATGAGCCTCAACATGCTGATCGAGACCCGCGGCGGCTTCGACTACACCGGGGCGGACTGCCGGGGCTGGCTGGCGGAGGCGGGGTTCCGCGACAGCCGCGTCGAGCCGCTGGCCGGGGCCGAGTCGATGGTGATCGCCTGCAAGTGACGCGGGCCTCGTACAGTGCATGCATGGACGCGAGTGCAGTGCTGCACATCAAGGGACGGATACTGGTCGGCCCGGACCCCCTGAGCGGGGTGCGCGACGAGATGTGGGTGGTCGGCGGACGGATCACCTTCGACCGGCCGGTATCGGCGACGGACGTCACCACGATCGACGGCTGGGTGCTGCCCGGACTCGTGGACGCACACTGTCACGTGGGGCTCGACGCACACGGCGCGGTCGACGAATCGACCACCGAGAAGCAGGCGTTGACCGAACGGCACGCCGGGGCACTGCTGCTGCGCGACGCCGGCTCGCCCTCCGACACCCGCTGGATCGACGACCGCGAGGACCTGCCGCGCATCATCCGCGCCGGCCGCCACATCGCCCGCACCCGCCGCTACATCCGCAACTACGCCCACGAGATCGAGCCGGAGGACCTCGTGGCCTACGTGCGGCACGAGGCGCGGCGCGGGGACGGCTGGGTCAAGCTCGTCGGCGACTGGATCGACCGCGAGACCGGCGACCTGGGCGCCTGCTGGCCGCGCGGGGCGGTCGAGGCCGCGATCGCCGAGGCGCACCGGCTGGGCGCGCGCGTCACCGCGCACTGCTTCGCGGAGGAGACGCTCGCGCCGCTGGTGGAGGCCGGGATCGACTGCGTCGAGCATGCCACCGGGCTGACGGAGGAGACGATTCCGCTGTTCGCGGAGCGGGGCGTGGCGATCGTTCCGACGCTGGTGAACATCGCGACGTTCCCGTCGCTGGCGGAGGGCGGGGAGAAGAAGTTCCCGCGCTGGGCGGAGCACATGCGGGCCCTGCACGCGCGCCGCTACGCGACGGTGGGTGCGGCGTACGACGCGGGGATCCCGGTGTACGTGGGCACGGACGCGGGCGGTTCGCTGCCGCACGGGCTGGTGGCGCAGGAGGTCGCGGAGCTGGTCAGGGCCGGGATCCCCGCGGGGGCCGCGCTGTCGGCGGCGTCGTGGGGGGCGCGGGAGTGGCTGGGGCGGGCGGGGCTGGAGGAGGGGGCGTCGGCGGACTTCGTCGTGTACGGGGAGGATCCGCGGGCGGATGTACGGGTGTTGGGCGCTCCGCGCCGGGTGGTGTTGCGGGGGCGGGTGGTGGGGTAGCTGCGGGCCGTCGGTGGTTGCTCGCGCCCACGCGGCGGAGCCACTGGGGGCACCTCCTGGGGGCACCCCCAGCGGTAGCTGGGGGAGGTAGCTGGGGGAGGTGGCTGGGGGAGACACGGCCCCGCGCCCCTTACGGGGCGCCGCCCCCCGTTGCCAGTGCCAGTGCTTCCGCGAAGCGGTCCGTCGTCTCGCGGTCGCGGACCGCGATCCGCAGGTACTCCGGGCCCAGGCCCGGAAAGGTATCGCCGCGCCGTACCGCAAACCCCAGCCCACGCAGACGATTACGTATCAGCGAAGCGTCCCGCAGGCGCAGCAGCAGGAACGGGCCGGCCGCCGGGCCGCACACTGTGATCGTCGGGAACGCGGTCAACCGGGCCTCCAGATAGGCCCGGTCCGCCGCGACCTCGCACGCCGCGCGTTCCGATTCCGCCACGGCCTGCGGCAGGCAACACGCCTCGGCCGCCACCAGCGCCGGCGACGACACCGGCCACAGCGGCTGTGCCCGCTCCAGCGCGGCCACCGTGTCCGGCGCGGCCAGCACGTAGCCGATGCGCAGACCCGCCAGCCCCCACGTCTTCGTGAGGCTGCGCAGCACGACGAGCCCGGGCAGATCCGTCCGCGCCGCCAGCGACTCGCGCTCGCCCGGCACCGCGTCCATGAACGCCTCGTCCACGACCAGGGTCCGGCCCGGGCGGGCCAGCCGGGCCAGGGTCGCGGCGGGGTGGAGCACGGACGTGGGGTTGGTGGGGTTGCCCACGACCACCAGGTCCGCGTCCCCCGGCACCGCCCGCGGGTCCAGGCGGAAGCCGTCCGCCGCGTCGAGCACCACCCGCTCCACCGTGTGCCCGGCGTCCCGCAGGGCCGCCTCCGGCTCGGTGAACTGCGGGTGCACGACGGCGGCCCGGCGCACGCCGAGCGCCCGGGCCAGCAGGACGAACGCCTCGGCGGCGCCCGCCGTGAGCAGCACCCGTTCCTCCGGCAGCCCGTGCCGTGCGGCCACGGCGCGCCGTGCGGCACGTCCGTCGGGGTAGGCGGCCAGGCCCGTGAGGGAGTCGGCTATGCGCTCGCGCAGCCACTGCGGGGGCGTGCCGGAGCGCACGTTGACCGCGAGGTCGGTCAACTCGGCGCCCGCGCCGCGTACTTCCGCGTCACCGTGGTGCCGCAGGTCGGGTTCGTGCATGGGGGCCTTCGGTGAGACGGTACGGGGGGCGGCGACGGCCACGGCGCAGGTCGCCCGCGCCGACTTGCGCTTGCCGACCAGCAGGACGCCGCCGGGCCCTGCGGCCAGCAGCGCGGCGGCCTCGGCCACGGCCGGAGTCCCGGCGGCGGAGAGGACGGTCTGCGAGGGGTGCGGGGCCGGCTGCGCGGCGAGCTCGTCGGGGGAGTAGACGCGGAGCGGCACGCCGAGCCGCTCGGCGGCGGTGAGCACGGCGGGCTCGTCCGCCTTGGCCTCGACGGTGGCCAGGGCCGCGACGGTGCCGTCGCCGGCCTCGGCCAGGGTGCGCCCGGCGAGCGCGAGGATCTCGTCGGCCGTCGTGCCGCGGCGGGCGCCGACGCCGAGGTAGAGGGCGGTCATGCGCGGGCCGCCGCCTGTGCGACGAGGCGGTGGGCCATGGCCGGGGCGCCTGCCCAGTGGGTGTGCAGGTACGAGGCGTGGACGCCGGCGAGGGCGAAGCCCTCGGTGCGGCGGGTGGGGTGGGTGAACCCCCACGCGGGGGTGTCGGATGCGGCTGCCGGTTCGACCACCGTGCGGTGGAACTCGTGTCCGCGGACGCGGGTGCCCGCGGCCGCAAGGGAGTTGTCCGCGATGGCCACGGCCTCGCGGTAGCCGAGGGTGAGGCGCTCGGACATCCCGGCGTCGGCGGGCAGGACGCCGCACATCTCCTTGCCGTCGAGGGCGCGGCAGAGGTAGAGGAGGCCGGCGCACTCGGCGACGACGGGTGCGCCCGTCGCCGCGAGGGCGGCAACCTCCTTGCGGAGGGGGGCGTTTGCGGACAGGTCCGCGGCGTGCATCTCGGGGAAGCCGCCGCCGATCACCAGGGCCCTGGTGTTCTCGGGCAGGGACTCGTCCCGCAGCGGGTCGAAGGTGACGACTTCGGCACCGGCCGCGCTGAGCAGCTCCGCGTGCTCGGCGTACGAGAACGTGAACGCCGCACCACCGGCGACCGCGATCACGGGGCGAGGGGCGTTGGGTTGCTCGCCGTGGTCCGGGTTGTGCCCACCCTCCCCCATAGCCTGAACGGCATGGGAGGTACCCCCATCGCCCTGCGGAACGCCTGCCCACAACCCGGGGGCGCGCCCCGTAAGGGGCGCGGGGAACTGCGCGACCAGCCCAAGACGGCCCGCAGCCGACCACGCCTCGTCCGTCAGCGGCGGCGCCGACCGCGCCAGCGCGCGCAGCGCGTCGAGGTCGCACCCCTCCCGCACCTGCGCCGCCTGTGCCGCCACCGCGGCAACCGCCTCCGCGCGCCGCTCCGCCACCGGGATCAACCCCAGATGCCGGCTCGGGGTGTCCACCCCGGCAACCCGACGCAAGGCGCCGAGAACCGGAACCCCGGACTCCGCCAGCGCCTCGCGCAACAACGCCTCGTGGCGGTCCGAGCCGACCTTGTTGAGGATCACGCCGGCCACCCGGACCTCCGGGTCCCAGGACGCGAAGCCGTGCACCAGCGCCGCCACCGACCGCGACTGCGAGGACGCGTCCACCACCAGCACCACCGGCGCCTTCAGCAGCTTCGCCACGTGCGCCGTCGACGCCAGTTCGCCCTGCCCGCTCGCCCCGTCGTACAGGCCCATCACGCCTTCGACGACGGCGAGATCGCAGCCCGCCGCCCCGTGCAGGAACAGCGGGGCCACCAGCCCCGGGCCGCACATGTACGCGTCCAGGTTGCGGCCCGGCCGGCCCGTGGCCAGGGCGTGGTAGCCGGGGTCGATGTAGTCCGGCCCCACCTTGTGCGGGGACACCGCGAGCCCGGCGTCCGCGAAGGCCCGCATCAGGCCGGTGGCCACGGTCGTCTTGCCGCTGCCGGACGCCGGGGCGGCGATGACGAGCCGGGGGACGTTCACACTCACCACTCGATACCCCGCTGGCCCTTCTGCCCCGCGTCCATCGGGTGCTTGATCTTGGACATGTCGGTGACCAGGTCGGCGAAGTCGACCAGTTTCTCCGGGGCGTTGCGGCCCGTGATCACCACGTGCTGGGTGCCGGGACGGTCGCGCAGCACGGAGACCACCTCGTCGGTGTCGACCCAGCCCCAGTGCATGGGGTAGGCGAACTCGTCGAGCACGTAGAGCTTGTACGTCTCCGCCGCCAGGTCCCGCTTGACCTGCTCCCAGCCCTCGCGCGCCGCCTCCTCGCTGGAGGCGAGGTCGCGCTGCACCCAGGACCAGCCCTCGCCCATCTTGTGCCAGGCCACGGTGCCGCCCTCGCCCGAGTCGCCGAGCACGCGCAGCGCCCGCTCCTCGCCGACGCGCCACTTCGCGGACTTCACGAACTGGAACACCCCGATCGGCCAGCCCTGGTTCCACGCACGCAGCGCCAGGCCGAAGGCGGCGGTCGACTTGCCCTTGCCGACGCCGGTATGGACGAAGACCAGCGGCCGGTTGCGGCGCTGGCGCGTGGTGAGCCCGTCGTCGGGCACGACGGTCGGCTGTCCCTGGGGCATTACGCGGCCCTCCTGCTGTTGCTGGTGCGTACGGTCTTCACGAGCGCGGAGACATTGTCCGCGCGCAGTTCGTCGAGGGTGACCACGGGGCCGCCCAGGGCCCGGCCCAACTCACCCGCCAGGCCGAGCCGTACGGGCCCGGACTCGCAGTCCACGACCACCGAGGCGGTCCCCCCGGCCGCCAGCAGGCCGGCCGCCCGCTGCGCCCGCGGCAGCGGCTCCGGGCCGCCCGTCGCCCGGCCGTCGGTCACCACGACCAGCAGCGGGCGCCGCGACGGGTCGCGCATCCGCTCCACGCGCAGCACCTCGTGGGCCTGCAGCAGGCCCGCCGCCAGCGGGGTGCGGCCGCCGGTGGGCAGCTTCTCCAGCCGGGCGGCGCCCGCCTCCACCGACGACGTCGGGGGCAGCGCCACCGCGGCCTCCGTGCCCCGGAAGGTGATCATGCCGATCTTGTCGCGGCGCTGGTAGGCGTCCATCAGCAGCGACAGCACCGCGCCCTTGACCGCGCCCATCCGCTTCCGGGCCGCCATCGACCCGGAGGCGTCCACCACGAACAGCACCAGGTTGCCCTCGCGCCCCTCGCGCACCGCCTCCCGCAGGTCGTCGCGGCGGACCACCAGACCCGGGCCGCTGCGCCCGCGCGCCCGCTGGTGCGGGGCGGCCGCCTGCACGGTCGCCGCCAGGTGCAGCCGGGACAGCGCACCGCGCGGGCGGCGCGCTCCCGTCGTCCTGCCGTGCGCGGTGAGCGCGCGCGAACGGCGCCCGTCGGCGCCCTCGCCGAGGCCGGGCACGTCGAACCGGCGGGTGCGGAACGGCTCCGCCGCGGCGACGGCGGGGGCCTCGGCCGCGTCGCCGGTGCCCTCGGCGGGGGCCGGCTCCGGTGCCGAAGCCTCCTGCTGTGCGGGGGAGTTCTGCGGAGCGGACTCCTCCTGGCGCTGGGGCGGCACGTCGTCCTGCGGGGGCTGTCCGCCGCCGTCGGGGCCGTTGTCCGGGCCGCCGCCGTCCGGGCCGCCATCGTTCGGATCGTCCTCGGGGCCGTCCTCCGGACCCTCCGGCTCGGGGTCCGGGTCCGGGTCCTCGTCCTCGAACTGGCGCAGGATCTCGTCGAGTTTGTCCTCGTCCAGGCCCGGCGCGTCGAACGGGTTGCGCCGCCTGCGGTGCGGCAGCGACAGCAGCGCAGCCCGGCGCACGTCCTCCGTCGTCACGTCCGTGCGCCCCGCCCAGGCGGCCAGCGCCGTCGAGGTCCGCGCGGTCACGATGTCCGCGCGCATGCCGTCCACCTCGAAGCCGGAGCACACGGCCGCGATCCGGCGCAGCGCGCCGTCCCCGAGCCGCACGTCCGGCAGCAGCGCCCGCGCGGCGGCGATGCGTTCGCGCAGGGCGTCCTCCTCCGCGGCCCACTTGGCGGCGAAGCCCGCAGGGTCCTCGTCGTACGCGAGGCGGCGGCGCACGACCTCGACGCGCTCGTCGGTCTCCCGGGAGGCCGCGACCTCGACCGTCAGCCCGAAGCGGTCGAGCAACTGCGGGCGCAGTTCGCCCTCTTCGGGGTTCATGGTGCCGACGAGGAGGAAGCGGGACGCGTGGCGTACGGAGACGCCCTCGCGTTCGACGTAGGAGGCGCCCATGGCGGCGGCGTCGAGGAGGAGGTCGACCAGGTGGTCGTGGAGGAGGTTGACCTCGTCCACGTACAGCACGCCGCGGTGCGCGTCGGCCAGCAGGCCGGGCTCGAAGGACTTCACGCCGTCGGACAGCGCGCGCTCGATGTCGAGTGCGCCGACGAGGCGGTCCTCGGAGGCGCCGACGGGCAGTTCGACCACCCGGGCGGGGCGGGTCTCCGCGGAGCCGGAGCCGTGCGGGCCGTCCGGGCACTCGGTGTCGGGCGCCGCCGGGTCGCACGAGAAGCGGCAGCCGGCGACGACGTCGATCGCCGGCATCAGGGCCGCGACGCCGCGCACGGCCGTGGACTTGGCGGAGCCCTTCTCGCCGCGGACGAGCACGCCGCCGATGGACGGTGAGATGGCGTTGAGGAGGAGGCCGAGGCGCATGTCGTCCATGCCGACGATGGCGGTGAACGGGTAGGTGGCCATTAGCTGGCGCTCCTTTCGGGGACGTGCATCGGGCGGTCTTGCGGCTGCGGGCTGTCGGTGGCCGGTCGCGCCCACGCGGCGGAGTCGCAGATGTCGCGGCCCCGCGCCCCTGTCGGGGCGCTCACGGTGCCCCCGGCGGTATGAACGGGGCGCCCTTCGGCGCCCCCTCCTCGATCAGCCGCAGCAGCGCATCCGTGTCCGCATGCTGCTCGATCAAGTCGCCCAGCCGGTCCAGCTGTTCCTCGCGCAGCGCAGCGAAACTCGTGTCCGGTGCCGGGACGAAGTCCCGGCCGGCCGCGCGGGCGACCTCGCGGAGGAACGCGCGGCGGAAGCCGTCGCTCTCCAGCGAGCCGTGCCAGTGCGTGCCCCACACCGAGCCGACCCGGCACCCGTCCAGGAACGCCTCGCCGCCCAGGACTTCGGCGACGCCGTGGTGGATCTCGTAGCCCTCCACCCGCTCGCCCAGTGCCTCGCCCGCCGGGCGCGCCAGGGTCTTCTCGACGGCGAACCGCACCCGCACCGGCAGCAGGCCCAGGCCCTCGACCGTGCCGGCCTTCGACTCGACGTCGTCCTCGATGCGTTCGCCCAGCGCCTGGAAGCCGCCGCAGACGCCCAGCACCGGGCGGCCCTCCGCCGCCCGCCGCGCGAGCGCCCCGGCCAGGCCGCGCTCGCGCAGCCAGGCCAGCGCGCGCACCGTGCCGCGCGTGCCGGGCACCACGGCCAGGTCGGCGTCGGCGAGTTCCTCCGGGCGGTCGACGAAGCGCACGACCACGCCCGGTTCGGCCGCCAGCGCGTCCACGTCCGTGAAGTTGGACATCAGCGGGACCGCGCACACCGCGACCCGCAGCACGTCGCACCCGTGCGGCGGGGCCACCACCGACTCCCGCACCGTCCCCCGCAGGGAGACCCTCAGGCCGTCCTCCTCGTCGATGCCCAGGCCGTGTGCGAACGGCAGCACGCCCACCGTGGCCCGGCCCGTCAGACCGCGCAGCATCTCCAGTCCGGGCTCCAGCAGCGACACGTCACCGCGGAACTTGTTGACCAGGTAGCCCGCCACGAGCTCCTGGTCCTCCGGGGACAGCAGGGCCGTCGTGCCGAAGAACGAGGCGAACACCCCGCCCCGGTCGATGTCGCCGACGATGACGACGGGCAGCCGCGCGGCCCGCGCGATGCCCATGTTGACGATGTCCGTGCGGCGCAGGTTGATCTCGGCGGGGCTGCCGGCGCCCTCGCAGATCACGGCGTCGTGCGTGCGCCGCAGCTCCTCCAGACACTCCGTCACGGTGCCGAACAGCTGCTCCTGGCGGCCCTGGTGCTGTGTTTTCCCGGGGGACGACCCCCCGAAGTACCCACGAGCGCTGAGCTCGCCCACCGGCCTGCCCATCAGCACCACTTGGCTGCTGCGGTCGCCACCGGGCTTGAGCAGCACCGGATTCATCAGTGCGCTCGGCTCGACGCGCGCCGCGGCCGCCTGCATGGCCTGCGCCCGGCCTATCTCGGCGCCCTCGCGCGTCACATACGAATTGAGCGACATGTTCTGCGCCTTGAACGGCGCGACCTTGACGCCCTTGCGGACCAGCCAGCGGCAGATCCCGGCGGTCACCACGCTCTTGCCCGCGTCGGAGGTCGTCCCCGCGACCAGCAGGCCCCCACCCCGCTTACCCACCCGTGCTGCTCCTCTTGACGGTCCTGTTCACGAACACACTGCCCACTCGGCGCCCGGCGACAGCCACCGCGAGGGCCAGCAGCGACACCCGGCGCGAGAGCCGGACGGCCCGTTCGATGTCGGCGGTCTCCACCGGGCGGTTCTCCGCGCCCAGCACCGGCCGGTGCTCGACGCGCCCCGCGTAGGCGAGGGTGCCGCCGAGGCGCACCCCGAGGGCGCCGGCGAACGAGGCCTCCACCGGGCCCGCGTTGGGGCTCGGGTGCCGGGACGCGTCGCGCCGGGCCACCCGCCAGGCGCCGCGCGGGTCGGGGCCGGCGAGGACGGCGAGCGCGGCGGTCAGCCGGGCGCCCGGCCAGCCGGCGACGTCGTCGAGCCGGGCCGCGGCCCAGCCGAAGCGGCGGTAGCGCGGGGACTTGTGGCCGACCATGGCGTCCAGGGTGTTCACGGCGCGGAAGCCCACCAGTCCGGGCACCCCGGCGAGGGCGCCCCACACCAGGGCGCCGACGACCGCGTCGGAGGTGTTCTCGGCGACGGACTCCACGACCGCCCGCGCGATCTGCTGCTCGTCCAGCGCCTGCGGGTCGCGCCCGCACAGGTGCGGCAGCCGCTCCCGGGCAGCGGCCAGGTCGCCCGCGTCGAGCGCGGCGCCGACGGCCCGCGCCTCGCGGCCGAGCGAGGTGCCGCCGAGGACGGCCCAGGTGGCGGCGGCGGTCAGGGCGACGCCGGCCGGGCCGCGGTGGCGGGAGCGGCGGGCGGTACGGGCGAGCAGCCCGGCACCGGCTGCGGCGCCGCCCGCGCAGAGCAGGGTGTGCAGGGCTCCGCGCCCGCGGTGGTCGCGCCACAGGCGCTGTTCGACGGTGTGCGCGGCACGGCCGAACGCGGCCACGGGGTGGCCGTGTTGCGGGTCGCCGGTCAGGAGGTCACCGAGATAGCCGAGCGCGAGTCCGAGGCTTTCGACGGGCACCGGTCAGACCGCCGTGGTGCGGTACCTGAGTCCGGGACGACAGGGTGGGCGGCAGCCGGGCATGGCGATGTGTCCTCACTCAGGGTCCGCGCCCTGGCTCGACGTGACCGGCGACCAGAGTTCCTGGCTCCCGGCGCGCGCTGCGCGGCGCGCTCTCCGGTGACAGTGGCGGGACCGCGCCGGATTCGCACCGGCTTCCTCTGTGCTGTCGCCGTTTGGCGTTGGGCAGTCCACCACGCCCGGGGAAGGGGCGTCAATTCGAACAAACGGCGGACGGACTGACGTTGTCAGTCCGTCCGCCGTTTGCGGAGAGGCGCTAGGCGACGATCAGGTAGATGCCGTACCCCACGGCCGCCGCGCACAGCGCGTAGCACGCGTAGGCGCCGCTGCGGGCGGCCGCCGTCGCGCGGGACGTCGTGCCGACGATGCCCAGGGTGAAGACGCCCACCAGAGCCACCGTCACCACGAGGCTGACGCCGAAGACCTGGCCGAGAGCTGCCCAGTCGATGTGCATGGTGTGTACGTCCTTCAGCTCGCGGCAGCGGCCGGGGCGGCGGGGGTCCGCCCGGCTTCGCTGGTCGGGGAGGCGGCCGGGGCGATCGGCCCGGCCGGCGGCGGGGCGACGGCCTGGAGGGCGGCGGTGACGACACCGACCGGCTCGGAGGCGGCGGGCGCCGCGGGGCCGACGTGCGGCGCGGCGGCGGTCTCGTTCACGTTGTCGCTGGTGACCGGCTTGCGGCGGGAGGCCAGCCAGATGGCGCCGCAGGCGGCGATCGCCAGCACCGCGACGGCGGTGATGCCCCAGTCGCCCTGGTCCGCGAGGAACGCGGCACCGCCGGCGACGATGCCCGCGGCGGGCAGCGTCAGGCACCAGGCGGCGACCATGCGGCCGGCGGTCGACCAGCGCACCACGCCGCCCTTGCGGCCGAGGCCCGCGCCCATGATCGAGCCGGAGCAGACCTGGGTGGTGGAGAGCGCGAAGCCGATGTGCGAGGAGGCGAGGATCACCGTCGCGGCGCCGGTCTGGGCGGCGAAGCCCTGGGCGGGCTTGATGTCGGTGAGGCCCTTGCCGAGCGTCTGGATGATGCGCCAGCCGCCCAGGTACGTACCGAGTGCGATGGCCACGCCCGCGGAGACGATGACCCACAGCGGCGGGTCGGAGTGCGGGGCGACGACGCCGCCGGTGACCAGTGCGAGGGTGATCACGCCCATGGTCTTCTGGGCGTCGTTGGTGCCGTGGGCGAGGGAGACCAGCGCGGCCGAGGCGATCTGCCCGGCGCGGTAGCCCTTGGCGGTCTCCTGCTCGTCGCGGCCGCGCGAGAGGCGGTAGGTGAGCCGGGTCGCGGCCATCGCGGCGACGCCCGCCACGACCGGTGCGGCGACCGCCGGGATGATGACCTTCATGACGACGGCGTCCGCGTGGACGCCGTGGGAGCCGACCGAGACCAGCGTGGCGCCGATCAGGCCGCCGAAGAGGGCGTGCGAGGAGCTGGAGGGCAGGCCCGCCAGCCAGGTCAGGAGGTTCCAGACGATCGCGCCGACGAGGCCGGCGAAGATGATCTCGGGTCTGACTCCGGCCTTCTCGTCGATGATCCCGCCGGAGATGGTCTTGGCGACCTCCACGGACAGGAACGCACCGACAAGGTTCAGAACCGCCGACATCGCCACTGCGACCTTGGGCTTGAGCGCCCCGGTGGAGATGGTGGTGGCCATGGCGTTGGCCGTGTCGTGGAAACCGTTCGTAAAGTCGAACACCAAGGCCGTGACGATCACGATCCCGATGAGAAGCGTGATGTGTTCCATTCACCCAGGCAATCAGCTCGATGGTCAGTACGCGGTGGACCGTAGGGATCCTGGGTGAACGGAAGGTGAACTGGACAGGGACGGGTGTCGGCCACAACCGGAGGGTGATGTCGATGACGGACCGCGAGGAGCGCACCCGCTCCGCACGGATCCCCGCAGGAATCCCCCAGGCCTGGGCCGCCGTGGTGGCCACGGCCCGGCGCACCGTTGCTGACGGGCTCGTTGTGGGCACGTCCGGAAACGTCTCCGCACGGGTGGGAAATGTGGTGCTCGTCACGCCGACGGGCGTCCCCTACGACCGGCTTCGTCCCGAAGATGCCGTCGGCGTGGACCTCGACGGCCGCCGGGTACTGGGTGAGTTGAGACCCACCAGCGAACTGCCCATGCACCTCGCCGTCTACCGCGCCACCGACGCCGCCGCGATCGTGCACACCCACGCCGTCCACGCCACGGCCGTCTCCACGCTCGTCGACGAACTGCCCCCGGTCCACTACATGGCCGCGGCCCTCGGCGGACCGCCCCGGGTCGCCCCCTACGCCCTCTACGGCAGCGAGGAACTCGCCCGCGGCGTACTGCAGGCGCTCGACGGCCGCACCGGCTGCCTGCTGCGCAACCACGGCACGCTCACCTGCGGCGCCACCCTCGACCAGGCCTACGACCGCACCGCCCAGCTGGAGTGGATGTGCCGGGTCTGGCTCGCCGCCGCCTCCGTCCCCGGACGCACCCCCGCGCTGCTGGACCCGGACCAGCTCGCCGCCGTCACCGGCCGGATCGCCGGGTACGGGCAGCCCGGCTGAGTCCGGCTGTCCTCCGGTCCACTGGCCGCGGCGGCCGCCCCCGCCCACACTGGAAGCGATGCTCCTGCGCAGAGCGGCGGCCACGGCCGCCACGACCCTGATCAGTGCCGGAGCGGCCGCGGTGGCGGCCGGACGGTACGCGGGCGACGCTGCCCTCAAGGTCTCCGCGGGCCCCCTGCCCGGCGAGCAGCGCGTGACCGTGCACACCGCCGACGCCGTCACGGTCACCCTCACCCGCACCCCCGCCACGCTCCGCCCCGGCACCTACGGGCTCGCCGGGCCCGGACTGCACGCCGTCGTCGGCCCCGTCGTCGCCGACGTCTCCCACCCGCACGACTGCGTCGTACGGCACCTGGAGAGCGTCACGCACGGCGCCCCGGAGCCCGGCGACCGCGTCTGGCTCACCCCGCAGCTCTACACCGGCGGGCCGGGGGAGGCGCTCGGCATGCACCACACCGACCTGGACGTGGCGGGCGAGCTCGGGCCGCTGCCCGCCTGGTTCGTCCCCGGCGTCCGCGACACCTGGGTGATCGCCGTGCACGGCCTGGGCACGACCCGCGCACACCCCCTGAACGTGCTGCCGTTCCTGCAGCGCCTGCGGTTCCCCGTGCTCTCCGTCTCCTACCGCGGCGACCCCGGAGCCCCGCGGCCGCCGCACGGAATCGGCCACTTCGGCGCCGTCGAATGGCGGGATCTCGACGCCGCCGTCCGGCACGCCGTGCGCAGCGGCGCCCGGCGCACGGTGCTCTACGGCTGGTCGACCGGCGCCACCATGGCCCTGCTCACCGCCCTCGACTCCGCCGTGGCCGACCGCGTCAGCGGCCTCGTCCTGGACTCCCCGGTCCTGGACTGGCAGGCCGCCCTGCGCTCCCTGGCCCGGCACCGCGCCCGCGGCGCCCTGCTCGGCCTCGCCGTGCGCGCCGCCGAGGGCAGGACGGGCCTGACCGCCGACGGACTCTTCGCCGCCGCCGACACCACCCGGCTCGCCGTGCCGGCGCTCGTCCTGCACGGCACCGACGACACCGTCGCACCCCCGGAGCACTCCCGCGAACTCGTCGCGCGCCGACCCGATCTGATGCACTTGCACATCGCCCGAGGAGCCGGGCACGCCGGGGTGTGGAACGCCGACCCGCAGGCCTGCGAGGAGGCCCTGCGGCGCTTCCTGACGCCCCTGATGTAGCTCCGCTTCCACTCCCGCGCGTGCGCCCGGAGCCTCCCGTCAGCGGGCGGGCGCGGCCGGATAGTTGATTCCGATTGGGTTTTCGGAGCGTGAACGGCAAGACTGCTCCTGTGACGTCCCGTACTCCGCGCGACTCCCGGCTCAGACTCGTTCCCCGACAGCCGATCGCCGCCGCCCGCCGGGCAGTGGCGAACCGAGGCTCCCGACCGGCGCCCCGCCCGCCCGCGGGCACCCCGGCCCGGGCGGAACTCGCCCAGCAGGCCAGAACCGGGCTCACCGGCGCGGTCCGGCTGGCCCGCTGGGCCGCCGGGGAGTGCCTGGGCGGCGTCTCGGTGGCGGGCCCCGGGGGCCTCGCCGAGGCCGCCGGACGGGCCGCGGACGCCCTGGGGCTGACGGCGGGGCAGGTGCGCTCCGACTGGGACCGGGCCCGGCTCGCCGGACTCCTGGAGCTGCACGGCGGCACCGCCCGCCCCGGCTGGCGGCTGACCGCCTGGGACCGCGACGACAGCGCCGTGCTGCGCGGCTGGGTCGCGCTCTTCGACGCCTGGTCCCTGGCCCACCCCGAGCCCGCCGGCACCGACCTCGCGGTGGCCGCCGAGGTCGTCGAGGCGGTGCCGCAGCTGCTGTCCGTCATGCACCTGTCGGCCGGGCCGGTCGCCGAGGCGATGCTGCTCGACCTGCTCCAGCAGCGCGTCGCCGAGATCCGCGCCGAGCGCTGCGAGATCCCCTACGACGGCCGGCAGCCCGCCGTTCCCGCCCAGGGCGGGCCCGACCTGCTGCCCGGGCTGCTCGGCTGGGCCCTGGAGGCCCTCGCCTCGGTCGGCGCGCTCGTCGTGCGCGACGGCGCCGCCGTGCTCACCCCGCTCGGCAACTGGGCGGTGTGGGTCAAGCTCGAACAGATCTGCGTGGCCGCGCAGAGCCCCGCGGGCAACATCGAGCTGGGCGCCGAGGCCATGCTGCGCGGCTGCGCCGACCTCACCCCCGGCCCCGCCCGCGCCGAGTACCGCGCCTGGCTCGCCGCCCGGCCGGTGCGCAGCGCGGTCGCCGAGCTCCTCGACACCGCCCGCGGCGACGACGCCATGGTCCGGGGCCTCGCCTTCGAGGCCCTGCGCGCCGTCGGCGCCCCCGCGGAGAGCGCGGTGCGGGCCGCGGCGGAGGAGCCGTGCCTGCGCCCGTACGCGCTGCTGTGGATCGCCGAGCACGAGGGCAGCGACCCCGAGGAGGCGGCCGGGGTGCTCACCCGCGAGGAGGCCACCTGGCTGTGGGTGGACACGGCGGCGGCCGTCGCCGACCACGGCGAGAGCCGCCTGCTGGTCCGGCACCTGGACTCGGCGGTGCAGGGGACCGTGCCGGGGCTGCTGGAGGAGGTGCGGGCTGTTGGGCACCCGCGCACCGTCCAGGTCCTGGTGGCCCTGGCCGCGGCGCACCCGGACCCCGCCCTGGCGAAGGCGGTGCGCCGGGCGGCGTTCCAGGTGCACCGGGGAGGGGCGTAGGCCCCGTAAGGGCGGTGCGTTGTCTGCGGCCCGGTGGGGGGCTGAGCGCGCAGTTTCCCGCGCCCCTTACGGGGCGCCTGGCCGCGCCCACGCGGCGGAGCCGCATATGTGAACAGCCCCGCGCCCCTTACGGGGCGGGGCTTACGGGGCGCGGCCTCCTTACCGGAACGTGTCGCACCGCCCCATGTCCCCGGTCGAGTACCCGGTCGTGAACCACTGCTGCCGCTGCGCAGCGGACCCGTGCGTCCAGCTCTCCGGTGTCACCCGGCCCTGGAACTTCTCCTGAATGCGGTCGTCACCGACCGCGGCCGCCGCCGACAGCCCGTCCTTGATGTCGGCCTGCGTCAGCTGCGTGACGAGCGGCTTGCCGGTGGACTTCTCCGGCGTCGTCGTCGCGTGCTTCGCCCACACCCCCGCGTAGCAGTCCGCCTGCAGCTCGACCTTCACGGACGCGCTGTCGGCGCCCGTCTGCCCGCCCTGGCTGCGGGCCAGCGTGCCCTGCAGGTTCTGGATGTGGTGCCCGTACTCGTGCGCCACGACGTAGGCCTGGGCGAACGGGCCGCCGCTCGCGCCGAACTTGGTCTTGAGCTCGTCGAAGAAGCCCAGGTCCAGGTAGACCTTCCGGTCGCCGGGGCAGTAGAACGGGCCGACCGCCGAGGTCGCGGCCCCGCAGGCGGTCTGGACCCGCCCCGTGAAGAAGACCGTCGACGCCGGCGTGTAGGTCTTCCCCCGCCGCGCCAGCTCCTAGCTCCAGAAGGACTGGGCGCTGTTGACGACGGCGACGATCCGGCAGTCCTGGCGGGTGTTGGCGTCCTTGCCCGTGCGGCAGTGCTGCGCGACCTGCGCGTCCGTACTGGCCGCGGCCGTGGGCGCCGGGGACCGGCCCCCCGAGGACAGCCCCAGCTCCTCCGGGCCGATGCCGAAGAACAGCCCCGCCAGGAGGACCAGCAGGCCTACGATCCCGCCGCCGACGGTGAGCCCGCCGCCGGGGATTCCGCCGCCCCGCCGGTCCTGCACCTGAGAGGTGTCCAGATCCGCGTCGTCGTCGAACTGCATGCCGCCGCCTTCCGTACCAGGTTCGTCACACCGAGTATCCGTGACGCGACGGCGACCGGCCCGGAATTCGACTTGCGCACCCCCGCTAGACTTTTCCCTATGGCATTCCTCCCTGTGCATTAGACGGCGTCGCACGACCGCAGTCCGTCTCGTCCGCCGTCCGTCCTGCCCAGGAGCAGTTTTTTCGTGATCACCGCCTCCGGTATCGAGCTGCGCGCCGGCGCGCGCATCCTCATCGAGTCCGCCTCGTTCCGTATCGCCAAGGGCGACCGCATCGGCCTCGTCGGCCGCAACGGCGCCGGCAAGACCACCCTCACCAAGTGCCTCGCAGGCGAGGGCATCCCGGCGGCCGGCACCATCAGCCGCTCCGGAGAGGTCGGCTACCTCCCGCAGGACCCCCGCACCGGCGACCTCGACGTGCTGGCCCGCGACCGCATCCTCTCCGCCCGCGGCCTCGATGCCGTGCTGCGCAAGATGCGGGAGAACGAGGACCGGATGGCGAACGGCAAGGGCGCCACCCGCGAGAAGGCGATGAAGAAGTACGAGCGCCTGGAGACGGAGTTCCTCACCAAGGGCGGGTACGCCGCCGAGTCCGAGGCCTCCACCATCGCCGCCGCGCTCAGCCTGCCCGACCGGGTGCTCGGCCAGCCGCTGCACACCCTCTCCGGTGGTCAGCGCCGCCGCGTCGAGCTCGCCCGGATCCTCTTCTCCGACGCCGACACCCTGCTGCTCGACGAGCCCACGAACCACCTCGACGCCGACTCGATCGCCTGGCTGCGCGACTACCTCAAGACCTACCGCGGCGGCTTCGTCGTCATCTCCCACGACGTCGACCTCGTCGAGACCGTCGTCAACAAGGTCTTCTACCTCGACGCCAACCGCTCGGTCATCGACGTCTACAACATGGGCTGGAAGCTCTACCAGCAGCAGCGCGAGGCCGACGAGAAGCGCCGCAAGCGCGAGCGACAGAACGCCGAGAAGAAGGCCGCGGCCCTCAACTCCCAGGCCGACAAGATGCGCGCCAAGGCCACCAAGACCGTCGCCGCGCAGAACATGGCCCGCCGCGCCGAGAGGCTGCTGGCCGGCCTGGAGGCCGAGCGGGTCTCCGACAAGGTCGCCAAGCTGCGCTTCCCCGAGCCCGCGCCCTGCGGCAGGACGCCGCTGACGGCGGAGGGTCTGTCGAAGTCGTACGGCTCGCTGGAGATCTTCACCGACGTCGACCTGGCTATCGACAAGGGCTCCCGCGTCGTCATCCTCGGCCTCAACGGCGCCGGCAAGACGACCCTGCTGCGCCTGCTCGGCGGTGTCGAGAAGGCCGACACGGGCCAGGTCGTCGAGGGCCACGGCCTGAAGCTGGGCTACTACGCCCAGGAGCACGAGACGCTCGACCCGGACCGCACGGTCCTGGAGAACATGCGCTCGTCCGCGCCCGACCTCGACCTGGTCGAGGTCCGCAAGGTGCTGGGCTCGTTCCTGTTCTCCGGCGACGACGTGGACAAGCCCGCGGGTGTCCTCTCCGGCGGCGAGAAGACCCGCCTCGCCCTGGCCACCCTGGTGGTGTCCTCGGCGAACGTGCTGCTGCTGGACGAGCCCACCAACAACCTCGACCCCGCCAGCCGCGAGGAGATCCTCGGTGCCCTGCGCACCTACAAGGGCGCGGTCGTCCTGGTCACGCACGACGAGGGCGCCGTCGACGCCCTCCAGCCGGAGCGCATCATTCTCCTGCCCGACGGCGTCGAGGACCTCTGGGGCCCGGACTACGCCGACCTGGTCGCCCTGGCCTGACGCGGGGGCCCACCGGCCGTGATCGGGGCCGTCCCGATCATTCGGCCGATGCGTGATCCATCATCTGAGTGAGGGCGGCTCGTACCGGGGCGTGGCGGTGCGCTCCGGCGCACGCGCCGCCCCGGCTGCCGGACCCCCGCCCCGGGAGTGCTTCCAGTGCCCCCTCTGACCTGCCGCTTCACTCCGCCACCCGGACGGCCGTACGACCTGATCCGGACGGAATCGCCTGCTCCAGGCCCTGGTACGGCCGGAAAACACGGGTTCCGTTTCCCGCGGACTTCCCATGGACCTTGCCGAATGGGTGGCCAGGACGCCGCCTAGGGGTGATCATGAGAGACAAGAGGCGCATCTCCCCCTGAGGAGGCACGGGTGGCCGAGACTCTGAAGAAGGGCAGCCGGGTGACCGGCGCCGCGCGCGAAAAGCTCGCGGCAGACCTGAAGAAGAAGTACGACGCTGGTGCGAGTATCAGGGCGCTGGCCGAAGAGACCGGTCGCTCCTACGGCTTCGTGCACCGGATGCTCAGCGAATCCGGCGTGGTCCTGCGAGGCCGCGGCGGAGCGACGCGCGGCAAGAAGGCCGCCTCGGTCTGACGCCGCGCAAAAGACAGTTGTGGACAGCCCACCCGGTCGGCCGACCCGTCGGCCGGGTGGTTACTGTGCAGTACGTTTCCATGCGACTGCGGCCACTCGGAGGCCCCCATGACTGCCCGCAACACCCTGCTCGACCAGGACGGCGTCCGGCTCACCGTCGACGGCACGGGTGCCGTTGCCACGGTCACGCTCGACCGTCCCGCCAAGCGCAATGCCCAGTCGCCCGCCCTGTGGCGGGCGCTGACCGCGGCGGGCCGGCAGCTGCCCGGCAGCGTGCGCGTCGTGCTGCTCCGCGGCGAGGGCAAGTCCTTCTCCGCGGGACTCGACCGGCAGGCGTTCACGCCCGAAGGCTTCGACGGCGAGCCGTCCTTCCTGGATCTCGCACGCGGCACCGACGAGGCGCTCGACACCGAAATCGCCTCCTACCAGGAGGCGTTCACCTGGTGGCGGCGCACCGACCTCGTCTCCATAGCGGCCGTGCAGGGCCATGCGATCGGCGCGGGCTTCCAGCTCGCCCTCGCCTGCGACCTGCGAGTCTGCGCGGACGACGTGCAGTTCGCCATGCGCGAGACCAGCCTGGGCCTGGTCCCCGACCTGGGCGGCACACAGCCGCTCGTCGAACTGGTCGGCTACGCCCGGGCGCTGGAGATCTGCGCCACGGGCCGCTTCGTCCACGCGGAGGAGGCGGAGCGCACCGGCCTGGCCAATCTCGTCGTCCCGGGCGCGGAACTCGACGCCGCCGCGGCCGACTTGGCGGCCGCACTGCTGGCCGCACCGCGGGACGCGGTCATCGAGACCAAGGCGCTGCTGCGCGGGGCTGCCGGCCGTACGTACGACCAGCAGCGCGCGGCCGAGCGCGCGGCCCAGGCGCGCCGCTTGCGGGACCTGGCGGGGATGGGGGAGTAGGGCGCCCCGTAGGGGCGCGGGGCTGTTAGATTGTGCGGCTCCGCCGCGTGGGCGCGAGCAACTGCGAACGACCCGCAGCCGAAGAAACCGCACGGGCGCAGCGCAGCGTCCCGGCCTAGGCTGGCAGGTGGACTTGTCCCCCGGACGAGAGGCGGTCGACGATGGCCGACACACCACCGCAAGCCAAGGCCAAGGTGCCGGTCGAGCCCGCCGAGCGCGGGCGGACCACCATCGCGGACGGCGTCGTCGAGAAGATCGCCGGGCTCGCCGCCCGTGACGTGCTCGGCGTGCACGCCATGGGCAGCGGGCTGTCCCGCACCTTCGGTGCGGTGCGGGACAGGGTGCCCGGGAGCGGCCGGGCCCTCACCCGCGGGGTGAAGGCCGAGGTCGGCGAGGTCCAGACCGCGCTGGATCTGGAGATCGTGGTCGATTACGGGGTCGCCATCGCGGAGGTGGCCCGCGCGGTGCGGGAGAACGTCATCGCGGCGGTGGAGCGGATGACGGGCCTGGAGGTCGTCGAGGTCAACATCGCCGTGACCGACGTCAAGCTGCCGGACGAGGGCGAGGACGAGGAAGAGCCGGAGCCCAGGATCCAGTAGGGAGCGGACGATGAACATGGCCGTGGCCGGCCTGATTGCCGGCATGGCACTCGGATTCGCCGGGTACTTCGGTGGATTCGGGGCCTTTCTGCTGGTGGCGGCCCTGGGCGCCATCGGCTTCGTGGCGGGCCGGTTCCTGGACGGCGACCTGGAGCCGGGCGACCTCTTCCGCACCCGGGAGCGCGACAGGCGGCGGCGGTAGGCATGCGGGACCGGCAGCCGGTGGCACCCGGCGAGCGCGGTGCGACCCGCATCGACGACCACGTCATCGCGAAGATCGCCGCACAGGCGGCCCGCGAGGCCGTCGACGGCGAACTCCCGCACGCCTCGGTGACGGTGCACGAGAAGTCGGCCCGCGTCCGGGTGGCCGTCGAGCTGGAGTACCCCACGGACATCGGCGCCCGCTGCCGTGCCGTGCGGTCCCGGATCGTCGAACGGGTCGCGGAGCTGGCCGGCCTGGAGGTCCCGGAGGTGGCGGTCACCGTGGAGCGGCTGCGCTCGCCGCACCTGGACGAGGGCCGGGAGCGGGTGCGGTGACGCCGCGGATCCGGCGCTTCCGGTCCGCCCGCCGGGTGCCCGCCGCCCTCGTCGCGGCCGTCGTGCTGGGGGCCTCGGGGATCCTGCTCCACGACGTCGTCGCCGTCCGCGCGTCCCGTCCCGCGATGCCCTGGCGCCGCCGGCTCGCGCACGAGCTGGCCACCCGCCCCCTCGACGGCGCCTGGGCCACCGGCTGCGCGGCGGCCGCCGTCCTGGCGGGCTGCTGGCTGATCGCCCTGGCCGTCGCCCCCGGGCTGCGCGGGCTGCTGCCCCTGCGCCGCGACACCCCGGACGTGCGGGCCGGGCTGGACCGCACGGCCGCCGAACTGGTGCTGCGCGACCGGGTGATGGCGGTCCCGGGGGTGCGGTGGGCACGGGTCGACGTGGGCCGCCGCAGGGTACGGGCCCGGGCCCGCGCGCACTTCCGGGACCTGGACGACGTGCGCGCGGACGTGGCCGCCGTACTGGCCGACACCGTGCGGGAGTTGGGCCTGGCCCGGCAGCCCGCACTGTCGGTGCGGGTGGTGAGGGCGCCGTGCTGAGGACCGTCAACCGGGTACTGCTCGGGCTGGCCGGCCTCGTGCTGCTGGCGCTCGGCACCGCCGTCCTGGCCGCCCGCCCGCACGGCGTCCTGCTGAGCACCGCCGTCCGCCACAAGTGGCGTGCGCACGGCTGGTGGTGGCCGGTGGTCATCGCCGTGCTGTCCGTGCTGGTCCTGCTCGCGCTGTGGTGGCTGCTCGCACAGCTGCACCGGCGCCGGCTGCGCGAGGTGGTCGTGGACTGCGGCGACGGCGGGACGGCGGTGGTGCGGGGCCGGGCGCTGGAGGCGGTGCTGGAGGCCGAGGCGGAGGCCCTGGACGGGGTGGACCGGGCCCGGGCGACCCTCACCGGCCGCCGCACCGCCCCCGGGGCCGGGATCACGCTGACCCTGGCCCCGGGGGCGACACCCGTCACGACCCTGCAGCGGCTGCAGGAGCGGGTGCTGACCCCGGCACGCACGTCGACGGGCGTGGCGCGGCTACCGGCGGAGGTCAGACTCCGCGCGGTAAGACACAGGGCGGAGCGGGTGGAGTAGCGCCCCGCAAGGGGCGCGGGGCTCTGCCGAACACGCGGCTCCGGCGCGTGGGCGCGACCAGTCCAGGACGGCCTGCACCGGCCTCAAAATCCGTGCCGCGCCCCACCATCGATCGGCACCATCACACCGCTGAGATACGACGCCGCAGGCGACAGCAGAAACGCGGCCACCTTGCCGAACTCCTCCGGCGTCCCGTACCGCCCCAGCGGAATCCGCGCCGAGTGCCGGGCCCGGGCCGCCTCGGAGTCCCCGGAGAGCGCGTCGAGTTCGCGCACCCGGTCGGTCTCGATCCGCGCCGGCAGCAGTCCGACCACGCGGATGCCGCGCGGTCCCAGTTCCGCGGACAGGGACTTGGCGAACCCGGCGAGGCCGGGCCGCAGGCCGTTGGAGATCGTCAGCCCGGGGATCGGCTCGTACACCGACGAGGACAGCACGAAGCCGATCACCCCGCCCTCGGCCAGCGCCTCCGCCGCCGTCCGCGCCAGCCGCACCGCGCCGAGGAAGACCGATTCGAAGGCCGCCCGCCACTGGTCGTCGTCGTTGCCGTCCGCCGGGCCCGGCGGCGGCCCGCCGACGCTGACGAGGACGCCGTCGAGGCGGCCGAAGCGCTCGCGGGCGGTGGCGACGAGCCGCTCCGCCGCCGCGGGGTCGGCGTTGTCGGCGGCGACCCCGACCGCGTCCGTGCCCAGCGAGGCGGCCGCCCGCGCCGCGGCGTCCCCGTCCCGGCCGGAGACGACCAGCCGGGCGCCGTCGGCGGCCAGTTCGCGGGCGGCGGCGAACCCCAGCCCACGGCTCGCGCCGGTCAGCACGTACACCTTGTCCTTGAGTCCCAGATCCATGGGCTCAGTCTGCCCCTTGCGGGGTGCTCGTCCCTACGGGGCGCTCGGCACCGCGGCGGTTTCCGGGGCGGCGGTCGCCGCCAGGCGCTCGCGGCGTTCGCGGCGGGCCAGGATGAACCAGCCCACGGGCACGCCCCCGGCGAACAGCCACCACTGGATGGCGTACGCCAGGTGCGGGCCGATGTCGCTGTGGTCGGGGGCGGCCACCGCCTTGGGCCCGTCCTTGGGGGCCGGGTCGACGAGCTCGATGTAGCCGCCCAGCACCGGGCGGTTCATGGCCTTGGACCGCTGCTCGCTGTTGATCAGCATCACCTGGCGGGGCGGCAGCCCCGCGGTGTCCTTGATGCCGCTGGCGGCCGTCGTCTCGTCCTG
This sequence comes from Streptomyces sp. AM25, assembly GCF_058146165.1. Taxonomy (NCBI): domain Bacteria; kingdom Bacillati; phylum Actinomycetota; class Actinomycetes; order Kitasatosporales; family Streptomycetaceae; genus Streptomyces; species Streptomyces sp. AM25. The sequence goes on along the minus strand of NZ_JBKIWN010000141.1, from coordinate 39,456 downwards.
CTTGAGCCGGCCGGTGACGGTGATCTTGCCGGAGGGGGCGGCGGGGACGTCCGGGTAGCGCATCGGGTCGTCGCCGGCCGGGACCCAGCCGCGGTTGACGAGGACGGCCCGGCCGTCGTCGAGCAGCAGCGGGGTGAGGACGAAATAGCCCTGGTGGCCGTTGTCGTCGGTCCGGCGCCGGACCACGACCTCGTCCTTGGCGTCGTACGTACCGCTCGCGGTGACCTGGCGCCACACGTCGGAGCCGGCCACCTCGCGGCCGGGCGCCGTGAGCCCGGTCACGGGCACGGGGTCGGCGGCGAGGCTGCGCGCGATCTGGTTGTTCTGCGCGACCTTGTGCTCGTGGCGATGCAGCTGCCAGAACCCCAGCCGCACCATCACCGGGATGAGGACGATCCCCACGAGGGTGAGGATCACCCACTGCCGGGACAGAAGGAAGCGGTACACGTCCTCGACGGTACCGGGTGGCTACGCCCCGCTCCGCGCCGGGGTCACGTGCAGCAGGAGCTGCATGAAGGCGGCCTCGTCGACGACGGGGGTGCCGAAGGAGCGGGCCTTGGCCGTCTTGGAGGTGGGGGAGCCGGGATCGTTGGTGACCAGCAGGCTGGTGAGCCGGGAGACGCTGGTGGCCACGTGCAGCCCGGCCTCCATGGCGCGGTCCTCCAGGAGCTCGCGGTCGACGGAGGTGTCGCCGGAGAACGCCACCCGCATGCCCTGAATGAGCTGTTCGCCCGGTTCGTAACGCCCCGGGTTGGGGTACGGGCAGGCCGGGCGCTTGCGGCTGGGCCGCCAGGACTGCGGCCGGTACCCGTAGGAGGAGGACGGCTGATATCCGATGGTCGCGGACCGTGTGCCCGCCGCCGGGCCGTCCGACCACTCCGTCAGCGGCTGGCAGGCCAGCAGCGGCAGCCGCAGCCCCGCCTCGGCCGCCAGGTGCAGGCTGGGCCGGAACGCCTCGGCGAGCACCCGGGCGTCGTCGAGCGCGTGGTGGGCGCGCTGCTGCACGACGCCGTAGTGCGCGGCGAGCGACTCCAGCTTGTGGTTGGGCAGCGGCAGCTGCAGCTCCTTGGAGAGCGCGATCGTGCACAGCCGCTGCCGCACGGGGACGTCCGCCCGGGCGCGGGCGTACTCGCGGGAGATCATCGACCAGTCGAAGGCGGCGTTGTGCGCGACGAGGACCCGCCCGGCCAGCCGCTCGGCGAAGGGCTCGGCGATGTCCTTGAACAGCGGTGCGTCCGAGAGGACTTCGGAGGTGAGCCCGTGGATCCACACCGGGCCGGGATCGCGCTGCGGGTTGACCAGCGTGTACCACTGGTCCTCCACCTCGCCCCGGGCGTTCAGCTGGTAGACGGCAGCCGACACTATCCGGTCGTCGCGGGCGAGCCCCGTGGTCTCCACGTCGACGACCGCGTATCCCTGCGGATACGCGGCCGGCCACGGGCTGTGCGGTGCGGCGGCGGGGTGGTCTTCGAGCATGGTCACAGAGGATACGGGCCCGCACTGACAACGAGGGATCCGGTCGTCAGGGGGGAAGCGATCCGGCCACCCGGAAGTGGGACGCGCCCCGAAAAGACGCGCCCCGAAGGGGCGCGGGGCTCTGCCGAACATACGGCTCCGCCGCGTGGGCGCGACCGGCCCAGGACGACCCGCACCCGATCGGCTACCCCGACAGCAACCCCTCCACCAGCGCCCGAACCGCCACCTCGAACACCCGCTCCGCATCCGGTGCCCGGCCCAGGGCCCGCTCAAGGGCCCGGTCCCCGCCGGACCCCGGAGACCGCTCGGGCGCCGCCTGTTCGGGCGCCCGAGCCCGGCTCCGCTCCACGAGCACGTGCCCCACCACCTGGAACTGCACGGCCTGCACCGCCTCCGCCGCCCGCGCCCCGTGCAGCCCGGCCGCCTGCACCTCGTGCACCAGGGCCCGCTGCGCGGGCAGGAACATCCGCTCGGACAGCCCGCGTTCGTGCACCATCGCGATCAGGTGCGGCCGGGCGAGCAGCTCCCGGCGCAGCGCCCGCGCGACGGAGACGATGCGCGTCCGCGGGGTCCGCCCGGCTGGCCGGATCGCGGCGAACTCGTGCAGCGTCCGCTCGACGAGCGCGTCCACGAGCGCCTCGCGCCTGCCGACGTGCCAGTAGATCGACGTGACGGCCGTGCCCAGCTCGGCGGCCAGGGCGCGCATCGTCAGCGCCCGCGGGCCGCGCTCCCGCACCAGCCGTGCCGCGGTCTCCAGCACCTGCTCGCGGGTGAGGTTCTCCGCCATGCGCCCCCCGACTCCCGTAGGTGCACGGGTCTTTACCCGAAGGCGCCCGCGCTGTAACCCTGTTACAGAACAGACGGACCTGCTTGCTCCCACCGAGAGGTGATACGGCATGGCACGCATCCGCTACGGCCCCCGCACCGACCTGGAGATCAAGGCGGCCCGCGAGGCGGCGGCCCGGCTGCCCGACATCTGGTCCACGGGGGTCACCGCCCTGTGGGAGACCGACCCGGACGCCGTCGCGGCCGTCCTGCCGCCCCCGCTCGAACCGCCGGCCCGCCCGCTCGTCCGGGCCTCCGTCAGCACCGTCGCCCTGCGCGGCTACCCCCTGGGCGCCGGCTCGGTGGCGGTCGCCGCGCGGCACGAGGGGCGCGCCGGCTGGTACCCGCTGGTGATGCCGATGACGCACGAGCGCGCCCTGACCGGCGGGCGCGAGGTGTTCGGCGAGCCGAAGAAGCTGGGCGAGGTCGTGCTCGAACGCGAGGGCGCGGCGCTCCGCGCCCGCCTCTCCCGGCACGGCATCGACTTCCTCGACGTGCGCGGCACGGTCACCGGCGCCCTGCCGCTGCCGCCGGAGAGCGAGCGGCTCGACTTCTACTTCAAGTTCCTGCCGGGCGTGGACGGCACGGGTTTCGACGGCGATCCCGTCCTCGTGCACTGCACCCGCAGGGAGCGGGTGCGCAGGCTGGAGCAGGTCGCCGGCGAGGTGGTGCTGCGCGAGTCGGCGTACGACCCGGTCGCCGACCTGCCCGTCCTGCGCCCGGCCGGGATCACGCTCGGGGAGCGGGCCACCACCCAGCACGGCCGCGTCGTCGCCCGCGTCCCCGCGGAGGCCCTGCTGCCCTACGTCCACCAGCGCTACGACGACGCGGCCCAGATTCTCGACGGCCCTCCGGAAGGGAGTGCGCAATGAGCCGCGACCCCTACCTGATCATCTCCTCCGACTGCCACGCCGGGCTCCCCACCGAGGAGTACCGCCCGTACCTGGAACGGCGCTTCCACCGCGCCTTCGACGACTTCCTCGCGCAGCGCACCGCGCGCCAGGCGGAGATGACGCGCCTGGGCGTGCGCAACGAGGCCTTCGCCACCCGGTGGTTCGAGGAGCACGAGGAGGGACTGCGCGGCGGCTGGGACGCGGCGCAGCGGATCAAGGAGCTCGACGGCGACGGGGTGGCGGCCGAGGTCGTCTTCCCCGACGCGGACGCCGTGGACAGCCGCACCGCCGCGCCCTTCGGCGTCGGCCTCGGCCTGTCCGGCGATCACGACCCGGAACTGGGCATGGCGGGCGCCCGCGCCCACAACCGCTGGCTCGCCGAATTCTGCTCCGCGCACCCCGAACGGCACTGCGGCGTCGCCCTGCTGCCGGTCACCGCCCCCGTGGAACACGTCGTCGAGGAGATCGGCCGGGCCGAGGAGTCGGGGCTGGGCGCGCTGATGATCCCGGCGATGTGGGGGCAGAAGAAGCCGTACCACGACCGGAGTTACGACCCCGTCTGGGCGGCCGCCGCCGCGGCCGGGATGCCCGTGCTCACCCACTCCGGGGCCACGCCCCGCCACGAGTACGGCGACCACCTGGGGATCTTCGTCACCGAGGTGACCTGGTGGCCCGCGCGCCCGCTGTGGTTCCTGCTGTGGTCCGGCGTCTTCGAGCGCCACCCGCAACTCCGCTTCGGCATCGCCGAGTCCGGCTGCTGGTGGCTGCCCAACCTGCTGTGGTTCATGGACCGCCTCTACCTCGGCGCCCACGGCGGCAAGAAGCTCTCGCCCTTCGCCGGGCTGCACCGCCCGCCCCACGAGTACCTCGACCGCAACGTCTTCGTCTGCGCCACCAACACCAAGCGCCGCGAGCTCGCCCAGCGCTACGAGATCGGCGTCGGCAACATCCTCTGGGGCTCCGACTTCCCCCACCCCGAGGGCACCTGGCCCGACACCCGCACCTGGCTGCGCACCACCTTCCACGACATCCCCGTCTCCGAGACCCGCCGGATGCTCGGCCTGTCCGCCGCCGAGGCGTTCGGCTTCGACACCCGCGCCCTCGCCCCGCTCGCCGCCCGCATCGGCCCCACCCCGGACGACCTGGGCCAGCCCGCCGACCAGCAGGCCGTCGAGGCGTCCTGGGCCCGCTCCCGCGAGACCGGCCGGCACTGGCTGACCGGCGAGGACTTCCCGCGCACCGGGGTGAACGATGCCTGACCGCCACACCGTCGTCTCCGCCGACTGCCACGCCGGCGCCGATCTCCTCGACTACCGGCCCTACTTGGAGCGCCGCCACCACGAGGCCTTCGACGCCTGGGCGGCCGGCTACGTCAACCCGTACGAGGACCTGCTCGCCGACGCCGCCGAACGCAACTGGAACTCCGGTCTCCGGCTCGCCGAGCTGGAGGCCGACGGCATCGTCGCCGAAGTCGTCTTCCCCAACACCGTCCCGCCCTTCTTCCCCAGCGCCTCCCTCGTCGCCCCCGCCCCCACCCGCGAGGACTTCGAGCTCCGCTGGGCCGGCCTGCGCGCCCACAACCGCTGGCTCGCCGACTTCTGCGCCGCGGCCCCCGGCCGCCGCGCGGGCGTCGCGCAGATCCTCCTGAACGACGTGGACGAGGCCGTGCGCGAAGTGCGCCGCACCAAGGAGGCCGGACTCACCGGCGGCGTCCTGCTGCCCGGCACCCCGCCCGGCTCGGGCCTGCCCGAACTCCACTCCGCCTGCTACGACCCGCTCTGGGCCGTCTGCGCCGAACTCGGCGTCCCCGTCAACCACCACGCCGGCTCCGCCTCGCCGCCGCTCGGCGACGACCCCGCCGCCCGTGCGGTGTTCATGGTGGAGACCACCTGGTTCTCCCACCGCGCCCTGTGGCACCTGATCCTCGGCGGCGCCTTCGACCGCCACCCCGACCTGCGGCTCGTCCTCACCGAACAGGGCACGGCCTGGATCCCCGGCGTCCTGGACACCCTCGACTACTACTACGCGCGCCTGGTCGCCGGCAGCGACCGCACCGACACCGCCGAGGCCAAGTTCGGCGCCGGGCTGGCCGCTTCGGTGCGCCGCCCTCCGAGCACGTACTGGCACGCCAACTGCGCGGCGGGCGCCAGCTTCATGCGCCCGCACGAGGTGCCGCTGCGCCACCGCATCGGCATCGACAAGATCATGTGGGGCAGCGACTACCCGCACGACGAGGGCACCCACCCCCACTCCCGCGAGGCCCTGCGCCTGGCCTACGCGGGCCTGCCCGCCGACGAGACCGCTGCCATGCTCGGCGCCAACGCGGCCCGCGTGTACGGCTTCGACCTCGCCTTCCTCGCCACGATCGCCGCCCGTGTGGGCCCGCCGGTCACCGAGATCGCCGAGCCGCTGGAGACCGTACCGCCGGGCGCCACCAGCCCCGTCTTCGTCCGCGACGCACCGGTGCGGGCGTGGTGACTCTCTGGTGGCCTTCGAACTCCAGGTAACCTCCTGCGGTACCCGACAGTAACAACCCCTAGCCGCGGCCCGGTTGCCGCGTTTATGGTGCCGCCATGCCGCACCTTCCGGATGTCGTGTTGTGGTCCGTACCGGCCTTCGCCGTGCTCACCGTGCTGGAACTGGTGAGCTACCGGCTGCACCCCGACGAGGATGCCGAGGGGTACACCGCCAGGGACGCGGCGACCAGCATCGGCATGGGGCTGGGCAGCCTGGTCTTCGACGCGCTGTGGAAGATACCCATCGTGGCGGTCTACGCCGCGCTCTACGAACTCACGCCCCTGCGCGTGCCCGTGCTGTGGTGGACGCTGCCGCTGATGCTGCTCGCCCAGGACTTCTTCTACTACTGGTCCCACCGCGGCCACCACGTCGTCCGGATCCTGTGGGCCTGCCACGTGGTGCACCACTCCAGCCGTAAGTTCAACTTCACCACCGCGCTCCGCCAGCCGTGGACCACGTGGACCGTCTGGCCGTTCTACGTCCCGATGATCCTGGCCGGCGTGCACCCGGCGGCGGTCGCCTTCTGCTCGGGGACGAACCTCGTCTACCAGTTCTGGGTGCACACCGAGCGCATCGGCCGGCTGCCCCGGCCGCTGGAGTACGTCCTCAACACGCCCTCCCACCACCGGGTGCACCACGCGTCCCAAGGCGGCTACCTGGACCGCAACTTCGGCGGCATTCTCATCATCTGGGACCGCATGTTCGGCTCGTTCGTCCCGGAGGGCGAACGCCCGGTCTACGGGCTGACGAAGAACATCGACACCTACAACCCGCTGCGCGTGGCCACCCACGAGTACGCGGCCATCGCCCGCGACCTCCGCGCCGCGCACGGCTGGCGCGAGCGGGCCGGCCGGGTGTTCCGCGGGCCGGGCTGGCAGCCGGAACCCACGGCCGCGCAGCCGGTGCCGGAGCGGGTCGCATGAGGGCGTTCGCCGCGGCCGCAGGCGTCCACCTCGGCGCACTGCTGACCGGCCGGACGCGCGTCGAACGGGCCACCAAGCCGGTGCTGATGCCGCTGCTCGCCGAGTACGTCCTGCAGCGCGGCGGCCCCCGCCCGCTCGCGCTGGCGCTGCTGTTCGGGTGCGCGGGGGACACCTTGCTGCAGACCGGCGGGGACGTGCCGTTCCTGCTCGGCATGGGCTCGTTCGCCGCCGGACACCTGTGCTACCTGACCCTGTTCGCGAAACACGGCAGACCGGGCCGTCGCCTGACCGCCGCCTACGGCACGGCCTGGGCGGGCACGCTGGCCCTGCTGTGGCCGGGCCTGGACGCCGAACTGCGGGTCCCGGTCGCGCTGTACAGCCTGCTGCTGACGACGATGGCACTCGGCGCGACACGCGCCGGGACACGGACGGCGGTGGGCGGCGCGCTGTTCCTGTTGTCGGACACCTTGATCGCGGCCAACCTGTCAGGCCGGCCGCAACCCCAGTTCTGGATCATGCTGACGTACGTGGCAGCCCAATATCTCCTGGCGGAGGGCTTGTTGCAGACCCGTGCCCCGTAGGGGCGCGGGGAACTGCGCGATCAACCACGACCGGCCCGCAGCCGAAAGAGCCGCTCAGCTCTCGTCGTCCTCGTCCTGCACCGCAGCCAACGCATCGACGATGCCGTACCCGTAGAAGCTGTTGACGTGCTGCGTACCGGTGCAGGCGGCGTCCGCCGGAGCCGCCGGGCACCCCGGATTGTCCGCCTCCGCCCGCAAGAGCCAGCGCAGCTCTTGCGGACTCGCGTCCGGATGCGCGCTCTTCAACAGCGCCGCCACCCCCGCCACATGCGGACTCGCCATCGACGTGCCCTGCAGATACCCGTAGTCGCCGCCGGGCAGCGTGGAGAGGATGCGGCCGTCCTTGGCGGGCAGCTCCGGGACCTGGCGGCTGTCGCCGCCGGGGGCCGCCACGTCGATGCGGTTGAGGCCGTAGTTGGAGTAGAACGACTTGAGCGACTTCACGCCGGTCGCGGAGACGGACACCACGCCGGGCAGCTCGGCCGGGATGTCCAGGCACGTGGCCGAGTCGACCGTGCGGTTCTTCGGCGTGGAGTCGTTGGGGCTGGAGGCGTCGGGAAGCTGCTTGGCCGCCAGGTCGAGGCTGGAGTTGCCGGCCGCGGCGATGTTGAGCGTGCCCCTGCGCTGGGCGTACGAGGCGGCCCGGCCGACCGCGTCGGCTATCGCCTTCTGGTCGGGGTCGTCGGAGCAGTTGAACAGCCACGGGTCGACGTAATAGCTGTTGTTCGTCACGGCTATGTGGTGGTCCGCGGCGAAGACGAACGCGCAGACGACGCTCTCGGCGTAGAAGAAGGCGCCCTTGGCGGTGGAGACCTTGATGGCCGAGACCTTCGCCTCCGGGGCCACGCCGGCGATGCCGGTGCCGTTGCGGGCGGCCGCGATCGTGCCGGCCACGTGCGTGCCGTGGTAGTCCTGCGCGGGATCGAACGGGCGCCAGGCGCCGGGGCTGGTGTCGGCCTTGCCGGTGACGCAGCTCGCGGACTGGCTGCGGGAGAAGTTGGGGCGGATGTTCGGGTGGGTGTCGTCCACGCCGGTGTCGATGACGCCGACCGTGACGTCCCTGCTGCCCGGGTCCACCTTCGCGGCCCGGTCGGCCTTGATGGCGCGGAGGTCCCACTGCAGGCCCTCCAGCGGCTCCTGGCCGGGCTCGGCCGAGCGGGCGGCGGCCAGCGCGGCGGGACCGGACAGCTTGAGCTTCTCCGGCTTGCCGACGTCCGTGGTGGCCGCGGGCGTGATCGGGGCGGTGCGGGTGGCGCCCGCCGACTGCACCCCGGGCACCGCGCGCAGGGCCGCGCCGAAGCCCGGGTTCGCCGAGTGGGCGACGACGACGCCTATCTGCTCGTAGGCGACCACGACGGTGCCACGGGCCTGGGCGATCGTCTGCTTCACCCGGGCGAGCGTGCCTCGCGCCCGGTCGGTGTTGACCACGTACGACAGCAGGGGGCCGTCCTCCGCGGCGGCCTTCGCGGTGCCGGGGCCCTGCGGTGCGGCCGAGGCGGCGGCGGGCAGCAGGCCGAGGGAGGCGGTGAGGGCAAGTCCGACGGGCACCGCCAGCAGGGCGTGCCGACGTCTGGAACGCAGACGGTCCATGGGGTCTCCACATCATCCGGAAAACGCACGGGCGAGTGAAACTAGCGCCGTTCACCGGAATCGGGCAATGAATTCCCCAAGAAACCTTCTCAGGAGGGTACTTCGGGCCTGCGCAAAGTGTCGATGCTCAGCGGCTGCAGCGGCACCCTGGGCCCGTACCAGCGGCCCGCGGCGAGCAGGGCCGCCGGGCGCCCCGGCTGTTCGGGGACGACGGGCGCCGTCAACCTGACGACCCCGAACGGTCGTCGGTCGGGGGACGGCGGTGAAGGCGGCGGCTCGGTGCTCACACCAGGTCAACGAGGCCACGGGCAGCCGGTATTGCACCTCGGGCCTGAGCTGCGTCATTCGGAGAACCGCATTCTGTCGCATACTGCGGTGTCCCTCTACGCGCGTGATCTGCGTCACAGGCGCGGATCACGTCACCGCACGCACCCTCCAGGAGAGGCAGTGGACTCAGAAGAGGCCGTCGACGCCGCATCGACCACACCCAAGGGGCCGCCGAAGGCCGGGAAGAAGGCCGAGGAGAAGACCCGGGGCGAGGTGAAGGACGAGGCGAAGGGCGAGGCCGCCCGCCCCGTCATCCCCGCCCAGCCGGAACGCTTCACCCAGGTGCAGGAGAGCCCCGAGTTCGGCGAACTGCGCCGGGCCCACCGTTCCTTCGCCTTCCCGCTCACCCTGGCCTTCGTCGCCTGGTACCTGTTGTACGTCCTGCTGTCCAACTACGCGGCCGGCTTCATGGCCACCCGCGTCGCGGGCAACATCAACGTCGCCCTCGTCCTCGGCCTGGCCCAGTTCCTGACCACCTTCCTGATCGCCTGGTGGTACTCGCGGCACGCCGCCGCACAGCTCGACCCACGGGCCGAGGCCCTCAAGGCACAGTTGGAGGCCGGGGAATGAACCTCGCAGCACGCACCTTCCTGGCCGCCGGCGGCGCGGGCGAACACCGTACCCTGATCATCACCTTGTTCTCGGTGTTCGTCGCCATCACCCTCGGCATCACCGTCTGGGCCGGGCGGCAGACCAAGGATGCCACCGACTTCTACGCCGGAGGCCGTTCCTTCTCCGGCTTCCAGAACGGCCTGGCCATCTCCGGCGACTACATGTCCGCCGCGTCCTTCCTGGGCATCGCGGGCGCCATCGCGCTCTTCGGCTACGACGGCTTCCTCTACTCCATCGGCTTCCTCGTCGCCTGGCTGGTCGCCCTGCTGCTCGTCGCCGAACCCCTGCGCAACTCCGGCCGCTTCACCATGGCGGACGTCCTCGCCCACCGCCTGCAGCAGCGGCCGGTGCGGACCGCGGCCGGCACCTCCACCATCGTCGTCTCGATCTTCTACCTGCTGGCGCAGATGGTCGGCGCGGGCGCGCTCGTGGCCCTGCTGCTCGGCGCGAGCGGCGAGGACTCCCGGCGCTGGATCATCGTCCTGGTCGGCCTGGTGATGGTGCTGTACGTGACCATCGGCGGGATGAAGGGCACCACCTGGGTGCAGATCGTCAAGGCCGTGATGCTCATCGCCGGCACCCTGCTGATCACCTTCCTGGTGCTGAACAAGTTCGGCTGGAGCCTCTCCAGCCTGCTCGGCCACGCCGCCGAGAAGAGCGGCAAGGGCAGGGCCTTCCTGGAACCCGGGCTGCAGTACGGCAAGGACGGCACCTCCAAGCTCAACTTCGTCTCGCTCGGCCTTGCGCTCGTCCTCGGCACGGCCGGCCTGCCGCACATCCTGATCCGCTTCTACACCGTGCCGACCGCCAAGGCCGCCCGGACGTCCGTCAACTGGGCCATCGGCATCATCGGCGCCTTCTACCTGATGACCATCGCGCTGGGCTTCGGCGCCGCGGCCCTGGTCGGCCCCAAGGCGATCATCGCGTCCAACGAGTCCGGCAACACCGCGGCCCCGCTGCTCGCCCAGGAGGTCGGCGGCGGAGCGGGCTCCACGGGCGGGGCCGTGCTCCTCGCGGTGATCTCGGCCGTGGCCTTCGCGACGATCCTCGCCGTGGTCGCCGGCCTCACCCTCGCCTCCTCCGCGTCCTTCGCCCACGACCTGTGGGCCAACGTGATCAAGAGGGGGAGCACGACCGAGAAGGAGGAGGTCCTCACCGCCAAGATCGCGGCCGTCGTCATCGGCGCGGTCTCCATCGCGCTGGGCATCTTCGCCCACCGCCTCAACGCGGCCGCGCTGGTGGCCCTCGCCTTCGCCGTGGCCGCCTCGGCCAACCTCCCGACGATCCTCTACAGCCTCTTCTGGAAGCGCTTCACCACCCGCGGCGCGCTGTGGTCGATCTACGGCGGCCTGGTCTCGTCCGTCGCCCTGGTGATCCTCTCGCCGGTGGTCTCCGGCAACCCCAAGGCGCTCTTCCCCGGCATGAGCTTCGACTACTTCCCGCTGGCCAACCCCGGGCTGGTCTCCATCCCGCTGGGCTTCGCCCTCGGCTGGCTCGGCTCGGCGCTGTCCTCCGAGGAGGCGGTGGCCAAGAAGTACGCGGAGCTGGAGGTCCGCGCGCTCACCGGATACGGGGCCCACTGATCGCGGGTGCCCGGAGGGCCGGCGCTTCGTCGGCCCTCCGGGCATCGCGTACGCTGCGGAAGGAGTGAACGAACGAGCGTTCCAGTTCCGCGAGGGGGCCCCACCGTGCTCATGGACACCTACGGCCGGGCTGCCACGGACCTCCGCGTCTCCCTCACCGACCGCTGCAACCTCCGCTGCACCTACTGCATGCCCGAACAGGGCCTGCAGTGGCTCGCCAAGCCGGAGTTGCTGACGGACGACGAGATCGTCCGCCTCGTCCGGGTCGCGGTCACCCTGCTCGGCGTCACCGAGGTCCGCTTCACGGGCGGGGAGCCGCTGCTGCGGCCCGGCCTCGTCTCCGTCGTCGAGCGCTGCGCGGCCCTGGAGCCGCGCCCGCGCCTCTCGCTGACCACCAACGGCATCGGCCTGGCCCGCACGGCACAGGCGCTGCGGGACGCCGGCCTGGACCGGGTCAACGTCTCCCTGGACACCCTGCGCCCCGAGGTCTTCGCGGCCCTCACCCGGCGCCGCCGCCACCAGGACGTCCTCGACGGCCTGGCCGCGGCCCGGGCCGCAGGGCTCACGCCCGTCAAGGTCAACTCCGTGCTGATGCCCGGGCACAACGCGGACGAGGCACCCGACCTGCTGGCCTGGGCCGTGGCGAACGGCTACGAGCTGCGTTTCATCGAGCAGATGCCGCTGGACGCGCAGCACGGCTGGCGCCGGGACGGCATGATCACCGCCGGGCAGATCCTGACGAGCCTGCGCACCCGCTTCACGCTCACCCCGGAGGGGGCGGCGGAACGGGGCTCGGCCCCCGCCGAACGCTGGCTCGTCGACGGCGGCCCGGCCCGGGTGGGCGTCATCGCCTCCGTCACCCGCCCCTTCTGCCGCACCTGCGACCGCACCCGCCTCACGGCGGACGGCCAGGTGCGCACGTGCCTGTTCGCGACGGAGGAGACGGACCTGCGCGGCGCACTGCGGGACGGGGCGTCCGACGAGGAACTGGCCCGCCTGTGGCGCGTGGCGATGCGGGGCAAGAAGGCGGGGGGCGGGATCGAGGACCCCGAATTCCTGCAGCCGGCCCGCCCGATGTCGGCGATCGGCGGCTGAGCGCCTAGGGCCTGACCCATCGGACAGGCCCTAGTTCCGGCCCTCCCACTCCTCCAGCGTCACCACTTCCTTCAGAAACCCCCGCAACGCAAGGAAGTTGGAAAGATGCTCCCGATGCTCGTCGCAGGCGAGCCACGTCTTGCGGCGGTCGGGCGTGTGCAACTTCGGGTTGTTCCAGGCGAGTACCCACACGGCCGCCGCACGGCAGCCCTTCGCGGAACAGATCACGGCATTTTCGGGGGAGTTCACACCCGAACCCTACGGGAGCCGCACGCAGACACGGCGACGCCGGGCAGCCACGGGGGGAGCCGCCCGGCGTCGGTCTGTCGCTCCGACGGGGGATGCGGAGCGCCTACGAAGTATGTCACGGGGCGCCCGGCGCGCGGCACCGAACCACATGATTGATCTGAGGTTTTCTTGAGCTTGTCGGATTGCCGACGCCCGCAGTTGGCCGGATGTGGAGCATCAGCCGTGGTCACGGCGCTGATCGCCGGATTCGGACGACTCGGCTTCCGGGACGGATTCCGCCATCCCCGGACCTTGCGGATCGTGACCCTCTGTCAGCATCGGCCGCATCGGCCGCGGAATGATGGTCCCCGGCAGTGAAGGGGCGTTCTCCCGGCCCGCGTTGGCGATCACGACGGCCACGTACGGCAGCAGCGCACCCAGGATCAGCGTGCCGATCGCCACGTAGCGCTCGACGTTCCACAGCACCACGGTCAGCACCACGGAGATCGTGCGGATGCCCATCGAGATGACGTACCGGCGCTGCCGCCCCCGGACGTCCTCGGTCAGCCCGTGACGGGCCCCCGTGATCCGGAAAGTCTCCGTACCGCCGTGCTTCCGCATCACGTTCCACCACCCGACAGCCGAGCCGAAACCCCGTACCCCGGGACGTATTCCACGTTACGCCGCTGCTCAGACCCGCACGAGACCGGGGCACGTAGGCAAACCTGCGTAGTGCGCGGTACCCCGCGCCCCCTCAGGGGCGCGGGGCCGTGTCAATATGCGGCTCCGCCGCGTGGGCGCGACTCAGCGCAACTCGGCGAGCTTGCGCCCGGCCTTCAGGTACACACGAGCCGCACCGTCGACCTTGGCGACCGCTTCCGCGACAACCTCGCCCAACGGCCGAATCGCCTCGGCCTCCGGCAGGACAACCGCCTCCTGCCCGCCATCGGCCTCGATGACCAGCCGCAGCCCGTTCTGCTTCGCGACCCGGCGCGCCGCCGAGGCGCTCGGCTGGAAGCCCAGCACCTTGCTCAGCACGGCCGTGGCCGGCTCCGCACCGTGCTCGGACAGCTCCACCACCGGCGTCTCGACGTCGGTGAAGCTCTTCCTGGAGAACTGGGCGACGAACCCGGCCCGCGCCGCCATCGCGGCCTCCATGCCGTACAGCGCGGCCACGACCTCGCCCGCCAGCACCTTCTTCAGGTCCATCGGGTGCAGCGAACGGTCCTCGATGCGGGAGGCGACGAGCGCGATCTCCGCGTCCGTCCACTCCGTCCACGCCTTGAGGTACGGCTCCATCAGCCGGTCCGGAACCGACATGATCTTGCCGAAGACGTCGTCGGCCGGGGCCGACAGACCGACGTAGTTGCCCTTGGACTTGGACATCTTCGCGCCCGTGCCGTCCGTGCCCTCGATCAGCGGCATGGTGACCACGAGCTGCGGCTTCTGCCGGTGGACCTCCATCAGCTTGCGGCCCATCTGCAGGTTGAGCAGCTGGTCCGCGCCGCCGAGCTCCACGTCGCACTCCAGGGCCACGGAGTCCAGGCCCTGCGCGATCGGGTAGAGCAGCTCCGTCATGGTCAGACCCGAGCCGGCCGCGAGGCGGTTGCGGAAGTCCTCGCGCTGCAGCAGCTGCGAGACCGGCACCTGCGACAGCAGCCCCAGCAGCTCGGGGAAGGTGTACGGCGCCAGCCACTCGCTGTTCTGCCGGAAGCTGACCTTCTCGAAGTCGAAGAACGGGCGCACCTGCTCGCGGTAGGTGGCCAGGTTCCGCGCGATGTCGTCGTCGGTCAGCGGCGGGCGCTCGGCCGTGCGGCCCGACGGGTCGCCGATCTTGGCCGTGAAGTCGCCGATGATCAGCGTGACGTCGTGGCCCAGCCGCTGGAACCGGCTCAGAATGATCAGCGGCACGGCGTGCCCGAGGTGCACGTCCGTGGCCGTCGGGTCGATGCCCAGCTTGATGTGCAGGCCCTTGCCCTCGGCGGCCCGCGCCTCGATCCGCTCGGCCAGCTTGGCGACGCCCGGCAGCACCTCGACCGTGCGCGAGGCGATCAGCTCCGCCTGCTCCTTCGCCGACAGGTCCGACAGGTCCAGATAGCGACGCGCCTTGGTCTCGGTGAGCAACTGCTGCACGGTCGAGTCGGAGGAGAGATCCTGTGCGAGGAGCTCGCTGGCGCGGGCGACGGATTCGCCGAGGCGTGTCATGGCGTTCCTGACGGAAGAGAGAGCGGACAACATGGACGCGACCAGTCTATTCGGCCCGCTCCGCGCCCATGCCGTCCCCGGTCCGCCCGCCCGGCCGGACGGTCAGACCCCCTGGCTCACGGAGCTCATGTTGAAGTCCGGGATGCGCAGGGCGGGCATCGCGGTGCGGGTGAAGTACTCGTTCCACTCCCGCGGCAGGGTCCGCTCGGTGCGCCCCGCCTCGGTGGCCCGGGAGAGCAGGTCCACCGGGGACTCGTTGAAGCGGAAGTTGTTGACCTCTCCCACGACCTCGCCCTTCTCCACCAGGTAGACGCCGTCCCGGGTCAGCCCGGTCAGCAGCAGCGACGCCGGGTCCACCTCGCGGATGTACCAGAGACACGTCAGCAGCAGGGCGGGGCCGTCGTGCCCGCTCGCGGCCACCATCTCCGCGAGCGACCGGGTGCCGCCGCCCTCCAGGATCAGGTTGTCCGTGAACGGGGTGACCGGCAGGCCCGCCAGTTCCGCGGTGTGCCGCGTGGTGAGCAGGTGCTCCAGCACGCCCTCGCGGATCCAGTCCGTGGCCGTCAGCGGCAGGCCGTTGTCGAAGACCGACGCGTCGTCGCCGGAGCTGCCCGCCAGCACGAACGGCGCGCACTCCAGGCCCGGCGCGTGCGGGTCGCTGCGCAGCGTCAGCGGCAGCCGCGAGAGCTTCTCGCCGAGCCGTGTGCCGCCGCCCGTCCGGGAGAAGACCGTACGGCCCTCCGCCGCGTCCCGCGCCGTGGCCGACCACTGCTGGTAGATGAGCAGGTCCGCCACCGCGGTCGGCGGCAGCAGCGTCTCGTACCGGCCGGCCGGCAGCTCGATCCGCCGCTCCGCCCAGCCGAGCCGCTCGGCAAGCTCCGCGTCCAGCGCCCCCGGGTCCACGTCGGTGAAGTCCCGGGTGGCGCGCCCCGCCCAGGCGGAGCGCGTGCGGTCCGGGGACTTGGCGTTCATCTCCAGCGTGCCGGTGGGCTGGTCGTGCCGCAGCCGCAGCCCGGCGGAGGTCCCCAGATAGCTCGACAGCACCTCGTGCTGCGCGAACCCGTACAGCTCCCGGCCCGCGGCACGGGCCCGCGCGAAGGACTCGCCCAGCGCGGGGGCGAACGCGTCGAAGACCGCGGACGAGGTCTCGGCCGGGGCGCCGTCGAACCCGGGGGAGTGCGGCACCCCCGTCACCAGCGGCTGCGCGTCCTCGGCGGGACCAGCCTCCCGCGCCGCGGCCTCGGCGGCCCGCACCAGCGGCTCCAGCTCGTCGGCCGTGACGGCCGAACGCGACACGACCCCGGACGCCGTCCCCTCGGCCCCGTCCACCGTCGCGACGACGGTGACGCTGCGCCCCCGCGTGACGCCGTTGGTGGTGAGCGCATTGCCGGCCCAGCGCAGATTGGCGGTCGACCGCTCACCCGCGATCACCACACACCCGTCGGCCCGGGACAGCTCCAGGGCGCGCTCGACGATCTCGTGCGGCTTGGTGGTGCGAGAGCTCATCGTCCGGCCTCCTGCGTCGTGTTGAGAATGTTGACCCCTTCGAAGAGCGCGGACGGGCACCCGTGCGAGACGGCCGCGATCTGCCCCGGCTGCGCCTTGCCGCAGTTGAACGCCCCGCCCAGCACGTACGTCCGAGGGCCGCCCACGGCCCTCATCGAGCCCCAGAAGTCCGTCGTGGTCGCCTGGTAGGCGACATCGCGCAACTGCCCGGCCAACCTGCCGTTCTCGATGCGGTGGAAGCGCTGTCCCGTGAACTGGAAGTTGTAACGCTGCATGTCGATCGACCACGACCGGTCGCCGACCACGTAAATCCCGCGTTCCACACCCGAGATGAGCTCCTCGGTGGACGGCCCGTCCGGGGCCGGCTGCAGCGAGACGTTCGCCATGCGCTGCACCGGCACGTGGTCGGGGGAGTCCGCGAAGGCGCAGCCGTTGGAGCGGTCCCGGCCCGTCAACCGGGCCATGCGCCGGTCCAGTTGGTAGCCGACGAGCACGCCGTCGCGGACCAGGTCCCAGGACTGCGCGGCCACGCCCTCGTCGTCGTAGCCCACGGTCGCCAGGCCGTGCTCGGCCGTGCGGTCGCCGGTCACGTTCATGATCTCCGAGCCGTACTTCAGGGTGCCCAGCAGATCGGGGGTGGCGAAGGACGTGCCCGCGTACGCGGCCTCGTAGCCCAGCGCCCGGTCCAGCTCGGTGGCGTGGCCGATCGACTCGTGGATCGTCAGCCAGAGGTTGGAGGGATCGACCACCAGGTCGTACGCGCCCGCCCGCACGCTCGGCGCGCGCATCTTCTCCGCCAGCAGGCCGGGGATCTCCGCCAGTTCGGCGTCCCAGTCCCAGCCGGTGCCCGTCAGGTACTCCCAGCCGCGGCCGGCGGGGGGCGCGAGCGTGCGCATCGAGTCGAAGGCGCCGGTGGCCTCGTCCACCGCGACGGCCGTCAGCTGCGGGTACACGCGCACCCGCTGCTGGGTGGTCGTGGTGCCCGCGGAGTCCGCGTAGAACTTGTTCTCCTGCACGGTCATCAGCGCGGCGTCGACGTGTGCCACACCCTCCGCGCGCAGCAGCCGTTCGCTCCAGTCCGTCAGGAGGGCGGTCTTGTCGGCGTCGGGCACGTCGAAGGGGTTGACGTCGTAGGCGGACACCCAGGTGCGCTCCGCGTGCACGGGCTCGTCCGCCAGCTCCACCCTCTCGTCGGAGCCGGCGGCCGCGATCACCTTGGCCGAGAGCTTCGCCATCGCGACGGCCTGCGAGGCCACCCGCGCGGCGGCGTCCATCGTCAGGTCGACGCCCGAGGCGAAGCCCCACGTCCCGCCGTGCACCACCCGGACCGCATAACCCAGCTCGGTGGAGTCCGCCGAGCCCGCGGGACGGGCGTCGCGCAGCCGCCACGAGGCGCTGCGCACCCGTTCGAGGCGGAAATCGGCGTGTTCGGCGCCCAGCGCCCGGGCGCGGGCGAGGGCGGCATCGGCCAGTGGGCGCAGCGGCAGCGCCAGGAACGAGGCATCGATGGCGTGGGGCACAGGTCCTCCCGGTGGTCGTCGCTGTGCATCATGCCGTCCGGCGGCCGTGCTGTGCAGGGGGGATACTCCTGGGCCCGCCCGCTTCTGTAGAGATCCAACAGCATCCCCGGCGCGCCCCTGTCGCTGCTCGATTGTCACTCCGGCGATCTCAGCCGATACGTTTCGTTGTATTCGTTGTATCCAGCACTACCGATCGAACGAAACGGAAGGGTGATCCCTTGAGCCGCTCGGTTCTCGTCACCGGAGGAAACCGGGGCATCGGCCTCGCCATCGCCCGCGCCTTCGCCGAGGCCGGCGACAAGGTGGCCTTCACGTACCGCTCCGGAGAGCCGCCGGCCGCCCTGACGGAGCTGGGCTGCCTCGCCGTGAAGTGCGACATCACCGACCCCGAGCAGGTCGAGCAGGCCTACAAGGAGATCGAGGAGAAGCAGGGCGCGGTCGAGGTGCTGGTGGCCAACGCCGGCGTCACCCGCGACCAGCTGCTGCTGCGGATGTCCGAGGAGGACTTCACCTCGGTGCTGGAGACCAACCTGACCGGCACCTTCCGGGTCGTCAAGCGTGCGTCGAAGGGCATGCTGCGGGCCCGCAAGGGGCGCGTGGTGCTGATCTCGTCCGTGGTGGGCCTGCTGGGCTCCGCGGGCCAGGCCAACTACGCCGCCTCCAAGGCGGGCCTGGTCGGCTTCGCCCGCTCGCTCGCGCGTGAGCTGGGCTCCCGCAACATCACCGTCAACGTGGTCGCCCCCGGTTTCGTCGACACGGACATGACCCGTGTGCTCACCGACGAGCAGCGGGAGGCCATCACGAGCAAGGTGCCGCTCGCGCGCTACGCGCAGCCCGAGGAGATCGCCGCCTCGGTCCGCTTCCTCGCCTCCGAGGACGCCGCATACATCACCGGAGCCGTCGTTCCCGTCGACGGCGGATTGGGCATGGGTCACTGATCGACATGAGTGGAATCCTCGCAGGCAAGCGCATCCTCGTCACGGGTGTCCTCACCGAGGCCTCGATCGCCTTCCAGGCCGCCAAGGTGGCCCAGAACGAGGGCGCCGAGGTCATCCTCACCGGCTTCGGCCGGCTCTCCCTGGTGGAGCGCATCGCCAAGCGGCTGCCGAAGCCCGCGCCGGTGATCGAGCTGGACGTCACCAACCAGGAGCACCTCGACGGGCTGGCGGACAAGGTCCGCGAGCACCTGGGCGAGGACGCCCGCCTCGACGGCATCGTGCACTCGATCGCCTTCGGCCCGCAGGGCGCCTTCAACTTCCTCGAGGGCAGCTGGGAGGACGTCTCCACGGCCGTCCAGGTCTCGGCGTACTCCTACAAGTCGCTGGCCATGGCCCTGCTGCCGCTGATGGGCGAGGGCGCCTCGATCGTGGGCCTGACCTTCGACGCGCAGATCGCCTGGCCGAAGTACGACTGGATGGGCGTGGCCAAGGCGGCCCTGGAGTCCACCAACCGCTACCTGGCCCGCGACCTGGGCCCCAAGGGCATCCGCTGCAACCTGGTCTCGGCCGGCCCGCTCAAGTCGATGGCCGCCAAGTCCATCCCGGGCTTCGAGGAGCTCGCGGACGTGTGGAACCACCGCGCCCCGATCGGCTGGGACCTGACCGACCCGGAGCCGGCGGGCCGCGGCGTGGTCGGCATGCTGTCCGACTTCTTCCCGCGCACGACGGGCGAGATCGTGCACGTCGACGGCGGCGTGCACATGATGGGCGCCTGAGCCCGTCGGGTGACCTGTCCGATGCCCGCCCCGGTGCGCCGGGGCGGGCATCGCGCGTTCCTCCGGTCGTGCACCCGGCCGTGAGCCCGCACACTGGGGACGGGAGGAGGTGTACCGGCATGCGCTTCCCGTTCCGCCGAACGGCCCTGCTGCTCGTGGCCGTCGCCTTGTCCGCGTCCACGTCCACGGCGGCCCCGGCCGCCGTGCCGCGCGGCTCCGCGGGGACGGCGCGGCACCCCTTGGAGGCGGAGTGCAGCGCACGCGTCGACGGCTCCCGCGCCGTCGCCGACTGCTTCAACGCCAACGCCACCCCCGACCGCGTCCAGCTGCACGTCCAGTGCGCCCGGTGGTGGGACCCCGGCATGGACACCGCCACCGTCACCGTGGAGCCCGCCCGGCACGTATCCCTCGCGCAGCGCTGCTGGCTGGAGATACGCCAGGTCTGGGTGAGCCACCTGCCCGGGTGAGGACCCCGCCCGCGGGGATGGGACACTGTGCGCATGCCCGTCCTCGAGCCCAACCCCCAGAACGGCCAGAAGGCCCTGCTGACCATCCTCGGCGTGATGCTCGGCATCACCGTGGTCATCGCCATCGTCGCGACGATCGCCTCTCCCTGACCCGGCGCCGGGCCCCGACCCCGACGCGGCCGTCCTGATCCCCTAGGGGATGGTGGGGGCAGCCCCAGGGTCGCGTGGGTGGGTTACCGGATGGGAGACGGAGCCCGCGCTCCGTAGGTTCGTAGTGCACCGCGACGCGATGGTGCACCGGACTACGCGGAGGCGATCCCATGGCTGCCGGACGGCAGGCGCACACCCCCGGCACGACGCAGGCCAGACTGCCGTGGTGGGCCCTGGTGCTGCCCGCGGTCGCCTTCCTGGCGCTGTTCTCCCTGCTCGCCCCGAGCGCCTCGGCGAACACCGGGGAGGGAGCGGGCCGGCCGGGCGGCGGCTCGCTCGTCCACGTCGTCCAGCTCCTCCAGCGCGCGGTCGAACACCGTGCGCCGTGAGCTCCGGCGCGGCGCTCCGCCACCCTGTGGGGGCAAGCCTCCCAACACCCCGCGCCTCGCCGCCCGTTTCATGCGAAGCTGGACGCCATGAGCGCCGAACCGACCCGCAGGATCGTCCTTCTCCGGCATGCCAAGGCCGACTGGCCGGATGTCGACGACCACGACCGCCCCCTCGCGGAGCGCGGCCGCAAGGACGCCCCGGCCGCCGGACGCTGGCTCGCCGGTTCCGGTATCCCCCTCGACCTGGCCCTCTGCTCCACCGCCGCCCGCACCCGCGAGACCTGGAAGCTCGCCGCCCACGAGCTGGACCGGCGCCCCCGCACGGTCTACGAGGAGCGCATCTACGAGGCCTCGGCGGGCGAGCTCATCGCCCTGATCAACGAGATTTCCGACGAGGCCAAGGACGTCCTGCTCATCGGGCACAACCCGGGTATGCACGCGGTGGCCGACGCCCTGGCCGGCAGCGCGGAGGGCGACGCCCTGACCCGGATGAACCGTTCGGGCTTCCCCACGTCCGCCGTCGCGGTGCTCGCGGTCACCGGCTCCTGGAAGTCCGTGGAGCACAGCGGCGCCCGCCTGGTCTCCTTCTGGACGCCGCACCCCAAGTAACCGCATCCGAGTGCGGCCTCACTCGTGGGTGTTGGCCGCCTCGACCTCTTCGCGCGTGACGCCGAGCAGATAGAGCACCGTGTCCAGGAAGGGCACGTTCACCGCGGTGTGCGCCGCCTCCCGCACCACGGGCTTGGCGTTGAACGCCACCCCCAGGCCTGCCGCGTTGAGCATGTCCAGGTCGTTCGCACCGTCACCGACGGCCACGGTCTGGGCGAGCGGCACCCCGGCCTCCGCCGCGAACCGGCGCAGCAGCCGGGCCTTGCCGGCCCGGTCCACGATCTCCCCGGTGACCCGGCCGGTCAGCTTCCCGTCCACTATCTCCAGGGTGTTGGCGGACGCGAAGTCCAGCCCCAGCCGCTCCCGCAGGTCGTCGGTGACCTGGGTGAAGCCGCCCGAGACCACGCCCACCTGGAAGCCGAGCTTCTTCAGCGTGCGGATCAGCGTCCGGGCGCCGGGGGTGAGCCGCACCTCGGCGCGCACCTTGTCCACGACCGACTCGTCCAGCCCGGCCAGCAGCGCCACCCGGGCGTGCAGCGACTCCTCGAAGTCCAGCTCGCCGCGCATCGCCCGCGCGGTGACCTCCGCGACCTCGGCCTCGCAGCCGGCGTGCGCCGCGAACAGCTCGATGACCTCGTCCTGGATGAGCGTGGAGTCGACGTCCATCACCACCAGCCGCTGCGCGCGCCGCTGCAGCCCGGCCGCGACGACCGCCACGTCCACGCCCAGCTTGGCCGCCTCCAGGGCCAGGGCGGTGCGCAGGGCCTCCGTCTCGGTGCCGGACACCGCGAACTCCACGGCCGTCACGGGGTACTTGGCGAGCCGGAAGATGCGGTCGATGTTGCCGCCGGTGCCGGTGATGCAGGCCGCGATGGAGGCCGTGGACTCGGCGGTGAGCGGGTGCCCGAGCACGGTGACGTGGGAACGGCCCACGCCACGCGGCCGGTTGTCGCCCCGGCCCGAGATGATCTCGGTCTGCAGCCGCATCGAGTCCGCCCAACTGTGCACGGTGGAACGGAGTTCGCCCTCCGTCACCCCGTCCCCCTTCGGCGCGGTGACCAGGGCGCACAGGGTGATCCGGCCCCGGGTCACGACCTGCTCGATGTCGACGACGTCCACGGCGAAGGCGGCGAGGGTGTCGAAGAGGCCGGCGGTGATGCCGGGGCGGTCCTTGCCGAAGATCTTGACGAGCAGTGTGGGGTCGTCGTCGGCGGGGACGACGTTCTCGGATGCGCTCATGGTGGGTCTACGGTATCCGGCGCCGTGCCGCCTCCGCGAAGCGGTGCGGGTTCTTCGGCTGCGGGCCGGTTGTGGTCGCTCGCGCCCACGCGGCGGAGCCGCATGGCGAATGCAGCCCCGCCCCTGACGGGGCGCGAGGCCTCTACGGGGTGCGAGGCCCCGGCGGCGGTGGGGGAGGCGGGGTCGTGTCCGGTGGCCTGCGCGGCCTGCGCGGCGGTGGCATGGGCTGTCCCGTACGGGTCGGGAGTTCGGACGGTGCCTCCCCCGGCAGGTGCAGGTACGGATTGGTGTCGCCGCTCGACGGGCGGTACGACGAGGACGGGGTGTACGGGCCCGGCAGATGCGCTGGATCGGGGTACGTCCGGGAGCGTACGGCCCTGCGGCCCGCCGTGCCCGTCGCACAGGCCGACAGCGCCCCGGCCGCCCCCGCGACGGCCCCCCAGAGCGCCCCCAGCAGCAGCGCGAACGGCACACTTCCGGCCAGGTCCAGACCGGCCCCGGCGGCGTCGATGCCCAGCACCGACAGACTGGCGTCCACCTTCAGCCGGGTCGCCAGTACCAGCAGCGGCAGGGCCACGGCCGTGGCCGCCCCGAGCGACAGCGCGCACCGCCCCGCGAAGGCGACGGCCCGTGCCCCGTCACGCGGGGTGCGGACGGCCGTGAGCACCCCGGCCGTCAGCATCAGCAGTACGCTCCCCACGCTCAGCAGCCACACCAGCGGCTCCAGGTCCGCGAGCCGGCTCACCGAGACCGCCGCGTCGGTCTGCCCCTTCAGCAGCTTGTCCAGCGGGTCGGGCAGCAGTTGCAGCAGCGATCCGCTCGCCGTGCCGTGCCAGGGCACGAACAGGCCCAGGGGCACCCCGATCCACACGCCGTTCGGCGCCCCCAGCAGCGCGGCCCCCAGCACCCGCCGGGGGTGGCCGTCGCCGACGGCCGCGGCCACCGCCGCCGCCAGGCCCGCCACGACCGCCAGCACCAGCACCGCGCACACCGCCGAGGCCGCCGGGCGGACGCTGCGGTGCAGCGCGGACCAGGCCACCGGGAGCCGGGCCCGGCGCGAGGCCAGCACGGCGATCAGCAGGACGGCCAGCACCCACACCGCCCCGCCGAGCAGCGAGGGACCGGTGCGCACCGAGAAGCCGACGGAGGCCTTGGCCTTGGCGAGCCCGGAGATGCGGTCGGCCAGCCCGCCGCCGATGTCCCCCAGCCCGGGGATCTGCAGCCCCCCGCTGCCCAGTCCCGTGCTGCTGCCGTCGAAGGTGACCGTGGACGACCCGGCCCACGCGAGCCCGCCCAGCAGCAGGACGAACAGCAGGGCCACCGCGCCTGCCCGCGCGGCCAGTTCGGTGCCGCGCAGGGCGGCCCCGGCCGGGCGCAGGGAGCGGGCGAAGATGCCGCCGAGCAGCAGCGCCCCCACCAGGCTCACCCCCAGTGGCGCGAAATCGATGGTGGTGTGCGCCCCGGCACCGGCCAGCCCGAAGGCCTCGACCGAGCCCGACGGAGTCACCGATCCGCCGACCGCCAGTACGACCACGGCGGCCGTCATCGGCCCCAGCCGTCCCGCGGCATCCGCCCCGAGCAGATGCAGACCGAGTGCCGCAATTCCCGCCATGGCAAGAAAAGCCCAGCTCACGGCCGCTATGGAAGTAAGGAGCAGATCTGCGCCGAAAGCTGCGCGCCTGCCACTGGTGATGGTCATTGCGCCCCCCGGTCCATACCAGTTGCCCGGATGCTGGTGATCCGTACGCATCCATGGGCTGTTACCACTCTCCGGGCGACTTTCGGATCGGTCAACGGTGCCTGTTACACGGCTGCTTCAGTCCCCGACTTTCGGTCGGGGGACTGTGCCTGAAATAGTTCCTCCCGATGTTCGCCATCCCTAGACTCCCTGTGCAGGGGGCTCATCGGGGGACAAGTAGTGGGGCATGGAGTGCCGGAACTCGTACTGGAATTGAATGGACAGACCTGGACGCTCGATCCGTCCAGGTCGTACACCCTGGGTCGTGATCCGCAGGGTGACATGGTGCTCGAGGACGCCCGGGTGTCGTGGCGGCACGCCACCGTGCGCTGGGGCGGCCACAGTTGGGTCATCGAGGACCAGGGCAGCACCAACGGCACCTATGTGCAGGGCCGGCGCATCCATCACATGGAGATCGGCCCCGGATCCGCCGTGCACCTCGGCAATGCCACCGACGGTCCCGTGCTGCACCTGAGCGCAGCGGCGGCCGCGGCCCCGGCCGCGGACCTGTACAACGCGCAGACGGCCATGGCCGCGCCGCAGCAGCACCAGGCGTACCAGGCGCCGGTGCAGCAGCCGGGACACGACTGGGCCGCCCAGCCCCACCAGGCACAGCACCCGCAGCAGGCCTGGCAGCAGCCGCAGGCCCAGCAGCACCAGCAGGCCTACGTCCCGCAGCAGCAGGCGGCCCCGGCCGCGCAGCCGCAGCAGCCGACCGGCGGCGGTGCCGCGGGCGCGGCGCCCGTCCACGGCGACCGCAGCCCGACCAGCTTCCATCAGATGGCCGTCGGCCGCGTCATGCGCATCGGCCGTGCCCTGGACAACGAGCTGGTCGTCTCCGACCTCCAGGTCTCCCGCCACCACGCGGAGTTCCGGGCCACCAGCGACGGCCGCTTCGAGATCGTCGACCTCGGCAGCCACAACGGCACCTACGTCAACGGTCAGCCGGTCAGCCGGCAGATCATCGGCCCCCAGGACACCGTCGGTGTCGGTCACTCCACCTTCCGGCTCGTCGGCGACCGGCTGGAGGAGTTCGTCGACACCGGCGACGTCTCCTTCTCCGCGCGCCACCTGACCGTCACGGTCGACGGCGGCAAGCAGATCCTCAAGGACGTCTCCTTCGGCGTCCCGGAGAAGTCGCTGATCGCCGTCATCGGCCCGTCCGGCTCCGGCAAGTCCACCCTGCTCAAGGCGCTCACGGGCTACCGCCCCGCCAACCAGGGCGACGTCCTCTACGACAACCGGAACCTCTACAAGCAGTTCGCCGAGCTGCGCCAGCGCATCGGTCTGGTCCCGCAGGACGACATCCTGCACAAGGAGCTCACCGTCCGGAAGGCGCTGCGCTACGCGGCCAAGCTCCGCTTCCCCGGCGACACCGCGCCCGCCGAGCGCGAGGCCCGCATCGACGAGGTGCTGCGCGAGCTCAAGCTCGACATCCACAAGGACAAGAAGGTCACCGCCCTCTCCGGCGGCCAGCGCAAGCGCGTCTCGGTCGCCCTGGAGCTGCTGACCAAGCCGTCGCTGATCTTCCTGGACGAGCCCACCTCCGGCCTCGACCCGGGCATGGACCGCGACGTCATGCAGCTGCTGCGCGGCCTGGCCGACGACGGCCGCACCGTCCTGGTGGTCACGCACTCCGTGGCCGAGCTGGCGCTCTGCGACAAGCTGCTGGTCATGGCGCCCGGCGGCTCGGTCGCCTACTTCGGCCCGCCGGAGGAGGCGCTCAACTTCTTCGGCTACGAGACCTGGGCCGACGTCTTCTCGGCCTTCGAGAACTACCGCGACTACGACTGGGCGGGCCGCTGGAAGGGCTCGCAGCACTACCAGATGTACGCCGCTGACATCGACGCCGTCGCCCCGCAGTCCGTGCACGTCCAGCCGCAGAGCCCGCCGAAGGCGCAGAGCTGGGGCTCGCAGCTGTGGACGCTGATGCGCCGCTACGCCTCGGTCATCGCCTCCGACCGCGGCTTCATGGGCCTGATGCTCATCCTGCCCGCGGTGCTCGGCGGCGTGAGCTGTGTGATCCCGTCCGACTACGGCCTCGGTGCCCCGGCCCCGGGGCACTTCAACCAGGACGCCGGCACGATCATGCTGATCCTCGCGGTCGGCATGTGCTTCTCGGGCGCGGCCAACTCCGTCCGAGAACTGATCAAGGAGCGGGTGATCTACGAACGGGAACGGGCCGTCGGCCTCTCCCGCTCCGCGT
Organism: Streptomyces sp. AM25; assembly: GCF_058146165.1. NCBI lineage: Bacteria > Bacillati > Actinomycetota > Actinomycetes > Kitasatosporales > Streptomycetaceae > Streptomyces > Streptomyces sp. AM25. The sequence goes on along the minus strand of NZ_JBKIWN010000141.1, from coordinate 13,063 downwards.
ACCTGATGTCCAAGGTCGTCGTCCTCGGACTGATCACCGCCCTGCAGGGCGTCATCATCTCCGTCATCGGCTTCTCGATCCGCAAGATGCCGAAGGAGGGCGTGATCCTCAAGAGCCTCCCGGCCGTCGAGCTGTGTCTGGTGATCATCGCGCTCGGCTTCACGTCGATGATGATCGGTCTCGTGATCTCCTCGCTGGTGAAGACCGCCGAGAAGACCATGCCGCTGCTGGTCATGTTCGCCATCGTCCAGGTGGTGTTCACCGGCATCATGTTCAAGATCTACGACTCGCCGGGCGTCGAGCAGGTCGCCTGGCTGATGCCCTCCCGCTGGGCGATCGGCGCCGCCGCCGCGACGCTCGACCTCTCGCACATCATGGCGCCGATGGACAAGGGCAACCGCGACAACCTCGACCCGCTCTGGACGCACAGCGCCGCACAGTGGGGCATCGACGTGGCCGTGCTCATCGCGCTCGGCGTGATCTGCGGAATCGTGGTCGCGCGCCTGCTGCGCCGTCACGAGCCGGAAGTCATGCGCAAGTAACGGCTGTTGCCGCACGACGAAAAGGGCGGCTGCTCCCGGATTCCGGGAGCAGCCGCCCTTTTCTGCAAATGATCGATCTGTAATCGATCAGTAAGCCGAGTTCACGTTGTCCATCGAGCCGTAGACCTTGGCCGCGTAATTGCACGCAGCGGTGATGTTGGCGACCGGGTCGTAGATGTCCCAGGAGGTGCCGTCGACGTGGTACGCCTTGAAGGTCGGGTCGATCACCTGCAGCAGGCCCTTCGAGGGAATGCCGGCCGCGGCGTTGGAGTCCCAGTTGTTGATGGCCTGGGGGTTGCCCGTCGACTCGCGCATGATGTTGCGGTAGATGCCGTCGTAGGTGCCCGGTATGCCCTTGGCGGCCATGATGTCCAGGGACTGGCGGATCCAGCCGTCCAGGTTGTCGGCGTAGGCCTTGGGGGCCGGGGCGGCGGGCGCGGCCTCGACCGGCTTGCGCTCCTCGGAACGGCTCGCGGCCTGCTGCTCGGCGCGCTCCTTGTCGGCCTTGGCCTTCGCCTCGTCGTCGGCCTTCTTCTTGGCCTCGGCGGCGGTCTTGGCCTGCGCGGCAGCGGTGTCCGCCTGCTTGGTCAGCTCGGCCTGCTGGGTCTCACCGAAGGCCGTGGAGTTCCATGCGACCTCCTTCACGCCGATCGACTGCGCGTCGCCCTTGGCGTCGGCGGTCGGCACGAGCGCGAAGGCCAGAGCGGCGGCGCCCGCGCCGGCGATACCGGCGGCGGAGAACTTGTGGACCTTGGTCAGGCGGGTATAACCAGAGATGGGGGAGCGCATGACGAGCTGAACCTCTTCCGATCGCGTGAGCCGCAGCGGCCGTTTTTTGGGCTGAAAAAAACAGCGCCGCGTCTTTCGACGGCGCCGTGCGACGGGAAAATTCTTAGCGCTCGCAAAATGCTGTGGCAAAGGCGTGACGTACTATCCCGCTTCGTTGCGGAGGGGTCCGCCCGCGGCCCGGCGAACCTGTCCGGTCCCTGTGTGCGCCGCCCCTTATGGCGGGCTTATGCATCCACTAGGCCGGTTCGTAAGTGATCTGCATCCCATGAGCGGGCTCACACTGGGACCCCTAGGGGTTCACCCGGCGTGAGCGTCGCAGTGCACTCCGTGGCGGGGTGGGATCAGATCTCCACCAGCACCTGGTCCAGGCTCTTGCGCACCAGGTCCGGCACCTCGCAGTCCGCCGCCGGATAGCCGACGGGGATCACCGCGAAGGCCTTCTCGTTCACCGGCCGCCCCAGCACCTCCGCCAGGAACCGCATCGGGCTCGGCGTGTGCACCAGCGCCGCCAGCCCCGACAGGTGCAGCGCCGAGAGCAGCATCCCGACCGCGATGCCGACCGACTCGTCCACGTAGTAGTGCTTGCGCCGCTCGCCGTCCGCCCCGAGCCAGTAGCGCTGCTGGAAGACCACGATCAGCGCCGGGGCGTCCGTCAGATGCGGCTTGACCTCGTCCGTGCCCAGCGGCCGCAGCGCCGCCAGCCACTCCTCGCCCAGCCGCCCCTCGTAGGAGACGCGTTCCTCCTCCTCCGCGGCCGCCCGGATATGCCGCCGCACCTCCGGGTCCTTCACCAGCACGAACGTCCACGGCTGCTGGTGCGCCCCGGACGGCGCCGTGGCCGCGCACGCGATCGCGTCCCGCACGGCCTGCTCGGGCACGGGGTCGGCGGAGAACCGCCGCACCGTCCTGCGCCGGTCCATCCGCTCCCGCAGCTCCGCGGCCCGCACGAGCGACTCGGCGGCGGGCATCCGCTCGGGCCGGTAGGGCACCGGCCGGTAGGGCTCGCCATGGATGGGTGTCCACTGCATCGGTGACGTCATGGCCCGAGTCTGGCCCGCGCGGGCCTTTCGGCCTAGGCCCCGGGTCCCGCCCGCCGACGGCCGCCGGTCCGATCCCCCGCGGGTGCCCCGTGGGTACGGTGAGGCCATGACCACTGGCCCACGCTCCGGACTGACCGCCGTGAGCAGCGCCCTCCTCGCCATGAGCCGGCATCTGGAGGTGCGCGACGTCCTGCACACGATCGTCGCCTCGGCCCGCGAACTCCTCGACGCCGAGTACGCGGCGCTCGGCGTCCCCGACGACCACGGCGGCTTCGCCCAGTTCGTCGTGGATGGCATCAGCGACGAGCAGTGGAAGGCCATCGGCCCGCTGCCCCGCCAGCACGGCATCCTCGCCGCGATGCTCCAGGAGGCCACCCCGCAGCGCCTGGCGGACGTCCGCCTCGACCCCCGCTTCGAGGGCTGGCCCGCAGCCCACCCCGACATGTCCGACTTCCTCGGCATGCCCGTCGCCGACGGCGACGAGATCCTGGGCGCGATCTTCCTGGCGAACAAGCGCTGCCCCAAGCCGGCCGGCGGCTGCGGCTTCACCGCCGAGGACGAGGAACTGCTGCGCGTCCTCGCCCAGCACGCCGCCATAGCCCTCACCAACGCCCGCCTCTACGAGCGCAGCCGCGAGCTGACCATCGCCGGGGAACGGTCCCGCCTCGCACACGAGCTGCACGACGCCGTCTCCCAGAAGCTCTTCTCCCTGCGGCTGACCGCCCAGGCCGCCACCGCCCTCGTCGACCGCGACCCGGCCCGCGCCAAGGAGGAGCTGCACGAGGTCGCCCGGCTCGCCGCCGAGGCGGCCGACGAACTCCGTGCCGCCGTCGTGGAGCTGCGCCCCGCCGGGCTGGACGAGGACGGCCTCGTCGCCACCCTGCGCACCCAGGTCAAGGTCCTCGACCGGGCCCACACCGCCCGCGTCACCTTCGCCTCCCGCGGCGTACGGGCCCTGCCGGCCGCCCAGGAGGAGGCGCTGCTGCGCGTGGCCCAGGAGGCCCTGCACAACGCGCTGCGCCATTCCGGCGCCGGCGCCGTCGAGGTCACCCTGGCCCGCTGCGGCCAGGGCGCGGCCCTGCGGGTGGCCGACGACGGGCAGGGGTTCGACCCGTCCGCCGTCCGCCGGGCCGGACGGCACCTGGGCCTGGTCTCCATGCGGGACCGGGCCAACGGGGTCGGCGGCAGGCTGACCGTTGTCTCGGAGCCCGGCAAGGGCACGACGATCGAAATGGAGGTGCCCGGTGGCTGAGGCCCGCGGTTCCGGCAGGGGGTCCGGGGGGCACCCCCCGGAGAAGACCAGCATTCGAGTACTGCTGGTGGACGACCACCAGGTGGTCCGCCGGGGGCTGCGGACGTTCCTGGAGGTCCAGGACGACATCGAGGTGGTGGGGGAGGCGGCGGACGGCGCGGAGGGCGTGGAGCGCGCCGAGGAGCTGTGCCCCGACGTCGTCCTCATGGACGTGAAGATGCCGGGCATGGACGGCATCGAGGCGCTGCGCAGACTGCGGGAGCTGGCGCACCCGGCCCGGGTGCTGGTCGTCACCAGCTTCACCGAGCAGCGCACCGTGATCCCCGCCCTGCGGGCCGGTGCGGCGGGCTACGTCTACAAGGACGTGGACCCGGACGCGCTCGCCGGCGCCATCCGGTCCGTGCACGCCGGGCACGTCCTGCTGCAGCCCGAGGCGGCCGGGGCCCTGCTGTCGCAGGACGAGGGCGGCAACGGGCAGGGGAGAGGCAACGCGCTCACCGAACGGGAGCGCGAGGTGCTCGCCCTGATCGCGGACGGCCGGTCCAACCGGGAGATCGCCCGGGCCCTGGTGCTGTCGGAGAAGACCGTCAAGACGCACGTCTCCAACATCCTCATGAAACTCGACCTCGCCGACCGCACTCAGGCGGCCCTCTGGGCCGTTCGCCAGGGACTTGGCGCCTGACGGAGGCCGTAGCGGAACGTCACGTTCTGATCGGCGGTTCATGCGGTCGTGTGATAACCCGCCCAGGGGCGCAACTCGTCCGGCAGAGGCCCGTTTTCCATGGCGTAACCGCGGCGGCTGGCCGTGGCGAAAGCTCCAGGAAGGTCTCAGGAAGAGTGAAGAACATGAAGAAGGCCGCTGCCATCACCATCGCTGCCGGCGGCCTCGCCCTCATGGGTGCCGGTATCGCCTCCGCCCACGGGCACGGCGGCGGGCACGTCGGTGCGGGTGCCGTGGCGCAGAACTCCCCCGGTGTCGTCGCGGGCAACGTCGTCCAGGCCCCCGTCAGTGTTCCGGTGAACCTCTGCGGCAACACGGTCACCGTGGTCGGCGCGCTGAACCCCACGCACGGCAACCTCTGCGTCAACGAGTAAGGCCCCCGGCCCGGCTCGTCCGCCGGTCGTCCCCGCTCCTCCCGGGCGGGGCCGACCGGCGGATTTCCGGGGCAGTCAATCGTCCGAACGAGGGCAAACACCGCCGACGGCCGTGCCGTCGGCGGCGCAGTGGCGTTCATCAGTGCACGGCCCCCATGGCTGGGGTCGACAGGTCTCAGCAAAAGGAAGACACCTTATGAACAGAGCCACGAAGGCAGCCCTCGTTCTGGCCGCAGCAGGCGCCGCCGTCACAGCTTCCGTCGGCGCAGCCTTTGCCACCGGTGGCGGCCCTGACGGTGCGGGCGCCATCGGGGTCGCGAAGGGCTCGCCCGGTGTCATCTCGGGCAACGTCATCCAGGTCCCGATCCAGCTCCCGATCAACCTGTGCGGCAACAGCATCGACATCGTGGGGCTGCTCAACCCGACGTTCGGCAACACCTGCGTCAACGCCTCGCCGCGGGAGGAGTACCGCGAGGTACGCCACATCCACCACCACGAGGGTGGGCACCACGAGGACCGTGGCCACGAGGACCGCGGCCACGAGGGTCACCACGACGAGGACTGACCTCCACGGCACTCCGCCGGCACAAGGCGAGGCCCCGCGGACATCCGTTCCGCGGGGCCTTCCGCTGCCCGGGGCGGGTCAGTGCCGCCCGCGCTCCCGCTCCTCCACGGGCGCGTTGTACGCGGCCACCTGGGCCCGCCGGGCCGTGCGCTCCACCGGCCGCAGCGCCGCGGCGCGCGCCGCGATCTCCGAGGCGCTCACCGCGCCGCCGTGCTCCCGGCCCTCGCGGTCGCCGGGCTCGTACGCGATGGACACCAGCGCGCCCACCCGCTGCGCCAGCTCCAGCACCCGCACCGCCCGCGGCGGATACCCCGGCGCGAGCACCTCGCGCCCCGCCTCCGCCCGCGCCCGGTAGGCATCCAGGGCGGCCTGTGTCACCGGCCCCGAGCCCGCGACGTCGAGCCGGGTGAGCACCTCCGTCGCCTCGCGCAGCGCCTCGGCCAGTTCGCGCTCGGCCTCCCCGAGCGAGGGCACGTCCGCGGGCGGCGCCTCCCGCACGGGCAGGCAGTGCCAGACCACCTCCGCGTGCACATCGCCCGCGGGCCCGGCCTCGGAGACCTCCGGCACGAGCCCGAGCGCCACGCCCGAGACGACGACCGCCTCCTCGGCCTCCATGGCGCGGGCATTGAACTCCGGCGGTCCGCTGAGCCCGAGCGGGTGCCCCGGCACCGGCAGCGCCAGGCGCAGCCCGGTGGCGCCGAGCGCCCGCAGCCGGCCGAGCGCGAGGGTCAGGCCGACCGGGCCGGATTCCCCGGGCAGTCCGGCGACGCGGTGGACGGCGTCGTCCGCGGTGATGTGGTGCGCCGCGTCATCCGGCGCGACAAACCCGGCAAGGAGGGCATTTCCCCATGCGGCGAGCCGTCCTGAGCGATGTTCAACGAGCATGGCCCCAGCCTAAGGACCGGCACGCTCGACCGGTGGCGTAGGTTTTCCTTGGGGGCTGCGTCCACAGGCGCAAGCGACGATCGAGACTGCAATGGGAGACAACGCGCTCATGAGCGAAGTGCTGGAACTGGTGGACGTATCCGTGGTCCGCGAGGGCCGGGCTCTGGTGGACCAGGTCTCCTGGTCGGTCAAGGAGGGCGAGCGCTGGGTCATCCTCGGCCCCAACGGCGCCGGCAAGACCACCCTCCTCAATGTCGCCTCCAGCTACCTCTTCCCGACCAAGGGCACCGCGACGATCCTCGGCGAGAAGCTCGGCGCCGTCGACGTCTTCGAGCTGCGCCCGCGCATCGGCGTGGCCGGCATCGCCCTCGCCGACAAGCTGCCGCGCAGCCAGACCGTGCTGCAGACGGTCCTCACCGCGGCCTACGGGATGACCGCCACCTGGCAGGAGGACTACGAGGAGGTCGACGAGCGGCGCGCCCGGGCCTTCCTCGACGTGCTCGGCATGACGGACCACCTGGACCGGAAGTTCGGCACCCTCTCCGAGGGCGAGCGCAAGCGCACCCTGATCGCCCGCGCGATGATGACCGACCCCGAGCTGCTGATGCTCGACGAGCCCGCCGCGGGCCTCGACCTCGGCGGCCGCGAGGACCTCGTCCGCCGCCTCGGCCGCCTCGCCCGCGACCCGCTCGCGCCCTCGATGCTCATGGTCACCCACCATGTCGAGGAGATCGCCCCCGGCTTCACCCACGTCCTGATGATCCGTCAGGGCAAGGTGCTCGCCGCCGGCCCCATCGAGCTCGAGCTCACCTCCCGCAACCTCTCCCACTGCTTCGGCCTCCCCCTGGTCGTCGAGCGCAACGGAGACCGCTGGACCGCCCGGGGTCTGCCGCTCTCCTGACCCCGGTCCGCCGGGTCACCGGCCCGCGCTCTGTCCCGGGCGCGGGCCGCACGCCTACCATGACCACGTGGACACATGGGTGTGGTGGCTCGTGGCCGCCGTCGGACTGGGCATTCCGCTGATCGTGACCGCGCTGCCCGAGTTCGGCATGCTGGCCGCCGGGGCCGTCGCCGCCGCTGTCACCTCGAGGCTGGGCGGCGGCACCGTGATCCAGTTCGTGGTCTTCGCCGTCGTCTCCGTCGCCCTCATCGCGGTCGTCCGCCCCATCGCCAACCGGCACCGCGACCGGCGGCCCGAGCTGGCGACCGGCGTCGAGGCCCTGAAGGGCCGTCAGGCGACCGTGCTGGAAAGGGTCGACGGCTCCGGAGGCCGCATCAAGCTCGGCGGCGAGATCTGGTCCGCCCGCTCCCTCGACACCGAGCGGAGCTTCGAGGTGGGCCAGCAGGTGGACGTCATCGAGATCGACGGTGCGACAGCCGTGGTGATGTGACCGGGATGTGGGCCCAACGCCTGCACACGGGCACGCGATCTGAAAGACTCCACATCACGATCACAGACCGCGATCAACGACCAAGGCGTGGGGAGCCTCGATGGAACCGATCATCATCGTCCTGATCATCCTGGTGGTGCTCGTCTTCATCGCCCTCATGAAGACGGTCCAGGTCATCCCGCAGGCCAGCGCCGCCATCGTCGAACGCTTCGGCCGCTACACGCGCACCCTCAACGCCGGCCTGAACATCGTCGTCCCCTTCATCGACTCCATCCGCAACCGGATCGACCTCCGCGAGCAGGTCGTCCCGTTCCCCCCGCAGCCGGTCATCACCCAGGACAACCTGGTCGTCAACATCGACACCGTCATCTACTACCAGGTCACCGACGCCCGGGCCGCCACCTACGAGGTCTCCAGCTTCATCCAGGCCATCGAGCAGCTCACCGTCACCACCCTGCGGAACATCATCGGCGGCATGGACCTGGAGCGCACCCTCACCTCCCGCGAGGAGATCAACGCCGCCCTGCGCGGCGTCCTCGACGAGGCCACCGGCAAGTGGGGCATCCGCGTCAACCGCGTCGAGCTCAAGGCCATCGAGCCGCCCACCTCCATCCAGGACTCGATGGAGAAGCAGATGCGCGCCGACCGGGACAAGCGCGCCGCCATCCTCACCGCCGAGGGCATCCGCCAGTCCCAGATCCTCACCGCGGAGGGCGAGAAGCAGTCCGCCATCCTCCGCGCCGAGGGCGAGGCCCGCGCCGCCGCACTCCGCGCCGAGGGCGAGGCCCAGGCCATCCGCACCGTCTTCGAGTCCATCCACGCGGGCGACCCCGACGAGAAGCTGCTCTCGTACCAGTACCTCCAGATGCTCCCCAAGATCGCCGAAGGCGACGCCAACAAGCTCTGGATCGTGCCCAGCGAGATCGGCGACGCCCTCAAGGGCCTCAGCGGAGCCGTCGGGAACTTCGGCCCCATGGGCGGCGGCCCGAAGCTGACCAAGGAGACCCCGCGCCGCGAAGAGCCGCCGATCGACTGACCACCGCAGGCGCTTCCCCCCGCTTCCTTCGTGATCCATGATCAGTGCGGCCCCCCGACCTCTCACGGCGGGGAGGCGACACACTGATCAGAAGGAGATGGCCTTGTCCATCTGGGAAGCACTCGCGGTCTTCGCCGCCGGTATCGGCGCGGGCACCATCAACGTCATCGTCGGCTCGGGCACCCTCCTCACCTTCCCGGTGCTCCTCGCCACCGGACTGCCGCCGGTCACCGCCAACGTCTCCAACACCCTCGGCCTCGTCACCGGCAACATCAGCGGGGTCGTCGGCTACCGCCGCGAACTGCGCGGCCAGGGCCGCCGGATCGCCCTCTTCGGTGCCACCGCCCTCGCCGGCGGCCTCACCGGCGCGATCCTGCTGCTCGCCCTGCCGTCGAAGGCCTTCGACACCATCGTGCCGGCCCTCATCGGCCTCGCCCTCGTGCTCGTCGTCCTGCAGCCCCGCCTCGCCCGCGCCCTCGCCCGGCGTCACGAGCGCAACGGGACCGCCGCCCCCACCCACGGCGGGCCCGCCCTGCTCATAGGCCTCCTGCTCGCCGGCGCGTACGGCGGCTACTTCGGCGCCGCCCAGGGCGTCATGTACCTCTCGCTCATGGGCCTGCTGCTCAACGACGAACTGCAGCGCATCAACGCCCTCAAGAACGTCCTCGCGCTCATCGTCAACGGTGTGGCCGCACTGTTCTTCCTCTGCGTCGCCCACTTCGACTGGAAGGCCGTCCTGCTCATCGCCGCCGGCTCCACGCTCGGCGGCCAGCTGGGCGCGAAGATCGGCCGCCGCCTCCCGCCCACCGCACTGCGCGGAGTCATCGTCGTGGTGGGCGCAGCGGCAATCGCCCAGATGCTGCTCAGGTAGGGGGCGCCCCGATAACCGCCCCGACAGGGGCGCGGGGAACTGCGCGACAAGCCCAAGACGGCTCGCAGGCGAAGCACTAGGCGACGGCCGGAAGCCAACCCCCGTCCTCCAGCCCAAGCGCGAGCAGCAGCGAATCGGCGGGGGTCGGCTCGAACGGCCGGATGAGCAACCGCATCCCCGCCTGCTCCGGCGTACGGTCCGCTTTGCGGTGATTGTCCGCGGCGCAGGCGGCAACCGTATTCAGCCACGTGTCCTGGCCCCCGTGCGACCGCGGCACCACATGGTCGACCGTGGTCGCACGCTGCCCGCAGTACGCGCACCGGTGCCGGTCACGCACCAGCACCCCGCGCCGCGACCACGGCGCCCGTTGTCGGAACGGCACCCGTACGTACCGGCAGAGTCTGATCACTTGGGGCACCGGTATCTCCACCGCCGACCCCCGCACCCGCAACCCGGGATGCGCCCGCTCCACAACGGCCTTGTCCTGCAGGACGAGCACCACCGCACGCCGCAGCGAAACCGTCGCCAACGGCTCGAAGCTCGCATTGAGCACCAGCGTCTCCCGCACCCCGTCCACCTCCCGGACCGCTCTTCACCCCCGCGGCAAAGATGGCTCAACTCTGCCGGGGCAGTGGGACGGGAACAACGCAATTTCGTTACGGCAAAGGGAAGTTGATCATCACGGGACGCCGGAGTGAAGACACGGAGGCGCACAGGCGAACGGGGAACGCTCCGGGCCCTTCCCCCGTGCGAAACGCGGGCCCGGAGCGCACGGCAGCAGACGCGGCCACCCGGCCACAGAGACCGGCCTCCGGCAGACGGCCGGCGCACGCGCGCCCCGCCGCCCCCGCCACTGCGGTGTCCACTGCCCGACGGCCCTGAAAGAAGCCGTCAGCCATGCACCACTGTGCGATCCGGGGCGGCGGGGCGCAACGGAATTTCCGGTCGTCGCGGCCTGCGAGCGGCCGTCAGCCGGCCGCGGGGTTCTCGTACTCGCCGATCAGCTGCGCCCGGGCCAGCGCATGGAACCGCAGGTTGAAGCCCACGACCGCCGGCGAGACAGCCTCATCCGGCCCCAGCTTCTCCTTGTCCACCGCGTACACAGTGAAGACATAGCGATGCGAACCGTCCCCGGGCGGCGGCGCGGCACCGCCGAAGTCCCGCGTCCCGTAGTCGTTCCGCACGTGCACGGCGCCCGCCGACAGCCCCTTCATCTCCCCGCTCCCGGCGCCCGCCGGCAGCTCGGTCACGTCCGCCGGGATGTCGAAGAGCACCCAGTGCCAGAAGCCGCTCCCGGTCGGCGCATCCGGGTCGAAGCACGTCACCGCAAAACTCTTCGTGCCCTCCGGGAAACCCTCCCAGCGCAGGTGCGGCGAGACGTTGCCCCCGCTGAAGACCTGATCGCTCCTGAGCGCAGCCCCCGGGCTCACGTCATCGCTGACCACCGTGAACGACGGAACCGACGGGTGGAAATCGTGGGGCAGCGGCCGCCGCTTCTGCTCGGATACGCCTGACACGCAGGACACCTCCTGTACACGCGGGTAGATGAAGGGGGCCAGCCTAACGAGGACATGTCAGTAACGGCTGCGACCATACGAGGTGTGCATCGAAGTGTGTATAGAAGTGTCATGCGCGCATTGACCGCGCTCCTTGCCGGAGCCCTGCTGCTGCTCCTGCCCGCCTGTTCGTCCCACAGCGGTCACAAGACCGACAAGTCCCCGTCCACGTCCCACTCCCGGTCGACGGCCCCTCAGCAGCCGTCCGGTGGTACGCCGTCGTGGGCCAAGGGCATGAAGACCGTCACCGAGGACAAGCTGCCCCCCGAGGCACGCCGTACCCTCGAACTCATCAAGAAGGGCGGACCCTACCCGTACGACAGGGACGGCATCGTCTTCGGCAACCACGAGAACCGGCTGCCCAAGCAGAACCGCGGCTACTACCACGAGTACACGGTCCCGACCCCCGGCGCCGGCAACCGCGGTGCCCGCCGCATCATCACCGGCAGCCACGAAGAGCGCTACTACACCGACGACCACTACAAGACCTTCGAGGCGGTGGTGCAATGACCGGCCCCCTGCCCGCTCCAGGGCTCCCCGCACTCCTCAACGGCCCCACCCGGCCGGGCGTCTACCGGCTCCCGCCCGCCGATTCCCCCGCCCACGTCGCCGCGGCCGCCGCCGAGGCCGACTGGCGGGTGGCCCGCCTGCGCCTCGAAGGCGTCCAGGACAAGACGTCCTTCCTGGAGCGGTGCGCAGCCGAACTCGACCTCCCCGAGTGGTTCGGCCGCAACTGGGACGCCCTCTCCGACTGCCTGACGGACCTGTCCTGGTGGCGCGAGACCGGCAAGTTCCGCGGCTACCTGCTGATCGCCGAGGACTGGGACGCCTTCACCAAGGCCGCCCCCGGGGCCGCACGCACGGCGGAGTCGATCCTGGCGGACGCGGTGGACTTCTGGGCGGACCGGGAGGCGCCCCTCACCGTCCTCCTGTCGTGACGGCCCGGGGACGGCCGGGCGGGGCGGGCCCTCCGAGGCGTACAGGTGCCGGGCACGTCCCGCCGGGCCGTCCGGGTCCACTACGCTCGAGCGGCATGATCCCCGCGCCTGACCGCACGCCGCTCGACCGGGACTTCTTCGACCGCCCCGTCCTGGAGGTCGCCCCGGAACTGCTCGGCCGCACCCTGGTCCGTACGACCCCCGAGGGGCCGATCGAGCTCCGCATCACGGAGGTCGAGGCCTACGCGGGGGAGGCCGACCCGGGGTCGCACGCCTACCGCGGACGTACCGAGCGGAACGCGTCGATGTTCGGACCCCCGGGCCATGCGTATGTCTACTTCATCTACGGCATGTGGTTCAGCCTCAACCTCGTCTGCGGCCCCGAGGGCACCGCGAGCGGCGTCCTGCTGCGCGGGGGCGAGGTGATCCGGGGCGTCGACCTCGCCCGCACGCGCCGCGCCAAGGCCCGGGCCGACCGCGAACTCGCCCAGGGCCCGGCCCGCCTCGCCACGGCACTCGACATCGACCGCTCCCTCAACGGCACCGACGTCTGCGCAGGCCCGGGGGCCCCGCTCGGCATCCTCGCCGGCCGCCCGGTCGCCCGCTCCCGCATCCGCAACGGCCCCCGCACCGGGGTCGGCGGCGAGGGAGCGGCACACCCCTGGCGCTTCTGGGCCGACGGCGACCCGACGGTCAGCCCCTACCGGGCCCATGTGCCGCGCGACCGCGCCCGGAAGCCGGAGAAGACGCCGCGGACGAGCCGCGCTTGAGCGGTGCTTGACTCCGGCGGCTGCGAGGGCCTAACGTAGCCCGAGCCGCTTGAGGCGGGCTGCGCCGTCGTGCGCGTCCGATGAGCGGCACAATCACTACTCACGAGGAACTCCCCGGACCGGGGCCGTGTTTCGCTGTGCCGAAATACGAATCCGATCGGCTCGATTATGAGCGGGACGGGAAATCCGCTAACGTAGTGAGCACCCCCTCCGACGGGGATATCGGAAACGAATTCGAGCCGGGAACGGCACGGAAAAGGATCTGATAGAGTCGGAAACACCGAAGGGAAGCGCCCGGAGGAAAGCCCGAGAGGGTGAGTACGAAGGAAGCGT
>NZ_JBKIWN010000140.1:0-122465 GCF_058146165.1 Streptomyces sp. AM25 | reverse complement strand
ATTTCACAGCGACCGCGGGTCGCAATACATGTCCCGTGAGTTCGCTGAGACTCTCGCCGCCTACGGGATCCGTCAGTCATCCGGGCGCACCGGCAGTTGCTTCGACAATGCCGCCGCAGAATCGTTCTTCGGGAAGCTAAAGACCGAAAACGTTCATCACCGCAAGTTCGCCACCAGAGCTGAAGCGCGACGCGAAGTCATCCGCTTCATCGAAGGGTTCTACAACCGGAGACGGCTGCATTCCCGTCTCGGCTACCGCCCGCCGCTGGAAGTCCTCGATGAATGGGCGAAGGAAAAAGCCGCAGCCTGATATAGTCATTTGACCGCGTGTCCGAAAAGCTCGGGGCCCGTCATGCTCCGTCATGCCCAGGTGATCGATGCTCACGGCCGGCAGCGCGGCCAGGACCGGTTCCAGCTCCGGGAGGTCGGCGGCGTCCGCATAGAGCTCGACGTGCCAGCCCACCAGGTCGAACACCCTGCGCGCAAAGGAGCCGAGATGGCCGAGGGCCTCTGAGCCTCCCCGGTAGAGGTTGAAACGCACCCCCCGGACACCGGCGTCGTCCAGCTCACGGATGCGGTCGTCCGTGACGGCCGCAGGCAGCTGCGTCACGCCCACGAACCCGCGCCCCAGCCTCCGCAGCGCATCGAGCAGGTAGCTCTGGTCGAACCCCTGGAACGAGCCGGAGACCACAGCACCGCCGGTGACATGCAGAGGATCCACTGCGTGCAAGTAGTCGCCGACCGTGAACGGCTGCGGCATGAAGCCGCTGTTCGGCGTCAACGGGAACCGCGGATCGATGATGTGCAGATGGCTGTCGAAGACCCTGTGTATGGCCATGCCCTCCATCATCTCCCTCCGGACATGGTCGAATGCCCGATGTGCGGTTCGCCCGCCCTCAACGCCCCCTGTCCCGGCAACGTGAGCGGCCAAGTGCGTGCGGTGTGCGCCGGGGCCGCCCGCCGCGGCACCCGGTGTGGCTAGTGCTGTGACTGCATAGGTTCGCCGGTTCGGCACGAGGATCGGGCGTTATCCCGTTGCTGTTGCTTCCGTCGGTACGGCAGGGTCTGCGTCATGCTGGAACCGCGCACTTGGGGATCGGACGACTGGCCGATCTGGCGGGAACTGGGGCAGGCAGCCCTGACGGACGCGCCCTACGCATTCGGTTCGACGCTCGCCCAGCCCGTACCCAGCGGCACCACCACCGGGCTGTTGCTGAGCCGGACCGGTCGAGGCCCCGGGCATTCGCCCGGGCGACCTGGTGTCAGGCGTGCCGCCGAGGCAGGGGGCGGCCCGCTCCAGATGCCGGCCGACCAGCAGGAGGGCCGTGGCCTCGATTACCCTTGCGGCCCCCGTCTTGGGCAGTATGGGGGCCATGACCGAGATCCACACCCCACGCCTCCTCCTGCGCCGCTGGGACGATGACGACCTTGTCCCCATGACGGACATCAACGCCGACCCGCAGGTCATGCGCCGGATCGGTGACGGCTCGGTCCTCGACGGGGACGGTACGGCGGGGGCCGTCGAGCGGTGGGAGGAGGAGTGGGACGAGGAGGGCTTCGGTGTCTTCGCCGTGGAGCTCCTGGGCTCGGGCGAGCTGGCCGGCGCCGTCGGCCTGTCCGTTCCCGAGTCCCTGCCGGAGGTGCTGCCTGCCGTGGAGATCACCTGGCGGCTCGGCCGGCAGTTCTGGGGCCAGGGCTACGCCTCCGAAGCCGCCCAGGCCACGCTGGAGTTCGCACTCCAGGACCGCGGCCTCGACCGGGTCATCGGCATCGTGCGCGCGGGCGACGAGGCCTCGGAGAACGTGCTGCGCAAGCTCGGCATGACGCCCGAGCACGAAACAGTCCACCCGGTATACGGCTTCCCCCTGCACGTCCACTCCATCGACCTCACCGAGTTCCAGGCCTGACCGGACAGCTCCGGCATCAGGCCCGATTCGTCGAGGACGGGGCACGGGCCGTCGTCATCCTGCGTCCAGCCGGCCGCGTACAGGGGCGTGTCACACCAGCCGCACACGAACCACCCGCCCCGCACATGCGTCGCCTTCGGGTGGGCGCAGAGTCTCTCAGCCGCCGCGGCGTACCCGGGCCGCCTTGCGGGCCTCGGCGAGCATACGGGCCTCGCCGGCCTTGCGGGACTTGCCGCCGGTGCCGCGGGAGGCGTCCTTGCTGGTACCCAGGCCGCGGAAAGGGGCGTTGGTGTTCTTGGCCCGGGGTGCGGCAGGCCCGCCGTCGAGCGGGATGCCGGAGGGGGCCCTGGCCCCGGTGATCCGGCTCAGCTCCGCCTCACCCGAGCGCACCTTGGTGATCGTCGGCTCGATGCCGGCCCCGGCCATCAGCCGGCTCGTCTCGCGGCGCTGTGCCGGCAGCACCAGCGTGACGACGCTGCCCGACCGACCGGCCCGTGCAGTACGGCCCGCGCGGTGCAGATAGTCCTTGGGGTCGGTGGGCGGGTCGACATTGACCACGAGATCGAGGTCGTCGACGTGCAGGCCACGGGCCGCGACATTGGTCGCCACCAGGACAGTGATCTGGCCGTTCTTGAACTGGGCAAGCGTCCGTGTGCGCTGCGGCTGGGATTTGCCGCTGTGCAGGGCCGCAGCATGCACTCCGCTGGCCCGCAGATGCCGGGTGAGCTGGTCGGCTGCGTGTTTGGTGTCCAGGAACAGCAGTGCGCGGCCGTCGCGGGCGGCTATCTCCGTGGTGACGGCGTACCGGTCGGGGCCGTGGACGACCAGCACATGGTGGTCCATCGTCGTGACCGCACCTGCGGGCGGGTCGACCGAGTGGACGACGGGGTCGTGGAGGTAGCGGCGGACCAGGTGGTCGACGTCGCGGTCCAAGGTGGCCGAGAACAGCATCCGCTGACCGTCGTGCTGCACCTGGTCGAGCACCTCGGTGACTTGCGGCAAGAAGCCCATGTCGCACATCTGGTCGGCCTCGTCGAGGACGGTGATCCGTACCCGCCCCAGGCGACAGGCCCTGCGCTCGATGAGGTCGTGCAGGCGGCCGGGGGTGGCGACGACGACCTCGGCGCCGTCGCGCAGCGCAGCGCTCTGCCGGCCGGTCGACATGCCACCGACGACCGTGGCCATCCGCAGCCGGAGTGCGTCGGCATACGGTGCGAGCGCCTCGGTGACCTGTTGGGCCAGCTCCCGGGTGGGCACGAGGATCAGAGCGAGGGGCTGCTTCGGCTCCGCGCGCCGCCCGGCCGTCCGTGCGAGCAGCGGCAGGCCGAAGGCGAGCGTCTTGCCCGATCCGGTGCGCCCGCACCCCAGGATGTCGCGTCCCGCGAGGGCGTTGGGCAGTGTGGCTGCCTGGATCGCGAAGGGCTCGCGCACGCCGAGCCCGGTGAGCGTTCGCAGCACCTCGGCCGGCAGTCCCAGGCCGGCGAAGGAGACACCCGAAGACACCACCGGAGCAAGGGGCACTGGCTGGGCGAGGTCGCCGTGCGAGGTGCCGAGGCCGTCCGGGTGATTCATCAAGAGCCTTCCGCATGGGGAACGTACCGAGGAAGGCCCGACAGGAACAAGCAGCCGACCAACGAGGGAAAATCCGGACGGGCGGTATCACCAGCCCTCACCGCCGCCCAAACGCTCGACGATAACACAAGCGGTGAAACAGCCAAGGAGGTGAGACGCGCCGGAGCGGTCAACAGGGCCATGTCCCGCACCTCCGACATCGACGTCCCGCCCCGACCGCGAGGGCGCGGCATTGTCTTCGTCCCGGGGACCTGCCGGGCGGGGACGCCGCGGTCGACGTAAGGCAGCGTGAGACGGCCCGGAGCGCTTCTCGACGGGCCTCGGGCCCGGCCGGGTCAGCGCCGGTCTAGCCGCGGCCGAACGTGCACGCCTTCCCGCCGGCCCTCCTCTTCGGCACGAGCTCCTGGCCGGCGAAACAGCGGGCACCGCAGACAGCCCAGCGGCCTGGCATCCCACGGGCTCGCCCGATGCTCACGGCTGGACGACGCGCACCGTCTCCTCGCTCGTCCCTTTCCACCGCCAAGCCGAACACGCAGAACGTCCGATGAGCATCGGTATGTGCCTGATGATTCCCCGGTTCCCGCCCCGGCCTGCATACCCGCGCCGGCCGACCCACTGATCCGTGAGCTGGACTCACAACCCGCCATGCCGGCCGGCCCAGCCG
The DNA here is from genome assembly GCF_058146165.1 of Streptomyces sp. AM25. Lineage (NCBI taxonomy): Bacteria > Bacillati > Actinomycetota > Actinomycetes > Kitasatosporales > Streptomycetaceae > Streptomyces > Streptomyces sp. AM25. The sequence continues at coordinate 118,322 of NZ_JBKIWN010000140.1, read as the reverse complement.
ATACGGCACCCAAGCCCGGCCGCCGAACCACCCACCACGCACATCGAAGGCAAAGCTGCCTCTACGCCTTTACAACGAAGACGTCAGGTCGCAGCAGCGCCTTCCAAACCAGTAGCCGGAAGAGCAACAAAAATCACCCGCCCATACCGGACGGAGCCGACCGGCCAGCAGGTGCACGAGTGTGCTCGGGCAGTCTCGACGGTCCAGCCCTCGTGCCGCCACACACAACACCGCGGCAAGAGCACGTCCCACGCACGGCCCGCAACGCCCGCACCAGGCCACCGCACAGCCCAGCCCAGCAACCCGCATCGCGGCAACACCTACCGACCGGCTGTAACAGGCAGCGCCACCTGGCCTGCCACGCGGCGTCCTGGAATGAAACGATCACCAGTGGGGTTCGGGCGGACAGTGTCCGCATCCCACCGAAAGGCGAACCCCATGACCGCCACTTCGCTCACCGGCCGCCACGTCGTCATCGTCGGCGGAGGCTCCGGCATCGGCCTGGACGTTGCCCGCCGGGCCATCGCTCACGGCGCGCGCGTCACGATCGGCGGGCGCAACGCCGGGAAGACGGCAGCAGCCGCACAAACCCTCGGGGAGCGCGCCGACTGGGGCGTGGCCGACACCACCGACCAGGAGTCGCTGGCCGCCTTCTTCGAGAACATCGACACCGTCGACCACCTCTTCACCCCAGCCGCCTCCTACCAGGTCGGCCCCATGCGGGAGTTGACCGACAGTCAGGCCGCCAGCCCCTTCGTGTCGAAGTTCTGGGGGCAGTACCACACCGTCAAACACGCAGCCGCGAAACTGACAGCAGACGCCTCCATCGTGCTGATGTCCGGCGCCGCCGGCGTCCGTCCCCCAGCCGCCGCGCCGGCCTACGTGGCCTGCAATGCCGCGATCGAGGGACTCGGGCGCGGGCTCGCGGTCGAACTCGCACCCGTCCGCGTCAACGTCGTCTCCCCCGGCACCGTCGACGGCAACCTCTGGGCCCAACGCCCCGCCGAGCTCCGGGAAGAGAGCTTCGCGCAGTACAGCCGAGACGCCCTGCTGCACCGGCCCGGCACCGAAGGCGAGATCGCCGACACCGTACTCTTCCTGTTCACCAACACTTTCATGACCGGATCCACGCTCTACCCCGACGGCGGCTACAGTCTGCGCTGACCCCGGGGCCTTGTGCCCACGGGCCGGCGGGCGCGGTCGACAGTGGAGTCGACCACGCCCAATGGTTCAGCGGCGGTCCGCAGCCGGTTGTGGACGTGTCCTTCCGCGACCCGAACGTGTTCGGGCACGTCCGTCCACGCTGTCCCGGTGCGGTACTTGAACGGGATCACGTCGATCACCCGCCGGTGATCACCGCTCACCCCTTCGGGCCCGGGTCGGCGGACCTACCGCCCCGTCCGGGCCAGGGCGGCGCAGTTCGTCTTGTAGCGGGCCACGACGTAGCCGTCGATCTCGCCGCCCCAGTCGACGCACTTGCCCTTGGCCTCCAGGTAGACCGGCCCCGCGTACGTGGTGAAGAAGCCGTACTGCTCCTGCTTCGACTTCACGTCGTTGTCGCGCTGGATCCAGGAGCCCACCCACAGCCGCGCGCCGGCCGAGCTGTCCCGCTTGGTGACCACACAGTTCTTGCCGGTGGCGGCGTTGTAGGCCAGGAAAACCGTCCCGCGGCCCGGGACCGGGAGCTGGTTGACCTGCTTGTATCCGGTGCCGCACTCCTTGTTGTACACGGCGGCGGCGCGGGCCGGAGCGGCGACGGCCGTCCCGGTGCCTGCCACCAGAGTGGTGACCGTCGTGGCGGCGGCGAGCAGCGCCGCCCCCGCAACGCGGGTACGTACAACACGCTTCACAGTGCCCTCCATGGAAATCGCATGGTGCCGGTTGATGGATGTGCGCGGGACGGCCGTCTCCGTGCCCACCCAGACACCCCACACCCCCGACAAGTTGTACATGCCCTCGGCCTCACCGCCCGGAATCAGCCATCACTCCGCCCCCGCCGGAACGGTGATCCGGGACGGCTCTCATCGTGCCGGGAGCGCCCGTCTCCGGGCATCGTGGACGACCACGAACTCAGCGGATCGACGGTCACGGCGCACAAATGCATCACCGCCTGTCAGCGGGCTGTTTCGTCCGCCGACAGACGGTGTGAGGCGGGCTTTTGTGGTTACCAGGGGTACCAAGCGCCGTTGTACCACTGCTCGTTGGCGCTGTCGTTGTGGTGGTCCATGTTGAAGTCTTCGGGGTAGTTGTGGACGTGGTTGTACGGGTAGGTCCAGATGCCGGCGGACTCGTCGCAGATGTAGTCCCAGTGGCAGACCGACTTGACCGGCACGTTGCCGAAGAACCTGTCGGCGCCGGCGAGCGGAGCGCCGACGAAAGCGCCGAACGGCACGGTGGAGCCGTTGGCGCCGGGAGGGCCCTGGCGCTTGGGGTCGGCGATGAGAATGGCGTTGACGTTGTCGAACGACTGCCAGTTCTCGGTGACCCAGACGTGCACCACTGCCGCGCCCAGGGAGTACCCGGCCATCTTGACGTGCTGGGCCGGGCACGCTGCGCGTTGTTCGCGGACCAGGCGGTTCAGTTCGGTGACGCCGGCCCGGACACTCGCCCCGTTGGGAATCTGGGTGGGGTACCCGACATGCTGCTGGATGTTGCCGGTGAAGCCGTCGTTGTTCCAGGAGCTGCCCGTGCCGCCGACGACGATGGTGTAGGTGCCGTCGCACGGAGCCGTCGCCTGCGCTGTGGACGCCTGGCTCAGCGAGAGCCCGGCTGTCAGCAGAAGAGCGGCCAACGGGCCCGCGATCCGTCTCGTTCGCATTCGGTCCTCCCCATGGAATGGCTCCCCGCGTCTGCGCTCCGGTGCGGTACGCGGTCGGCCGAGGTCGCCGGACGACAGTGGCAGCGGAGGGTGAAACCCCGGTGAAACCCGTGGCGGGCCGACGGGCCGACGCCCCGGCTCACGCCTCTGGTGGCCGTGCCACGGGCACCGGTCTGCTACGCCCCCGTGGACGCGTGTCCCTTGGCCCCCGGCGGGGAGATGAGGAGGGTGCCCATCGTGCCGCTGTCCTCGTGCGGCAGGACGTGGCAGTGGAAGACCGTCTTGCCCGTCGCGTCGGGGCGGAAGTACATCCGCAGCGTCACCTCGCCGTTCGGCGGCAGGCGGTAGGTGTCCCACCACAGCGTGGGGTCCGTCTGCCAGGAGGTGTCCCCTGCGGGGATGCCCTTGATGTCGACGACCTGGAACGGGTTGACGTGGAAGTGCATCGGGTGCTGGAAGTCGTCCTGGTTCACCAGGTGCCACTCCTCGACCGTTCCCGCCTCCACCTCCTGGTCGATGCGGTCCATGTCGAACGGCCGGCCGTCGATGAGGAACCGGGCTCCTCCGCCCGGCACTTCCGAGCGTTCGCGGGAGAGGACCAGGGTGCGGCGGCGGGCGATCGGCAGGCGGGGCATGCACGGCGGGTCCACCAGGCGCTGCGGGATGCAGCCCGAGGTCTGCGTGCCGCAGACCTCCAGGGTGCCGAGTTCGAGCGCGGGGCGGTCGGTGCGGGAGGGGCCCTGCCGGTAGGGGGCCGCGTAGATGCAGTGGCGGCCCGGTTCGCCGCCGCGGATCAGGAATTCGGCGCGGTTGCCCGGGGCCAGCAGGATCGAGGGGACCTGGCGCGGGCAGGCGAAGGGGATGCCGTCCTGGCCGATCCAGTACAGCGTGTGGCCGTCCACGTGGAGCCACATCTCCCGGTGCGGTGCCGCGTTCAGCACCCGCCAGCGCTGCACTTCTCCCGGGCGGATGGTGACGACCGGCCGCAGTCCGCCGTTGAGCGGGAACATCATTCTGGCCGGCACCACCGGGTCGGTGGTGAACGGGTCGTCCTGGCTGAAGGGTTCGTCGCCGGCGGTCGGCAGGATGGACACGGTCGGGTTCTCGCCGTTCACGTCCAGCCGCAGCGCGTTGATCACGATGACCCGCTCGCGCATGTCGGCGATCTCCGGCACCCGGTCGACCGCTCCCTCCACCACGAGCGGTCCGCACAGGCCCGACCAGCCCTGGTGCGTCGTCGAGCCGTGGTGGTGCGGGTGGTACCAGTACAGCCCCGACGGCTGGTCGGAGGGGATGTCGTACACGTACTGCCGGCTGCCCCCGGGCGGGACGCTGACGTACACGTTGTCCGAGGAGCCGGAGGGGGAGACCTGCAGGCCGTGCACGTGCAGGTTCGTCGTCACCGCGTCGTGCACCAGGGTCTGCCGCTCGCGTGCCGGCAGGCATCCGGACGCGTCGTCCTCCGTGCACACGGGCGGTACTCCGGACGGCTCCATGCGGTTGCACAGGAGTACCCGCACCCGGTCGCCGGCGCGTACCCGCCATATATCGCCCGGCAGTCGGCCGTTGTAGATGTCGAGGCCGAGCCGTCTTCCCCCGACCACCGGATGGCCGCCCGCGACCGTGAGCGTGTGGTCCAGTACGCCTGAGCGGCTGTACACCACGGGCAGGTCCGCCAGTTCCTCCCCTGCCGCCCCCGTCCCCAGTGCGCCCGTCGGATCCGGCAGGCCCGCCGTCGGCGAGCCCCACGCACCCGGTATGCCCATGCTCCCGGCTATGCCCGCGCCGATGCCCACCATTCCGCCCCGCAACAGCCTGCGACGCGATACGCCTCCTCCACCACCCGCGTTCATCCCACGCACTCCTCTAACCCGTCTTCAATCCATACAAGTGATCAAACACGGTCACATACCATCACAAACCCTCTCGGCCAACCACCGCAGACCATGACAAATCAACCAGCTTGTCGAGGCCCCTGACCGGCAGTCCCTATCGCCCATCCGTGGGACTTTCCCGGGGGCGGCGGCGCGCCCGGCGCCGCCGCCCGGGACGGCTACGGCAGCCGGACCGACTGGGCGTGACGGAAGACGTCGCGCGGGTCCCACGTCGCCTTGACGCGCTGCAGGCGCGGGTAGTTGCCCTTGTAGTAGAGCTCGGCCCACGAGGTCTTCGACGTGTTCCAGGCGGGGTCGCCCAGGTCGGTGTCGGGGTAGTTGACGTAGCAGCCGTCGTTGACGTCGCCGGGGACCGGTACGCCGCCCGTGTCGGCGTAGACGTCGCGGTACAGGTCACGGACCCACGCCAGGTTCCGGGCGTCGTCGGCCTCGTCGGTCCAGAAGGCCATGTACTGGAGCTTCAGGACGGAGTCCCGCTGGGGGACGGCGGTCGCGTCGGAGGCGACGGCGTTGATGCGGCCGCCGTAGGAGTCGACCTGGACGAGCGCGTCGGGGTTGGTGTAGTCCGTTCGGGACAGGTGCTTGTGGAGCGCCTTGATCTGCGCGTCGGTGAAGCCCTTGCGCATGTACGCGGACTTGTACTTGCCCCGCAGCGTGGGGTTCGCGCCGCTGAGGGAGTCGGTGGCCAGGAACCAGGGCAGCCGGCGCGGGGCGGAGAACTGCGGCATGGGCGCGTGCTCGCCCATCCGCTGCGTCATGGCCCGGCCCTTGGCGCCCACGCCGTCGAGGATCTCGGTCAGGTAGCGGTCCAGCATCGCCCGTGCGCCCGGGACCGTGGCGTCCATCTGTGTGATCAGACCCACCTGGCCGGCGGAACGGTGGGTCAGCTTCAGCAGGCCGAAGAGGGAGTTGTACGGGGAGTCCGGGGCGCTGTTGCGCTCGTGCCAGGATCCCCAGTTCTTCAGCAACCGGGTGAAGGACTCCTCGTCGAGGTCGTCCCAGTGCAGGGCCGAGGCGTGCAGGAGGACCTCGGAGGGCGGGCGGGGCAGCAGGTGGGAGGGGTCGGTGCCGCTCGCGTCGGGCGAGCGCAGCCAGTAGCGGGTGATGACGCCGAAATTGCCGCCTCCGCCGCCCGTGTGGGCCCACCACAGCTCGCGGTTGGGGTCGTTCTTCTCGCGGGTGGCGACGACGGCGCGGGCGGTGCCGTCCTTGTCCACGACGACGACCTCGACCCCGTACAGGTGATCGACGGTCAGGCCGTGGCGGCGGGAGAGGAGGCCGTAACCGCCGCCGCATATGTGGCCGCCGGCACTGACGGAGTAGCACGAGCCCGCGGGCAGGGCCACGCCCCAGAGCTTGTAGAGGGCCTCGTAGACGTTCAGGTTCGACGCACCGGCCTCGACGGCGAAGGCGCCGCGGGTCTGGTCGAAGTAGACCTCGGTCATCGCGGACATGTCGATGACGACCTGGACGTCCTTGTTGAAGACGAAGTCCTCGTAGCAGTGGCCTCCGCTGCGCACCGCGATGCGCTTCCCGGCGCGTACGGCCTCCTGCACGGCCGAGACGACCTGGCCGGTGCTCGTCACCAGGCGGACGTATTCGGGCTTGCCGACCCAGCGCTGGTTGATCCCGCGTATCAGGTCCGCGTACCGCGGGTCGTCCGGCTTCACCGTGACGGCGCCCGGTGCCGCGATGCCCTGCGGCGGGGCGGCCTGCGCGGGCACGGCCGACGTCGCGGTCATGGCTGCGCCGACGGTCATCGCGGCGCCTCCGGTCAGCAGGCTGCGGCGCCCCATGAACAGCGCACGGGCGGTCTCGGACATAAACGTCCCCCCAGGAACTTTCAGACAACGTACGACCGCATTCGATCATGAAAGCCCGGGCGCGCCCCAATCGGCGGCGGCCCTACCACGACGGCCGGCGCCGTTCCTTCCCCCGCCGGCGCCACCAGCCGACGGCGATGACGCAGAGGCCGGGAAGGGTCAGTGCGATGTTCACGGTCCACTCCAGGACGCTCGCGTTCCCGAGCAGGGCGTCGGACACGAGCGCCAGAACCGGCAGGGCCAGCAGGAACCACCCGATCACGTACGGGAGCCGGAGCAACAGGCCCGCTCCCCCGGCGGCTCCGACCGCCAAGCCCAGGGTCCCCCAGGCAGCCGCCAGCCTCCAGAAGAGCGACTTCTCCGGGGGAGCGAGATACGTCTCGGTGTGGCCGCGCAGCGCCATCCGTATCAGCGCCCCGTGCCAGGTGCGGACCTCCGCGCGGTCCCCGGGCTGCGCGTCGCGGTACATGGTCCACTGCACCTCGTGCCACCTGTCGCGCCCGGCGAGGGTGATCCGCAGCTCGTAGTGCTGGGTGCAGGACCGGACGCCGTTGCTGTCCGTGGTGCACGACTCGTCGACGTCCTTGTCCACGACGCGAGCCGTGGACTGCTCGATGCAGTTGTCGGCCGTACGGGCCCGCCGGCCGGGCCGGCAGGGGGGCGCGTGCTGGTACGTCACCGAGTTCCGGTACGACTCCTGCACCCATGGCACGCAGAAGACGAGTCCGCAGACGGCGGCCAGGAGCAGTATGCGCAGTCCCACGGCCGGCCATGCCTGTCGCGGGGCGTGCCGGCGCTTCGTCTCCCCCATCGGCGGCCCCCTCCCCCGGCCGGTCGCGCCCTGTCCCAGGGTGCCCGTCCTTCACTGCCGTCGGTAGACCGAGCGCAGCTCCTGGTTCTTGGCCGGGCCGGTGGTGCGCCACTGCAGGTGCCACTCGTCGGCGGAGACGACCGTGTACGTGCCGTTGTAGAGGTCCTGGCCGCAGGGGTGGCGGGCGGTCCAGTGGCCGGTGCGCAGGTCCAGGTGGTGGAAGGGGCGGCCGTCGGCGAACGTCACCGCGGCCGTGCCGTCCGGTCCGGGAAGCAGCCTGAGTGTGCGACCGGCGCGGTTGACCGTGCCGTTCCAGCTCAGCTCGCCGTCCTCGGTGTGCAGCACGTGCGCCTGGTCGGCGGCGGGGTGGAAGGCGGCCGTGCCGTGGAACCATCCGTGGGAGCCGGTGTCCAGGTCGATCAGGGTGCGGTCGAGCGACCAGGGGCCGGCCAGGTAGGCGGCGGCGTCGGGGACCGGGTGGACGGTGGGTACGGCGGCGGGTGCCGTCCCCGGGACGGTGGCGTTCATGGCCTCATTCTCCCTTCTGTCCGGTGAGGGGGTTCGTGCCAGAATCCGGCGGGTGGTCACAGTCAACGGAGCACCGGCTCCCTTCGCGTACCTGCAGTCCCTTGCCCTGGCGAACTACGGGCATTTCACCACGATGCGCGTGGAGAACGGAGGAGTCCGGGGCCTGTCCTTGCATCTCGGCCGGTTGCAGCGCGACTGCCGTGCCGTGTTCGGAGCGGATCTGGACCCCGAGCGTGTCGTCGCGTACGTGCGCCAGGCTGTCGGCGAGCACGGGGCCGGGCCGGTCACGGTGCGCGTCACCGTCTTCGATCCGCACCTGGACATGCTCGATCTCGGTGCGCGGGCGGACCCTCACGTCATGGTGACGCTCCGGCCCGCCGGAGGGACGGCCCCGCCGCCGTTGAGGGCGAAGCTGTGCGCCTTCAGCCGTGATGCACCCGCGGTGAAGCATGTCGGGCTGTTCAGCCAGTTCAGGCTGCGGAGGGAGGCACAACTGGCCGGTTTCGACGACGCGTTGTTCGTCGGGCCCGGTGAGTGCGTCTCGGAGGGCGTCACGTGGAACGTGGGGTTCGTGGACGCGGCGGGGCGGGTGGTGTGGCCGGAGGCCGATGTGCTGGCCGGGGTCACCCTGCAGTTGCTGCAGGGTGCCGGCGCGGGTTTCGTCACGGCTCCGGTGACGGTCCGGGATGTTCCGCGGATGCGGGCGGCGTTCGCCACGAACGCCTCGGTGGGGGTGCGGGCGATCGGTGCGATCGACGAGACGGCGTTCCCGGGCGACGACGAGACCGTCGGGCGGCTGCGCGAGCTGTACGCACGCGTCCCGCTCGAATCCGTCTGAACGTGGCGACGGCATTTGCGGCGGGTGTTCGCGCCCGGGAACGCGGGGGCTAGAGGACAACCTGGTCCGGGCCCGACTCCAGGCGGGTGATCGCCGTGCGGCAGGCGGCGGTGAAGCGCCAGAACGTGTCGGTGGTCGTCGTCGGGCGGCCCTGCCGGGTGAAGGTGCCGAACATGCTCCGGCGCAGCTCCGTCGTGAGCTCCAGCTGGCCGCCCTTGCCCAGCATGGTGCGGTTGCAGAGGTTGTCGGGGTGGTCTCCGTTGAGGCCGGGAACCCCGGCACCGTCGATCGTCCGGAAGCCGGCGTTGCGCAGTGCGTCGTGGAGGTGGCGCTGGAAGTCGGTGTTGAGGCCGCCGACGACCACCGCTTCGGGGCGCGAGGCCGGGGCGCCGGCCTGGGCCGCGGTGCAGCCGTGCAGGCTCAGGACGTTGAGGCTGCTCGCGGCCATGGAGAGGGCGACGCGGTCGTCGCAGTGCTTCGCGGTGACGTGGAGTTCGCGGTTGTCGGACGTACGCAGGCCTTCGAACATCCAGTAGTCGTGGACGGGGCCGTCGGGGCCGTCGGCCCGGGCCGGTTCGAGGGTGGCGGGGTGGTAGCCGGCGATGCCGAGGCAGAGTTCGGACGTGCCGGCCTCGATGCCGCCGCCATGCAGGGCCATGACGGTGGTGCGGTGGAAGGGGTGCCGCCGGTCGGGGCTGCTGTCGAGCATCTCGTGGCGCCTGTACCGGCGCGCGTACTCCGTGCCTTCGCCGTCCGGAAGCCGGGTGTACAGCTCGGTGTTCGACTTGTACGTGTCACTGGTGGCGGCGGCGAACGCCGTGCCCGTACCCAGGCCGGACAGCAGGGGTGCGCCTGCTGTCGCCGCCGCGAGGGCGGTGAGGAGCGTCCTGCGGCGAGTGGGGAACGGGGCGGAGTGGGGCGATTGCTGCTGCGACGGGGGCATGCGATTCCATTGCGTTTGCTTGACCGATTGCTGACCGTTCAGTTTCCTGTTCAAGGTGACCACGGGTCAAAACGGGCCTGATGGGGGCGGCTTCGTCAGATGTCGAGGCGGAAGCGCAGCCGGCAGATGACGGCGTCGGTGTGGCGCCGGAGCGCGCGGTCGAGGACGGCGCCGCGCTGGTTCTGCAGCAGGCGGTGCCAGGGTCGTGGCAGGTGGGCCTCGGGGATGAGGACCACCAGGCGGTCCTGGGTGCTCTGTGCCCGGAGGGCGTTCAGGTGGTCGACGACGGGCCGGGTCAGGGAGTGGGTGCGGCTGTGCAGGACGGTCAGCGGGACGTCCGGGTGCCAGGCGTTCCAGGCCGCCGTCACGTCGTCCGCGGTCGCGGGTTCCTCGGGGTGGACGACCGTCACGGCACGCACTTCGTCGCCGAGGGAGAGGGCGGCGCTGATGCCTTCCCGGGTGAGCCGGTTGACCGCGCCGACGGGGACGACGACCAGCGCGTGGCAGTGCTCGGGCGGGCCGGGCACCTCTCCGAGGCGGAGGGCGGCGCCGATGCGCGCGTAGGTGCGGTGCACGGCTTCGAAGAGCGTCACGAGTACGGCGACGGCGAGGAAGACCAGCCAGCCGCCCTCGTGGAATTTCGAGACGAGCTCGATGACGGTGGCGGCCGCGGTGAGCAGCGCGCCCAGGCCGTTGAGGGCGGCGCGGCCGTGCCAGCCGGGCGAGCGCTCCAGGTACCAGTGCCGGACCATGCCGGCCTGGGAGAGGGTGAAGCCGATGAAGACGCCGATGGCGAAGACCGGGACGAGGGCCTGGGTGTCGCCGCGGGCCACGACGAGCAGCAGCAGGGCGAAGGCCGCCAGCACCGCTACGCCGTAGCGGTAGACCTGACGGTCGGCGCGCAGCCAGAAGACGTGGGGCAGGTGGTGGTCGCGGGCCAGCAGGGAGGTGAGGACGGGCATGCCGCCGAAGGAGGTGTTGGCCGCCAGTGCCAGCAGCACCATCGTGGCGAACTGGACCACGTAGAAGGCCGCGTTGTGGCCCAGCGCCGCGTCGGTGAGCTGGGCGAGGACGGTCTTGGTGGGGTTCGGTGCGACGTGGAACTTCCCGATGAGCAGGGACAGGCCGATGAGCATGGCCCCCAGCAGCGCACCGAGCGTGATCTCGGTGCGCTGGGCGCGCCGGACCCGTGGGGTGCGGAAGGTGGGCACCGCGTTGGCGATGGCCTCCACTCCGGTCAGCGCGGAGCAGCCCGAGGCGAAGGCGCGCATCAGCAGGAGTGCGCCGACCGTGGAGGCGCCGGCCGCGGCGGGGTGGGTGGGCGCGGTCACCGGGTGGGAGCGCAGCAGTCCGGCCGCGATCACGGCGAAGACGGCCGCGAGGAAGACCACGGTCGGCAGGATCATCACCTTCGCCGACTCGGCCACCCCGTAGAGGTTGACGGCCGTGATGAGCGCCAGCACGGCTGCGCACAGCCACACCCGGTCGCCGTACAGGCCGGGGAAGGCCGAGGTCAGCGCGGCGACGCCGGCGGAGACCGACACGGCGACGTTGAGGACGTAGTCGATGATCAGTGAGGCGGCCGCGACCAGGCTGACCCGGCGCCCGAGGTGCCGGCCGGCCACCGCGTAGGCGCCGCCGCCGTTGGGGAAGGCCGCGATGACCTGCCGGTAGGAGGCTGTGAGCGCCGCGAGCAGCACCACGATGGCCAGGGTGACCGGCAGGGTGTAGCCGAGCCCGTGGCTGCCGGCCACGGCCAGGACGACCACGATGGCCTCGGGTCCGTAGGCCACCGAGGCCATGGCGTCGAGCGACAGCGCCGCCAGCCCCTGGGGAACGGTCAGCCGGTCCCGCTCCCCCGGCAGGGGTTCGGCGCTCCGTGTCGGTTTCACCCCGCATCACCCGTCCCGTCACCAGGCCACGCATCTCATTGCACCGTGTCAACGCTAGCGACGGTGCGTACACGGATGCGACAAGGCGCGGTCAGGGGAATCCCGAGGAGTCTTCGCCGCCAAGAGGGCATCACGACCGGAAAGAAGCGAATACAAGGGAGAAATTCTGCGTTGCACCGGACGTGGAGGTGAGCCTCATGCTTCGGTACCTCTCGCGGGACCGGGTGACCGCGGTGGCCGCCGTCGTGGTGCCCCTGGCCGTGTGCGCGGCGCTCGTGCCGTTCCGGACGGGGATGTCCAACACCAACGCCGCGCTGGTACTGGTCGTCGCCGTGGTGGCCGTGGCCGTCCTGGGGAACCGCCTGGCCGGTGCTCTGGCGGCGCTGTCCGCGGCCGTGTGGTTCGACTTCTTCCTCACCCGCCCCTACGAGCAGCTCACCATCTCCCGGGGCTCCGACGTCACCACGGCCGTGCTGCTCCTGGTCGTGGGCATCGCCGTCTCGCAGCTCGCCGCGCGGGCGCGGAAGCTGAAGGTGATCGCCATCACCGACGACGACTACCTGGCACAGATCCACCACACCGCCCGCCTGGCCGAGGGCTCCGCCGCTCCCGACACGGTCGTCGACCACGTCACCCGGCAGTTGGTGGGCCTTCTCTCCCTGCGCGGCTGCCGGTTCGAGTACGGCACCCTCATCGGGCACCCGCCGCGGCTGGAGAAGGACGGTACCGTCAGCCGGGGGCACCGGAAGTGGGACGTGGACCGCAACGGACTGCCGGACGAGGAAGTGGAGCTGCGGGTCTTCCACCACGGCCGCTATCACGGCCGGTTCATGCTCCGCCCCACCCCCGGAGCCACGCCCCCGCCGGCCGCCCGGCTGGTCGCGGTGACCCTGGCCGACCGGGTCGGGAGGGCGTTCGGCACGGCGGGGCCCACCGGGACGGCGGAGGACTGATCGGCTCCAGGCATTCCCCTCCACTCCCCCGCAATTCGGTTCGCGGCCGCAGGAGTCGAAAAGCTGCCGCATTCCACCGAACACCTGACCGCGGAATTCGGGGATCCCTGGTTCCCGGGCTGACGGCACGTTAGGAACGTGACATGACCGTTCCGTAGCCTGGCTCGGGATCATGGCCGGTGCTATCACTGTCGAATTGTCGCTCGTCGCAGGCCTTTTCCGAAGGAGGGGGCATATGAAGTTCTGCATCCTGGGGCCGTTGGCCATGGATTCGGATACGACTTCGCTGGCGCCGAGTGCTGTGAAACCGCGAACACTGCTGGCTCTCCTCGTGCTCCGCGCCAACACCGTCGTGCCGACGACGGAACTGGCCCAGGAAATATGGGCGGACGAACCACCGCGTTGTGCCGTCAACACACTGCAGAGCTACGTCGTCCAGCTGCGGAAGCTGATCTGTTCGCTCGCGGATTCCTCGGCACCGGGCACCGACGCCAAGCAGATCCTCTCGACACGGTTCGGCGGATACCTGCTCAGAGTGCAGCAGGACGAGACCGACCTGGACGTCTTCAACCGGAGCGCGAAGCGGGGCACGGACGCCCTGCTGGCCGGGCAGTACGACAGCGCAGCAGCCGAGTTGGCCTCGGCGCTCGGCCTGTGGCGCGGGCCCGCGCTGGCCGACGTGCAACGCGGCCGGCTGCTGGAGCTGCACGCACGCTGCCTGGACCAACGCCGCATGAGCGTGCTGGAGCAACGCATCGAAGCCGATCTGCACCTCGGCCGGCACCATGCCGTGCTCGACGAACTCATGGCGCTGACCGCGGAACAGCCCCTCAGCGAGAACCTGCACGCCCAGTTCATGCTCGCGCTGTACCGCTGCGGGCAGCGGTGGAAGGCCTTGTCCGTCTTCCACGACCTGCGCCGCGCGCTCGTCGAGGAACTGGGCCTGGAACCCGGTGCCGAGCTGGCCCGGCTGCACCACGCCATGCTCAACTCCAGTACCGCCCTCGACGTGGCCGGCCGGACAGGCACCTCGTCCCCCGTGCGCTGAGTGCACCCCGGCGGGGTGCGGTACCCGTGGAGCACCGCACCCCCTGCTGTCGGCCCTCTCAGATGTCGTCCCTGATGACATTGCGGCGGCGCACCGACCAGGTGCCGCCGCAGCGGCCCAGCTCGTCCTCGACGACGGCACTGCCGTGCGTCACGGTCCGGCCGTCCTGCGTGTGCAGGACCAGGGCGTAGAAGCGCGTGCGCACGCTGCCGTCGTCCGACGGTGTCACCGTCAGCATGCCCGTCCAGTGCCGGCGGACCACCTTGGCCTCGATCAGTTCGGCCGTTCCGGCCTGTACGGCCTCCCTGATGGCCGCCCGACCGACCGTGGGACGGTCGTGGGCATTCGTGGTGAAGATGCTGTCCTCGGCGAAGGTCTCCGCCCATTCGTCGACCCGGCCGCAGTCGATGATGTGCATCTGCTGTGTGTAGAACTCCTCGATTTCCGCCCGTATAAGGCCGTCGTCAGCGGCCGGCTCTCCCTGGCTCACCCGGTAGGACACGTTTTCCTCCTCTTCCTCATCGCGATACGGCACTGCCGCACGGAGGCTAACCCCGGGATCTTTGGCGGGGATTGAGCGACGACCGAAAGGGCTTCAGCTCCCTTTCATTCCCGTTCCAGGCCGGCGGGGCACAGTGAGGACATGCCCCACTACCCCGAATCCACGCTGGACGGCCTTCTTTCGGCTGCCGCGTCGTCCGATGCCGACCGTCCGGCAGTCATTGCACCAGCGCAATCGGTGAGCTTCGGTGTGCTGAATGCCCGGGCCGGCCGGTGGGCCGCCGTGGTACGCGACGTCCTGGGCCTGGAACACGGCTCGGTGATCGCCGTCAGCTCCGTCCTGGATCCCTGCTTCGCGGTCTGCTACTACGGCACCTTGCGCGCCGGGAGCATCGCGGCCGTCCTCAATCCCCACCTGCCGCCGCAGACCGTGGTGCGCATGCTGTCCACCGTGCGGGCGCAGGCCGCCGTGGTGACCGCCGACATGGCGCGCCACCTGCAGGACGTCGCAGGAGAACTGCCCGAACTGCGCCACCTCGTACTGTCGGAGCCGAAGGCCGACGGCCCGCTGCCGACGGTGGACGAACTGACCGCCGTCGTGGACCCCGCCGGGGACGACGAGCACTTCTTCACGGCCGCTCCGGACGACGTCGCCTGTGTGCAGTTCACCAGCGGCACCACCGGGACGGCCAAGGCCGTGATGCTCAGTCACCGCAATCTCACGGCCAACGCTCTGCAGACGGCCTGGGCCCACGGGCTGTCGCCCGAAGCGGTCATGGCCAACCATCTGCCCGCCTACCACCCGATGCACCTGAACTCGGCGGTCTCCGCGGGAGCGACCCAGGTCCTGTGCACCACGCCGGACCCGGTGGCGGCGCTGGAGACGGCCGCCCGCCATGGTGCGACGCACTTCTACAGCCTGCCCACGAGGCTGACACGGCTCGCCGACGACAGCCGCATACAGACCCTGCGGGTTCCGACACTGCAGGTCATCGCCTCGGGGGCCGCGCCGTTGCCCCCCTCGGCGGCCGTCGCGCTCGGCACCCGTCTCGGTGTGCCGGTCGTCCAGGGCTACGGCCTGACCGAGGCCTCCCCGCTGACGCACTCGGACAACCCCTCCGCCCCGAAGGCAGGTTCGGTGGGCCGCCCGGTGGGCGACACGGAGTGCCGGGTGGTGGACCTGTCCACCCGCCGGATCCTGGGCCCGGACGCAGCCGGCGAGGTCCAGGTCCGCGGGCCCCAGGTCATGCGCGGCTACCTCGGCGGGGACCAGGGCACCGGCGTCGGCCCGGACGGCTGGCTGGACACCGGCGACGTCGGCCGGATCGACGCGGAGGGCGCCCTGTTCCTCCTCGGCCGTACCGAGGACGTCTTCACCCGCGAAGGCCACCTGGTCTCCCCGGCCGCCGTCGAGGGCGTGCTGGCGGAACGCCCGGAGGTGCAGGACTGCTGCGTCGTCGGCGTGCCCGACGCGGCCGGGACCCCGGCCGCCCACGCCCTGATCGTGCCGAGCGCCGCACAGCCGTCCGACACCGGACTGCGGGATGCGGTGGCGGCGGCGAACCGGCAACTGCTCCGCCACTGCCACATCCAGGACTTCGACATCGTCCCCGAGATCCCCCGGTCCGTCACCGGCAAGGTCTCCCGCGCCGAAGCACGCAGCCGTGTGCTCCACCGGCTCCGCGACCGTACTGCACCCCCGGAGGTTCCGAGCATGGTCACCATGGTCAACAAGTTCGTCGTGCACGGCGATTGCGCGGAATTCGAGAAGGTCTGGCTGGACAGTGCACACTTCATGCGCAACCAGCCCGGCTTCGTCGGCTTCCGGCTGGTGCGCTCGCTGGACGACCCGAAGGTCTACATCAACATCGCCGAGTGGACCGACGCCGAGTCCCACCGCCGCGTGATACGGGGCGCGGAGTTTCAGGCGCACATCGGTGAACTGGCCAGGGTGGCACGCCCGGAGCCGCACCTGTGCGAGGCCGTGGTCGAGCATGGCGCGCTCTGACCACGGCCCCGCGCCGGATACCGCACCGTCCGGCGGCTGGGTGTTCCTCGCCGGTGCCACCGGACGTATCGGGGCCGTGGCCGCCGAGACGTTCGCGCGGCAGGGGGCCGATGTGGTGGTCCACGACAGCGGGCGCACGCCCGCCGCCGGACTGCTCGCGCCGAAGCTGAGCGAGCAGCACCAGGTCCGGGTCCTCGCGGAGACCGCCGAGATCACCGACAGCGGGCAACTCACGGGCCTGCGGCACCGGCTGGAGGACCGGGGCGTGACGGCGCTGCGCGCGCTGGTGGTCTGCACGACCGCGTACGCGGGAACTCCGGTCCCCGTCACCGCCCTGTCGGCCGGAGAGTTCCGCCGGGTCGTCGAGACCGACCTGATCGGGCCCTTCCTGCTGGTGAGGGAGCTGCTCCCGCTGCTGTCCGCGCACGGCGCAGCCAGGGTGGTGCTCTTCTCCGCCCTGGGCGGGTTGCGGGGACGCACCGGTGCGGCCCATGTGTGTGCGGCCAAGGCCGGTGTGCTGGGGCTGACGCTGGCCCTGGCGAAGGAGCTCGAACCGCACGGTGTGGCGGTGAACTCCGTCGCCCCGGGGCCCGTCGCGGACCCCGGCGACGCCCCGCCGTGGCAGCTGCCGGACGGCGTGGCGGTCAGCACGCCGCAGCAGGTGGCCGACATCGCGGCGTACTTGGCGTCCGGCGCCAGTTCCCCGCTGCAGGGCCAGACGCTCGTCGTCAACGGGGGCCGTTCGCAGCAGTTTTGATCACCGTTCCACACAAGGAAGGGGATGTCGCATGACGACCAGCACGCTGGGTCTCGAGGGGAAGGTCGCGGCGGTCACCGGGGCGAGCAGAGGGCTGGGCCTCGCGGTCGCCCGCAAGCTCTGCGCCGGCGGCGCTCACGTCCACCTCAACTATGCGGAGTCCGACGCCGATGCCCGCGCCGCGGTGCAGGAGCTGGCCTCGCTGCCGGGAGGCGTGACACCGGTCAAGGCCGACGTCGCCGACCCCGACGGCTTCGCCCTGCTGCTCGACACGGTACGCGAGCGGCGCGGCCGGCTCGACGTCCTGGTGCACAACGCGGCGGTCTTCCGGCCGATGTCGGCGGTCGCGGCCGACCTTGCGGCCTTCGCCGCGGCACAGGCTCTGGCGCTCAACCCGCTGCTGTACGGCACGGCGGCGCTGACGCAGCTGATGCCCGACGGCGGCAAGATCGTGCTGATCTCCAGCAACGGGGCGGCCAGGGTCGTGCCCGGCTACGTCGGCGTGGGGGTGGCCAAGGCCGCGCTGGAGAGCATGGCCCGCTACCTCGCCGTCGAACTGGCGGGCCGGGGCATCGCGGTCAACGTGGTCTCCACCTCGATGCTGGACAAGGGTGCGGACACGGCCGACCGGCAGACGGCGGCCCTGCTGGCCGCGCGGACCCCGGCGGGCCGGCTGACCAGACCGGCGGATGTGGCCGATGCGGTCGCCCTGTTGTGCGCCCCGGAGGCGCACTGGATACACGGCCAGGTCGTCACGGTCGACGGAGCACTGGGTCTGAGGGCATAGGAGACGGACATGACTCCATCGACCATCGATCTGTACCGGCAGATCGCCAGCTTCTACGCCCGGCAGATGCAACTGCTGGACGACGGCGAGGCCGAGAGGTGGGCGGGAACGTTCACCGAGGACGGCGTCTTCAGCGTGACCGGCGCGGCACCGCCGGTGCAGGGCCGCTCGGACATCGCCGTCGCGACGCGCAGGGCGCTCGACGAACGCACCGCCCGCGGACTGCGTCACCGCCACTGGCTGGGGCAGCTGTTCCTCGACACCGACGGCCACGGCACGGTGCGGGCGCGGTCGCTCGCCCTGGTCTTCGAGATACCCCACGGCGGGGAGCCGAGGCCGCACCGGAGCACGGTGTGCGAGGACGTCCTCGTCCGGCGCGACGGACGCTGGCTGGTACGGGAACGGTGCATCAGCCGTGACGACCTGGCCTAGCACCGTGGAACGGCGCATCGTCATCACCGGCATGGGGGCGGTGGCTCCCGGCGGCATCGGCGTGAAGAACTACTGGGACCTGCTGGTCCATGGGCGCACGGCGACGCGGACGATCAGGGCGTTCGATGCGTCCGCCTTCCGCTCGCGCATCGCCGCGGAGTGCGATTTCGACGCAGAGGCAGAGGGGCTGACGCCCTCTCAGGTCCGCAAGTGGGACCGTGCCACCCAGTTCGCGGTCGTGGCGGCGCGCGAGGCCGTCGCAGGCAGCGGCCTGGACCTCACGAGGGCGGCGCCGGAGCGGATCGCGGTGTCGCTGGGCAGCGCGGTCGGGTGCACCACGAGCATGGAGGCCGGCTACCGGGCACTCAGCGACGACGGGCGCCGCTGGCTGGTCGACCCGTCCCGTGCGGCCCCGGGCCTGTACGAGCACTACGTGCCCGCTTCGATGGCCGCCGAGGTGGCGCGCCTCGTCGGCGCGCAGGGGCCGGTGGCCCTGGTGTCCGACGGGTGCACGTCCGGGCTGGACGCGGTCGGCCACGCAATGGACCTCATCCGTGACGGCAGCGCCGACATCGTCGTCGCGGGAGCGTCGGACGCACCGATCTCCCCGATCACCCTGGCGTCCTTCGACGCGATCAAGGCGACGTCGCCGCGCAACGACGACCCCGGGCACGCCTGCCGCCCGTTCGACGCCACGCGCGACGGACTGGTACTCGGCGAAGGTGCCGCAGTGCTCGTCCTGGAGGAACTGCGCGCCGCCAGAAGGCGCGGGGCGCGCATCCACGCGGAACTCGCCGGGTTCGCCTCGCGGTGCAACGCCCATCACATGACCGGGCTCCGGCCGGACGGTGCGGAGATGGCGGAGGCGATCCGGGCCGCGCTGGACGAGGCGTCGCTGGCCCCGGAGGCGGTCGGTTACGTCAACGCGCACGGCTCCGGTACCCGGCAGAACGACGCGCACGAGACCGCGGCGCTCAAGCGCGCGCTCGGCCCGCACGCCCATGACGTGCCCGTCAGTTCCGTCAAATCGATGATCGGGCATTCGCTCGGTGCCATCGGCGCTCTGGAGCTGGTCGCCTGTGTGTGCGTCATCGAGCACGGCGTCGTTCCGCCCACGGCGAATCTGCACGTCCCGGATCCCGGACTCGGCCTCGACTACGTTCCGTTGCGGGCGCGGGAGCGCCGGGTCGACACCGTGCTGAGCGTGGGCAGCGGATTCGGCGGCTTCCAGAGCGCGGTCGTGCTCACCCGGCCGAAGGGGGCCGCGCCATGCGCACGACCGTGGTGACCGGCATCGGGATCGTCGCCCCGAACGGCGTCGGCACGGAGGCGTGTTGGGAGGCGACGCTCGACGGCCGCAGCGGCATCGGCCCCCTCACCCGCTTCGACACCGGCCCGTATCCGGTGCGGCTGGCGGGCGAGGTGTCGGGCTTCGTTGCCGAGCAGCACCTGCCCGGCCGGCTGCTGCCGCAGACCGACCGGAACACCAGACTGTCGCTGGCCGCGGCGGCGTTCGCCCTGGAGGACAGCAGGATCGGTGCCGCCGCCGGTGCGGGGCCCGGGGTGGGCGTGGCCACGGCCGCGTCCATGGGAGGGTTCGCCTTCGGGCAGCGCGAGCTGCAGAACCTGTGGGGCAAGGGACCCGGGCACGTCAGCGTCTACCAGGCCTTCGCCTGGTTCTATGCGGTCAACACCGGCCAGGTGTCGATCCGTCACGGCCTGCGCGGCCCGGGCGCCGCGCTGGTCTGCGACCAGGCCGGCGGGCTGGACGTGATCGGCCATGCCCGGCGCCGGATCCGCCGGGGTACCACGGCGATGGTGGCGGGCGGCGTGGACGGTGCGCTGTGTCCGCTGGGGCTGACCGGGCAGCTCACCACCGGGGCGCTCAGCCGCTCCGAGGACCCGTCCGCGGCCTACCTCCCCTTCGCCGAGGCCGCCTGCGGGCATCTGCCCGGGGAAGGAGGGGCGTTCCTGGTGCTCGAGGACGCCGTGGCGGCGAACCGGAGGGGTGCCCGGATCCTCGGGGAGGTCGCCGGCTATGCGGCCGCCTTCGATCCGGACCCGGACGACCCGGCGCCGACCGGACTGCTTCGGGCGCTCCGCGGGGCACTCGCCGATGCGCGGGTGCGGCCGTCGCAGGTCGACGTGGTGTTCGCGGACGGTGCGGGCCGCAGGGGGCCGGACCGTCAGGAGGCGGGGGCGCTGGCGGCCGTCTTCGGCGCCGGCGCGGTTCCGGTCACCGTCCCGAAGAGCATGACGGGGCGGCTGTGCGCAGGGAGCGGGGCGCTCGACGTGGCGTGGGCCCTGCTGAGCATGCGCGACGGGCTCGTGCCGCCGACGGCGAACGTGGACCGGCCTGCCGCCGGCTGCCCCGTCGACCTGGTCACCGGTGCGGCCCGCACGGGTGACATCCGTTGTGCCGTGGTCCTCGCCCGGGGGCACGGCGGGTTCAACGCGGCGGTGGTCGTCCGGCGGCCGCCCGGGAGGAGGAGCGTGTGAAGGAACTGACGCTCGGCGAGCTGACGCGCATCCTGCGCGAGTGCGCCGGCCAGGACGAGACGGTGGATCTGGACCGGGACATCCTCGACGTCCCGTTCGCGGACCTCGGCTACGACTCGCTGGCGCTGCTGGAGACGGCGGCGCGTATCCGGCGCGACCACGGGATCACCCTCGCCGACGACGGGCCGGGGCGCCCGACGACCCCGCGCGCTCTTCTCGACGAGGCCAACTCCGGTGCGGACGGCGCCGATTGCACAGGACGGGAGGGAGCGGTCTCATGACGGACAAGGAGCGGCGGGTCGCCTTCGTCACGGGCGCGACGAGCGGCATCGGTCTCGCCGTCGCCAGGGCCCTGGCGGCCGAGGGCATCGCGGTGTTCGGCTGTGCCCGGTCCTCGGACGACGTGTACGCCATGGTCAAACGACTGCGCGAGGAGGGCTTCGAGGCCGACGGGGCCGCCTGCGACGTGACGTCGGCCCATCAGGTGCACGCCACGGTCGACGGAGTGACCCAGCGGTACGGGACCATCGACATCCTCGTCAACAATGCGGGCCGCAACGGCGGCGGCGACACGGCGAAGATCGACGAGGCCCTGTGGCTCGACGTCGTCGACACCAACCTCAACAGCGTCTTCCGGGTCACCCGTGAAGTCCTGCGCAGCGGCGGCATGCTGGCGGCCGGCCAGGGACGCATCGTCAACATCGCCTCCACTGCGGGCAAGCAGGGGGTGGCCCTGGGTGCGCCCTACTCCGCCTCCAAGCACGGCGTGGTGGGGTTCACCAAGGCGCTCGGTCTGGAGCTGGCCAGGACCGGCATCACCGTCAACGCGGTCTGTCCGGGCTATGTCGAGACGCCGATGGCCCGGCGGATACGCCTCGGTTACGCCGACTACTGGGACGTCTCCGAGCAGGAGGTCCGGGAGAAACTCGAGGCGAAGATCCCGCAGGGCAGGTACGTCACCCCCGAGGAAGTGGCCGGTCTCGTCACTTACCTCGTGTCCGGCACCGCTTCCTCGATCACCGCCCAGGCGCTCAACGTCTGCGGCGGGCTGGGAACGTACTGACGTGGAAAGGAAGGTACGGACGATGAGCGGTTCCGAGCCGGCCGGCCGGATCCACACCACGCGGCACACCGTCACGGTGCAGGCGGAGCCTGCCGCCGTCTACGGTCTGATCGCCGACGTGGACCGCTGGCCCTGCGTCTTCTCCCCCACGGTCCATGTGGAGCGGCTGACTCCGGCGGGGCCCGAGGAGCGGCTGCGGCTGTGGGCGTTCGCCAACGGCGAGGTCCGCAGCTGGACTTCGCGGCGCTCCCTGGAGCCCGACCGCCACCGGATCCGCTTCTGGCAGGAGAAGTCGCCCGCACCGGTCCAGGCCATGGGCGGGGCGTGGCGGCTGAGCCGGCTGCCGAGCGGCGGCACCAGGGTGGTGCTCCTGCACTACTTCCGCACCGAGGGCGACGACCGCGACGGCACCGAGTGGATCAGGCGGGCCGTCGACCACAACAGCGAGGCCGAGCTGGCAGCGCTGAAGCGCGTGGCCGAGCTGGGGACGGCGTTCGAGGACCTGGTGGTGTCGTTCTCCGACTCCGTGGTGGTGGACGCCCCTGCCGAGCCGGTGTACGCCTTTCTCCACCGGGCCGACAGGTGGCCGGGGCTGCTCCCCCACGTGGCCCGGGTCACCCTGCAGGAGCCCGCGCCCGACGTGCAGTTCGTGGACATGGACACCCGCGGGACGGGCGGATCCGTGCACACCACCCGTTCGGTGCGTCTGTGCTTCCCGCACCACGGCATCGTCTACAAGCAGACCGGGCTCCCCGATCTCCTGGCCGCGCACGTCGGCAGGTGGACCCTGCGGGCCGTGGCTGCGGGGGTCGAGGCCACCGCCCACCACACCGTGATCGTCCGGCCGGAGGCGATCGGCCCGTCCCTCGGCGAGGGCACCGGCCTCGCCGAGGCGAGGAACGTGATCCGGCGGACCCTGGGCGCGAACAGTCTCGCCACGCTGCACCACGCACAGCGGGCCGCGGAGGCCGCCGTGGGGCGGGGGACGGCGTGACGGTCCCCGCGCTGTGCGAAGTGGCCGACGGTGTCTTCGCCTACGTCCAGCCGGACGGCGGCTGGTGTGTGAACAACGCCGGTCTGGTCGTGTCCGGCGACGCGTCCGTGCTCATCGACACGGCGGCGACGCAGGCACGGGCACGACGGCTGCACGAGGCCGTGGCCGAAGTCGCCGCCGCGGGCCCCGGTGTGCTCGTCAACACCCACCATCACGGCGACCACGTCTTCGGCAACGGCCTGTTCGTGCCCGCGGCCACGGTCGTCGCGCACGAACTCGCCCGTACCGCGATGCTGGAGACCGGCCTGGGGCTGCAACGGCTGTGGCCGGACGTGCCGTGGGGCGAGACCCGCCTCGCCCCGCCCGGCCTGACCTTCCGCGACGCGGTCACCCTGCACGCCGGAGAGCTGCGCATCGAGCTGTTCCACGTCGGCCCGGCCCACACCACGAACGACATCGTGGCGTGGGTGCCCGACCGCCAGGTGCTCTTCAGCGGCGACGTCCTCATGTCGGGAACCACGCCGTTCTGCCTGATGGGCTCGGTGGAAGGATCGTTGCGCGCGGTCGAGCGGCTGCGGGCGCTCGGCGCCGCCACGGTCGTGACCGGCCACGGGCCGGTGGCCGGTCCCGAGGTGTTCGACGTGACCGCCGCGTATCTGCGGCGGCTGCAACGGCTGGCGGAGGACGGCGCGGCTTGCGGGCTGTCCCCGTTGGAGGCGGCGAGGGAGGCCGGGCCCGGCGAGTTCGCGGACCTGCTGGACGCCGAGCGGCTCGTCTGCAATCTGCATCGCGCCTATGCCGAGGTCCGGGGTCTGCCGCCGGGGGCGGCGCTGGACGTCCTCGGCGCGTTCCGCGAGATGGTCGTGTACCACGGCGGACTGCCGTCCTGTCACGCGTGATGCGGGCGTTGCGCGCTGCTCACGCGGTGGGGGTCAGTCCCGTCCTGCCCGGCTGCACCGGTCCGTTCCGCGGCACCGGTCGCGCTCCCCGATGACGTAGAGGACGGCCGGGTGCGTCGCGCCGAAGGCGAGGACGAAACGGTTGAGCCCCATGACCTGGCCGATGCCCACGTGGAAGGCGGCCATGCTCCCCAGGTAGGCCCGTGCTGCGGGGGCGGGAAGGAGGAACACCAGCGGAAAGGCGACCTCGGCGGCGATGGTGCCCCATGAGACGAGCTTCCCGGCCGTCGGATACCTGCGGACCAGCCGGTGGACACGCCGGTCGCCGTACTGCCGGGTGCGGATGATCCGCTCGAAGGCGTGGCCCTGGAGCCACACCGGGGACACCAGTTTCACCACGCCGGACGCCACGTAGCAGAGCGTGGTCTCCAGGGCCAGCATCCGCATGGCCACGTCCCGGGCCCGGTCGGGGTCCCGGAAGGTGGCGGTGGCGGCCAGGGTGACATTGATGACCTGCTGCAGTTGGTCGGCGCCGTCGCCGCCGTAGGGATTGCGCACCGGGGCGAAGGCGCCGGTCACCGCCAGGGCCGTGCCGCCGGCCAGCTGGACGCCGCGCTTCTGCGGCCACATCAGGGTCGCGGCGGAGGCCGCGGTACGCGTGGCGTACAGGGCGGTGGCCGTGGTCCGCGAGCTCAGGACGCGGGTCAGGCGGGGGAAGCGCTCGGCGAATTGCGGGTACCGGTTCTCCAACTGTGCACTCAGCAGCTCGCCTTGGGCGAATCTCTTGGACTGGCTGAGCAGCTCCAGCGAGGACACCAGCGTGCCCAGGGAGGCGAGCCGCCGGGTGGCGACCTCGGGTGGGACTCGGCGGAACACGGCAGGCACATCTCCTCGGGGGTGGCGGGGTCGGGGAAGGGACCGGCCGCCGGGCATCGCCCGGCGGCCGGTGGGGTGTCAGTGCTCGCCGTAGGCGGTGGCGAAGACGAAGGTCGCGTGCTGCCACTGCTGGACGACGGCCGGGCAGGTGATGTTGGCCTGCTGGGCGGCCAGCACCGGCACCTCGTTCTTCTGCTCGGTGATCAGCCCGGGGGTGACGTCGGTCAGTTCGGCGTTGGCGAACTCGGCGATGGCGGACATGGGATATCTCCTTCTCGGAATTTTGTCGGCAATGGGATTCGGCTCTTCGACCGTCCGGCCGAAGGCGGCCCGCTCACTCACCCGGTGAGGCGTATTCCCGGAGTGAGCGGGCCGCGTCCGGTCGGCCGCTCCGGCCGCTCAACGGGCCACGGCCCGGCCCAGCGGGAGCTCCTCGGAGGCGAAAACGGGATCGAACTCCGTCCGGTCACCCGTTCCCGGGAAGGATTCCATCAGCAGGAACTGCGTGGCCGTGGCACCCGGTTCGTGCGGAAGGTGCCGGGTGACGTACTGCTCCAGAAATCGGTAGGCCGGATTCCCGGCGAGCCTGTCGACGTCGGTCCCACCCCGCTGGGCGTGGGCGGCGAGCTTGATGCCCTGCAGTGCGTCGATCAGGGCCTTGGGGCAGCGGTTCCGCGCGTTCCACGCCGGCCCGTACCACGGCCGGTCCTCCACCACCGGGACTTCTTCCCACTCCCCCGGCCCCGCGTGGCCGATGTCGCGGTACAGCAGATGGGAATCCTTGGTGCCGGGGTTGGGCCCGAAGAAGCGCCAGTTGGGGGTGGGGATGCGCCATCTGCCGCGCTGCAGCAGTCCGTCGAAGCGGAAGTCGGGCAGCTGCCCGGCGGCAGTCGCGGTCAGCCAGAGGGCGAGCCCGCCGGTGACGACCGTCGTCTTCACGCGTTCGGAGTTCATTGCGGCACTCCTTCCGCCCGTTCGGCGACGCGCCGTTCGGCCGGCTCCGCTGCCGGCGGCCGGCCGATCACCTCCGCGCACCGGACCGCGTGGGCATGCTCCTGCAGCAACGAGACGTGGTCGGCGCCCTCCACCACATGGTGACGGGAGTGCCCGGACAGGCCCAGGAGTTCGGACTGCGCTACGAGGTGCGGCCTGCCGCTGCTCAGCGGGTTGGAGGCGGTCACCACATCCAGGGGGACGCCCACGTCGTCCACATCGGGGAGCGTCAGCGAGGTGCGGTATTCGCGGTAGGCGGTGACCCAGGTCCGCCGGTGGGCCATGAACGCGTCATGACTGCGGTTGACGTGCTCGCGATAGCTCCGCCGCTGGTTCCCGGTCGGACGGAGCGCGGCCAGACCCATGGCCGACCAGACCTGCTCCAGCAGCAGGAACTGCCGTTGCCAGAGGTCGGTCTCGGTGCCGGCCGACGCGCGCAGCCGGCCGATGTGGGTGGAGTCGACCAGCACGAGCCGGGCCAGCAGCGGATCGGTTCCCCGGTGCGCGGCGGCATACGCGGCGCACAGGTACCCGCCCAGTGAGTGTCCGGCGAGCGTGACGGGCAGCGAGCCGAGGTAGGTGCTGCGCAGCTCGTCGAGCAGGACGCGGTGCGCATCGAGCGAAAGGGGCACCGGAGTGGACAGGCCGTAGCCGGGGCGGTTGTAGCGCAAGTATCCGGCGTCGTCCGGGAGTTCGGAGCAGACCTGGTCCCAGTATTCGTGGGGCATGCCCAGGCCGGATTCGAAGAGGACGACGCGTTCGGCGTGCCGGGGCAGGTGAAGGTCGAACTCCACCAGGGATCCGTCGGACCGGCGGTGCTGCCGGTAGCGGCGGCTGCGCTCCCGCAGCCCTCGGATGCGCGTCACCGCGCCCGTGACCACGGCGGTGGTGGTCAGGGCGGCGACGCCGTATCCGAATTGACGCTCAAGGGATGACACGAGGTTCCCGTTCTCTGGTCGGCGGCCCGGCGGTTTCTCCCGTCGCCGGGGCCCGGCTGCCGTGCGGGGTGGCAGCCGCGCCAAGTCTCACCGCCGTGAGCTGGGAATTTCCCTAGCTTCGGGCTGTCGCGCGAGGCAAGTGACGGTCGGCACGGACCCGTTCACCGGGCCGTCGCCGAACGTTCGCCGGATCCCGGTGGGGTATCCGTACCGGACGTGCATCGCCGGATTCACGGTTTCCCGGTGAGCGCCTCGGCCGCCGCTGCCGCGACGGCGTCCGCGGCTGCGGCGAGGGCCGGGGAGCCGAGCTTCCACTGCTGCCAGTACAGGGGGACGTCCACCGGGCGGTCCGGGGCGAGGTTGACGAGCGTGCCTGCGCGCAGGTGCGGTGCGGCGTGCATGGTGGGGACGAGGCCCCAGCCCATGCCGGCCACCACGGCCTCGACGTAGCCCTCGCTCGTCGGCACGTAGTGGCGCAGCGGGCTCGCGTCCTTGCCGCGTGCGATGGTGCGTACGAAGGCGTCCTGGAGGTCGTCGCGGCGGTCGAACATGATGACGGGGGCGTCGGGAAGCGCCCGGTGGAGCGGGGCGTCGGCGAGCCGTCGGGCGGTGAAGTCCGGGCTCGCGGCGGCCAGGTAGCGCATGCGGCCGAGTTCGCGTACGGAGCAGCCGGCCACGGGGTCGGGCGAGGAGGTGACCGCGGCCATGACCTGGCCCTCGCGCAGCAGGGCGGTGGTGTGTTCCTGGTCCTCGCGGCGGAGTTCGAAGTAGATCCGCAGGTCGTGCGGGACCCGGGTGAGTGCCGGGAAGAACCAGGTGGCCAGGGAGTCGGAGTTCACGGCGATCGTCAGGCGGGCGGGTGCGCCGGACTCGGCCATGCCCAGGTCGGCGCGGGCGTCGCTCTCGAGGCGGGCGAGCTGGCGGGCGAAGCGCACGACGATCTGGCCGGACTCGGTCGGCTGCACGGGTTTGGTGCGCATCAGCAGTACGCGTCCGGTGCGCTGTTCCAGTGCCTTGACGCGCTGGCTGACGGCGGACGGCGTGATGTGGAGGGCTGCGGCTGCGGCGTCGAAGGTGCCCTCGTCCACCACGGTGAGCAGGGTGCGGACCAGGTCGTGGGGCAGGCTCGTCATCACAGCTGCTAATGATACCTAAGAAACTTTAGCTGTACTGTCGGCCGGTCGATCTTTAGCGTCGAGGCATGCACAACGTTTTCACCGCCGGAGCCGCGGGCTTCGGCACCGGACTCTCCTTGATCGTCGCCATCGGTGCGCAGAACGCCTTCGTGCTGCGCCAGGGCATCCGGCGCGACGCGGTCGTGCCCGTGGTGGCCATCTGCGCCCTGTCGGACGCCGTGCTCATCACCCTCGGCGTCGCCGGCCTCGGCTCCCTGGTCACGGCCTGGCCGCCGGCCATGACCGCCGTGCGCTGGCTCGGCGCCGCCTTCCTGCTCGGCTACGGGCTGCGTGCCGCGGTGCGCGCCTACCGCTCCTCGGAGGCGGCGATGCGCACGGAGGGCTCGTCGGTGCGCTCACGGCGGCGTGCCGTGCTCAACTGTCTGGCGATGACCTGGCTCAACCCGCACGTCTACCTCGACACCGTGCTGCTGCTCGGTGCGATCGCCGCGGCGAAGGGGCCGCTGCGCTGGGAGTTCGGCATCGGTGCGGCTCTGGCCAGCCTGTGCTGGTTCAGTGCGCTGGGCTTCGGTGCCCGGCTGCTCAGCGGGGTCTTCGCCCGGCCGTCGGCCTGGCGCGTCATCGACGTGCTGATGGCGGCGACGATGCTGTTCGTCGGCGTGATGCTGCTGGCCGGGGCCTGAGGGCCCTGCGCCCACAGGTCGGAGGCGAAGAGGGCCACCGGGACCCCCTGCCGTTCGTCCTTCGTCGCGGGTGCCGTGCCGACGTCAAGGACGAATCAATTGCGCACCTCTGCGCATGTCACCACGCGGGCGAACGACTACGCTGCCAACGGCGGGAAAACACGGAAGAAACGTCAAGTGCCCCGTCGGTGAGACGTCTTCACGGGTTCGGACCATGTGTGCCCCGCGGCGGCGATGAGGTGAGAGACATGCAGCGCATCCGGAGCAGCCCCCGTTGCCTTCGGCGTCGCATCCGTATGTCTTCGTTGAACTGCGGTATGTGGTAGCCGCGTTCCCCGCGCGCCACAGACTGTCCGCCCTTCCTCCTCGACCGGCCCACTCGAATGCCCGGCCGCGCCATGCTCTTTCACAGAGGTGGTATCCCGTGTCCCTCCTCACGTTCTTCCACTCCCACCACGTGCCCCGCGTCGGCCTCCGTGTCCGCGTCTCGCGGCACGAGGTCGTCCGGCGCATCGCCTCCGGTGCCGTCGACAGTCCTGTCCTCCAGGCCCTGGGGCTCGAGACCGGCCCTCGCACTGCGGTGAACCGCCCCCGGCCCCGGGCCCACTGGCGCGTGGTCACCGGAACCGACGGCCGCAAGCACCTCGAAGCCGACTGGCACGTCGAGCCCTGACGGCGCACAAGGGCTCACGCGCGCCCGTCTTGACGCTCCCCTGACGCCGTCCCGCCTCCGTTGCACCCGGGGCGTTCCTACGCTGTCCGCAGTGGTCGCGCGGCCGCCGGAAGGAGCGCCATGGCACCAGCGGACGGGCAGGCCGTGGCACCCGCCTACGACGAACGGGCCCTCGTCCAGGGCACGGCGTGGATCCTCGTGTTCCTGGCCCTGGGGATGGACCTCTTCCACCAGTCGTGGAAGCCCCTGGCCATCGCGGCAGGGGCGATCCTCCTGGTCAGCACCGGCTTCGCCGCGCGGCTGCGCAGCGTCAACCTCGTCGCCTTCCTGAAGAAGACCGGCATCTGGTTCGCCCTGATCGTCCTCGTGCTCGTCGTGGAACTGGGAGTCCACGCGCACTGGGACATCGGCGCGGTGACCGGCAAGGAGGTCACGACGGCCACGGTCCTCGTCATGGTCGGGGACCTCGTCGCCGAAGCCCGCGACCACCTCAGCGAGAAGATCTCCGTCCACCAGCGGGACGACCTGATCCGCGACTCCGTCAACACCATCGGCCTGGTGATCGCGAAGGTCCGGCACTGCCTGTCCCACCGGAAGCGGGCGCGGAAATTCGATTGACGCTCCACCGGCACCCCCGTACGTTACGTAACGCCCCTGTTGCCGTCGATCGGAGAAGGACGTTGCTCGTCTGAGGTCCTGAGACACCGCGCCGCTGCGCTGCCCGGCCGTCATGGCCCCGCTCCGCCGCTCGCGTTCCGTGTGCGACCTCGACGCATCGAGCCGTCCTCCCGCCGGTGACGGGGATCCCGTTCCCCTCTCTCGCCGATCACGGCCGTCGCCTCTGCGGTGTCTCCACGTGTTGCCCCGATCACCCTTCCCACGCAACCACGCGAGGCCCGCATGTCAGCAACCCCCACCTTCATCACCTGCACGTCGCTCTCCTACGCCTGGCCGGACGGCACCCCCGTCCTCGACGGCCTCCAGGCGGCCTTCGGCCCCGGCCGGACCGGGCTCATCGGCCTCAACGGGTCGGGAAAGTCCACCCTGTTGAGGCTGATCGCAGGAGAGCTCTCCCCGGCCGACGGCACCGTGCGCGTGGCCGGCGGGACCGGCTATCTGCCGCAGAACGCCACGCTCGACACCTCGCTGCGCGTCGACGAGGTCCTCGGTGTCGCCGCAGCGCGCGCCGCGCTGCACGCCATCGAGGCGGGCGACGTGCGCGAGGAGCACTTCGCGGCCGTCGGCGACGACTGGGACGTCGAGGAGCGCGCCACGGCGACGCTCGACGGGCTGGGGCTGGGCCGCATCGGCCTGGACCGCACCGTCGGCGAGGTGTCCGGCGGCGAGTCGGTCCTGCTGCGCCTGGCCGCGCTGCTGCTGCGCCGGCCCGATGTGCTCCTGCTCGACGAACCCACCAACAACCTCGACCTGTCCGCCCGTCGCCGCCTGTACGCGGCCGTCGAGGCGTGGCCCGGCGTCATGGTCGTGGTCAGCCACGACCGTGAACTCCTCGACCGCGTCGACCGGATCGCGGACCTGCGGGCGGACGGCATCACCTGGTACGGGGGCAACTTCTCGGCCTACGAGGAGGCGCTCGCCGCCGAACAGGAGGCGGCCGAACGGCTGGTCCGCACCGCCGAGTCCGACGTGCGCAAGCAGAAGCGCGAACTGGCCGACGCCCGCGTGAAGCTGGCCCGCCGCAAGCGGTACGGGCAGAAGATGTGGGACAGCAAGCGCGAACCCAAGATCGTCATGGGCGCGCGCAAGCGGCAGGCCCAGGTCTCCGCGGGCAAGCATCTCGTCCTGCACGAGGACAGGCTGTCCGAGGCGAAGGAGCGGCTCGACGAGGCGGTGGACGCCGTGCGCGACGACGACGTGATCCGTATCGACCTCCCGGCCACGGCGGTGCCGCCGGGCCGCTCCGTGCTCACCCTGCGGGAGCTCCGGCTGACGTACGGGGCCCGGGTCGAGGGCGAGTTCGAGCTGCGCGGCCCCGAGCGGATCGCCCTCGTCGGGCGCAACGGCGCGGGCAAGACGACGCTGCTGCGCACGATCGCCGGAGAGCTGGAACCGCTCTCCGGCACGGCCGACGTCCATGTGCCGCTGCGGTTCCTGCCACAGCGCCTCGACGTGCTCGACGAGGAGTCGAGCATCGCCGAGAACGTCGCGCGCTTCGCGCCCGAGGCGACCGGGAACCACATCCGGGCCCGGCTGGCCCGCTTCCTGTTCAAGGGGCAACGGGCCGACCAGCAGGCAGGGACCCTCTCCGGCGGGGAGCGCTTCCGCGCCACGCTGGCGGCCCTGATGCTGGCCGAGCCCGCCCCGCAGCTCCTGCTGCTCGACGAGCCGACGAACAACCTCGACATGGCGAGCGTCCGCCGGCTCACCACGGCCCTGGAGTCGTACGAGGGCGCGCTGGTCGTGGCCAGTCACGACCTGCCGTTCCTGGAGTCGCTCGGCGTGACGCGCTGGCTGCTGCTGGACGGTGGGCTGCGGGACACCACGGCGGAGGAGGTGCGGGCGGAGACGGGCGGGTAGGTCAGGGCCTGTGCGGCCAGAACGGCCGGCTCAGTGGGCCGCGCTCCTGACCACTGCGAACGGTGCCCCGAACGGGTCGAGCACCATGGCCAGGCGGCCCACGCCCGGGGCGTCCATCGCGGGGATGATGGTGGTGGCGCCCAGTTCCTCGGCCCGGGCCAGGGCGGTGTCGCAGTCCTCGACCTCGAAGTAGGGATGCCACTCGGAGGTCGAGCCCCGTTGCATGTGCTCCTCGGGCAGCTGCATGAGGCCGCCGTGCATCCTCTTCTCGCCGCCGCCCGCGGGGCCCGCGATGGTGTAGCCGAGGCCCTCCCCCATGCCCAGGTCGCGGGTGTCCCAGCCGAACACCTTGCGGTAGAAGTCCGTCGCCGCGGCGGCGTCGGTGCTGTACAGCTCGATCCAGCTGACGGAGCCGGGGTCGTTGACCGCCTCCAGGCCGTCGGTGTCGCCGGGCTGCCACACCGCGAACTCCGCGCCCGCGGGATCGGTGAACCCTGCCATGCGGCCGGCCGTGAGGACGTCCATCGGCGGGAAGCGGACCGAGCCGCCGGCCCGCTGCACCGCGTCGGCGGTGTCGTCGGCGTTCTCGGTGCGGAAGTACACCGTCCACGCCGGATGCGCGCCCTCCTCCATCAGCGGACCGAGGCCGGCGGCGGTCTTGCCGTCCTTCAGGAGGAAGCCGTATCCGCCGGCGTCCGGCCCGGCGGAACGGAACTCCCATCCGAACAGTCCCCCGTAGAAGGCGACGGCGGCATCCATGTCGGGTGTGCCCAGGTCGAGCCAGGCCGGGCCGCCCGGTACGTGTGTCGAGGTCAGCATCGCATGCTCCTGGTGCAAGTCGTCCCGGCGTCACGGGAGCCGGGGAGGCATCGTGGTCACGGAGTCTGTATGCGTATCGGGCGGGCTGCAAACATCTGACGGACCGTGCACGATCCGGTTCACCGGCTGGGGCCTCCTCAGGGCGCCCCTCCCCCGAGCGGGACGCCCGTGCGGGTGGACTGGGCGACGGATGCCGGGGAGTCCTGGCTGCGCGCCGCGTCCAGGGGGAGCTCGGCGGCCGGTGCGGGCCGGGCGGGCGGTGGTGTGTAGCCGGGGAGGTGCAGGGTGCCCCACACGTAGGGGTCGGCCTGGGCGCTGCCGTAAGGGGACCAGGCCAGGCGGGACTTGCCCGTCCTGTCCTGGGTGTCGGAGTCGTAGACGAGGATGTTCGCGGTGAGGTGTGCGGGGTCGACGGGGCCCGGCAGGTCGGCGAGCGGGATCTTCGCCTCGACCGTGTAGCCGTGGTACGGGTCGGTCACCGTGGAGGCGACCGTCATGCCGGGTGCGGTGCCGGCCGCCGGGCCCTGGTGGTTGTCGCCGTCGCGCTCGGCGCAGGGGCCGCCGCCGTGGGCGGTGAAGGGCAGGATGCCGGTCCTGAAGGTGGCCGAGGTGTCGTCGGCGCGGCCCCGGGGGTCGAGGTCGATCTCGACGGAGTCGGTGCGCCAGTGGCGTTTGCAGTCGTTGCGGGCGTCGAGTGCGGCGCCCTTCTTGTCGTCGGTGACATGGACGAGGACGTACAGGTCGTCGCCGTGGCGGGCGAGGCGGGCGTCCGCCGAGCAGTCGTCGGGGGTGCACTCCTTGCCCTCCCAGTATCTGAGGCGGAGCGTTTCGCCGGGGTATTCGCCCGGGCCCGCCGCGCCGTCGACGACCGGGGCCTCGGCGACTTCGGGGACCGTGGTGGCGGGGGCGGGCGGGTAGGCGGGCTGGGCGTCGTCGGCCAGCCACGGCATGTGCGCCTTCTGCGCCCAGTCGCGGAACTCGGCGTACAGCGGGCGCAGTCCGGACTGGGGGTGCACCGGGGCGGTGACGGGTCTGCCGTTCTCGGCCAGGACGGTGAACCACTCGCAGGGGAGGCGGTCCGCGGGGGTGTCGACGGTGGGCGGGAGGGCGCCGAAGCCCTGGGTGACGTAGGTACGGGCGGCGTCCCGTTCCACCTGTGCCCACGTCTTCCCGTGGTCGCGGGAGCGTGCTCCGGGCCACACGCCGAGGACCGGCAGCCCGGTGTGCGGGTCGGTGGCCCGCCGTGCGGCGCACTGCTCCCCCACCGGTCCGTCGAACTTCCAGCTCTGGGCGAGGAGTTGCGAGGCCTTCCAGGGGGCGCGCTTCTCCTTGGTGATCTGTTCGGGGAATGCCGTCGGGTCGCCGGCCAGGCGGAAGGCCTCGACGGCCAGGCGGCCGGCCTCCTGGTGGCCGCCGTGCTGGTTGAACGGGCGCGGGTCCATGGTGACCACGGTCCTGGGGGTGGTCGCCCGGATCAGGCGGACGAGCCGGGCGAGGGTGTCCGTCGGCTGTCGGGGGGTGCGGTTCCAGGCCTTGGCGGTCAGGGGTGCCGAGAGCGTGTACCAGAAGTCCGGCTTGTCGAGGTAGAAGACGTTGCGGATGCCGACGTGTGCGACGGCGGCGCGTTCCTCGCGTTCGCGGATGAGGCCGAGCGCGGGGCCCTCCTCGGGGCCGGCGGCGTTCCCGCCGCCTTCGCCGCGGGTGATGGTGACGACGCCCGTGCTCAGCCCCTGCCGCTCGCTCCACTGTCCGAAGGTCGCGAGGGACTGGAACTCGTCGTCCGGGTGGGCGCCGATGAACAGCACGTCGGTGTGGGCCGCCGTCCGGCCCGCCGGGGACGTGGTGTCGCCGCCGTCCGGTTCCGTGTGCGTACTGCACGCGCCGGTGGCGAGCGCTGCGGCGACGAGTGCGGCGGGGAGGAGGCGTAGGGGCTTGTACGGCGTCACGGGACCTCGTCCTTCCCTCTGGGCTCCGGCGGGCGGGAAACCCATGATGCCGTGGGGGCGAGGCGGGGGACATGGGGCACGTGAGCGACATCCGGTCACCCGATACGGCTACTCGGTGACGGCGAGGAAGTCCCTGATGTCGTCGACCAGTTGCCGGCCCGTGTCCTCCAGGACGAAGTGCCCGGCGCGGGGGTGGAGGTGGAGCGACGCCCGGGGCAGGCGGCGGGTCCATTCGGCGAGGACGAGGTCGTCGTGGAGGGGGTCGCGCATGCCCCAGCCGATGAAGACGGGCAGTTGGGTGAAGGTGATGAGGGCCTGGCCGAGGCGGCGGGCGCGGGGCCAGCCGGGGTCGGCCGGGCCGAGGGGGATGTCCCGGGCGAAGTGCACCAGTGCCGTTCGGTCGCGGCGGTGCCGGTAGGGGGCGAGGTAGGCGTCGCGGACGGCCCGGGGCAGCGGGTGGCACGGGGCCTGCCGCAGGGTCAGGTGCGTCACGGCGTTGGCGGCGTGGGCGATCCTGCCCAGCGCGGGCCGCCTCAGGGCCTGCACGGCCCGCGGGAGCCGGTACCCCGGGGGCAGCGGGAACGCGGCGGTGTTGAGGACGACGAGGCGGTCGACGACGCCGGGGTGCAGGTGGGACCACCACAGGCCGACCGGGCCGCCCCAGTCGTGCACGACCAGCGTCCAGCCCCGTGCGGGTGCGCCGCGGTCGGCGACGAGGTGGTCGACGAGGCGGCCGAGGTCCTGGGCGCAGGTGTCGGCGAGGAGTTCGCCGTCCGGTTCGCGGGTGCGGTCGGAGAGGCCCATGCCTCTGAGGTCGGGGGCGATGCAGCGGTGGCGGTCGCGCAGGGCGAGGACGAGGTGGCGCCACATGTAGCTCCAGGTGGGACTGCCGTGCACCATGAGGACGGGGCTGCCCCGGCCCTCGTCCAGGTAGTGCTGGTGCCAGGCGCCGTGGCCGAACCAATGCCCCTGGAAGGGGTAGTCCGGCAGGCGGCGCGCCTGTGCGGCGGTGAGGGGCGGCCGGGGGCTCATGGTGTCCGCCGCAGGCGTTCGAGCCCTTCCGGGGTGCTGACGAGGGGGGCGTAGCCGAGGTGGGTGCGGGCGGCGGTGATGTCGAACCAGTTCGCGCGGGCCGCTCCCGCCACCAGGCACCGGTCGAGCGGCGGTCCTCCGGGCAGGCGGAGCAGCCGCCAGCCGTCCTCGCACAGCCTGCCGGCGGCGCGGGCGAGCGGGACGGGCACGGGCTGCAGGCGCGGGCTGCGGCCCAGGGCGCGGAAGAAGACGGTCAGGGTGCGGGCGAGGGTGCACGGCCTGCCCTGGGTGATGAAGTACGGGCGGCCGGCCGCGGGGGTGCCGGGGCGGACGCGGTCGAGGGCCAGGAGGTGGGCGTGGGCGGCGTTGTCGACGTAGACGGTGTCGATGCGTTTGCGTCCGCCGCCGGGGAGCGGGACGACGCCGAGGCGGGCGGCGCGCAGCAGCCGGGGGGCGAAGTGCGGGTCGCCGGGGCCCCAGATGCAGTGGGGGCGCAGAGCGACGGTGGCGAAGTCCGGTCCGTCGGCGGCCAGGACGAGGCGTTCGGCGGCGGCCTTGGTGGCCGGGTAGGGGCCGAGGGGCCGGCGCGGGTAGGGCAGGGTTTCGTCGCCGCCGTCGATGTCGGTGTCGTCGAAGACGACGCTGGGGCTGGAGGTGTGGACGAGGATGCCGATGCCGTGTCGTCGGCAGGCGTCCAGGACGTGCCGGGTTCCGGTGACGTTGACGTCGTGGAACGGCCGTGGGCTGGCGGCCGCGCCGACACGGGCGGCGGTGTGCACGACCGCGTCGCAGCCGGCGGTGGCGCGGTGGACGGCGGCGGCGTCGCGGATGTCGCCCAGGCGCTGGTCGACGCCAAGTGCGGCGAGGGGTTCGCTGAAGCGGCGGTGCAGGGACCTGACGTCGTGTCCGGCTGCGGCGAGTTGGCGGCACACGGCGCTGCCGAGGAAGCCGTTGCCGCCGGTGACGAGAACCTTCACCGCCGCTCCCCCGTGGTGTCGAGCGTGGTGTCGAGGAAGTGCCGGACGGCCGGGACGAGTTCGGCGCGTGCGTCCTCCAGGACGTAGTGGCCGGCCTCGGGGTAGCGGAGCACGCGGGCGTGGGGGAAGCGCTGCTGCCAGGCGTCGGCCAGCGGCGGGCGCAGGACCGGGTCGCGCATGCCCCAGGCGACGAGCATCGGTGTGCGGTCGAGGGCGGGCAGCATGCGTTCGACGACGGCCAGCAGCGCCCAGCCGGGGTCGCCGCGCGTGAGCGGGACGTCCCGGACGAAGCGGGCCAGGGCGGCGCGCCGGCGCCGTCGGCGGTAGGGCGCGGTGAAGGCGCGGCGGACCGGCGGGGGCATCGGGGTGGTCACGCCGAGCCGGGCGGCTCCGTGGGCCCAGCCGGGTGTCCAGTGCGCGGCGGGGGTGCTGACGGCGCGCAGGTGCAGCAGGCGGAACCACCAGGGGGGCAGGCCGTGTTCGGGGAAGCGGAAGACGGCGGTGTTCAGGACGACGACCCGGTCCACCTTGTCGGCGTTCAGGCAGGCCCAGGTCAGGGCGATGGGGCCACCCCAGTCGTGGGCGACGACGGTCCACCCGTGCTGCGGTGCTCCGTGCTCGTCGGTCAGGTGGCGGACGAGGTCGTCGAGTGCGGCGATCTGGTGTCCGGCCAGGAGGGCGGGCAGGGGCGGAGGGAGGCGTTCGGAGAGGCCCATGCCGAGCAGGTCCGGGGCGATGCACCGGTAGGCGTCGCGCAGTCCGGCTATCAGGTGGCGCCAGGCGTAGCTCCAGGACGGGTTGCCGTGGACCATCAGCACCGGGGGGCCGGCGCCTTCGTCCACGTAGTGCTGGCGGCTGCCGTCGGTGTGCGTGAACCACTGCGAGGTGAAGGGGTAGTCGGGCCAGCGGGGGCGGTCGGCTGCTGCGCACACGGGCGGCCCTTCCGGCGGATTCCGGCGACGGGTTCCGTCAAGTTCGCTGCTGTGGTGGGGAGTTCATGCCCGGAGCCGGGGCGCATTGCGCCCGTACGTACCCGAATCACTCATGTAGGTGATGCCGGGCCCACGGCGTCGCCCTCATGCTGAGGAAGCGCCCCTACCGCACCGGAGGTGTCCGCCCGTGGCCCCGCTGGCCCGTACCGTCCTGGGTGCCCTGCAGGAGGTGCCCGAGGGCGTGTGCCTGCGCTACCCGCAGGGCCGGCGGAGGTTCGCGGCGCTCGGCAACGCCGAGGCCGCCGGTCTGAGCCTGGCGACCGCGGCAGCCCTGGCCCGGGTGGGGATCCGGCCCGGGTACCGCGTGGCCGTGCTGACCCGGGACCCGGTGGAGCTGGGGACGTGTGTGCTGACCCTGGCCGGCATGGGCGCCGTCCCGGTCCTCGTCGACGGCTCGCTCCCGCTGCGTGTGATGGGCCGGTGTCTGGCGGCCGCCGCGCCGGACGTCCTGCTGGCCGAGCCGCTCGCGCACCTCGCCGGGCGTCTGCTGGGCTGGGGCGGGGACGCGGTGAGCCACCGTGTGGTGGCAGGGCCCCGGTTGTGGCCCGGCCGGACGCTTCAGCGGCTGCGGCGCTCCGTCACTCCGTGGCGGACGCTGGCCGGCCCGCCGGACGACGCCCCGGCGATGGTCGTGTTCACCTCCGGTGCGACGGGGCCGCCCAAGGGGGTCGTCCACCGGCACAGCACGGTGCAGGCGCAGGTGCGCGCGCTGCCGGAGGGTGTGGAGCTGGCGGGGCGGACGGTGGTGGCCGCGTTCGTGCCGGCCGCGGTGCTCGGGCCGCTGCTCGGCGCCACCACGGTGGTGCCGCGCGTGGACCTGACCCGTCCCACGCGCATGCGTGCCCGTGACCTGGCGCAGGCCGTGAACAGCACGGAGGCCGGCGTGCTCATGGGCTCGCCCGCGCTTCTGGACCGGCTGGCCCGCTACTGCATCCGCACGCTCACTCCCCTGCCGACGCTGCGTCATGTCGCCTCTTTCGGCGCGTCGTTGCCGTACGCGGTACTGGACCGGCTGCGGGTGTGCCTGCCCGCCGGCGCGACGGTCTCCAGCGTGTACGGCGCCACCGAGGCCCTGCCGGTCAGCATGATCGACCACCGGGAGCTGCTCCCGCTGCGCACGGCCACGGCCCGCGGGGAGGGCGTGTGCCTGGGCCGTCCCGTGCCGGGGGTCACCGTCCGCGTCCTGCCGCTGGACGCGCCGTACACCGCACCGGACGGCGATGCGGACGTGCCCTGCGGGACGGTGGGCGAGCTCGCCGTCTCCGGGCCGAACGTCAGCCCCGCCTATCTGGACCCGGCGGCCACCCTGGCGGCGAAGCGGTACGAGGCGGACGGCGTGATCGTGCACCGCATGGGCGATGCGGGACGGCTGGACGAGCAGGGCCGCATCTGGTTCTACGGCCGTCTCGCGCACCGGCTGCGCACGGCGGAGGGCCCGTTGTTCACCGAGCAGGTGGAGCCGGCCCTCGACGCGGTGCCCGGCGTGCGCCGCACCGCGCTCGTGGGCGTCGGGCCGGCCACCGCACAGTGGCCGGTGGTGGTCGTGGAGTTGGAGCGGGCGGCCTCGCGCGCAGGCCGCGCGGCGGTGTGCCGCGGCATCCGGGAGGTGCTGAACGGCCTGGAGCTGCCGGTGACGGGTTCGGTGCCGGTGCTGTTCCACCGGTCGCTGCCGGTGGACCACCGGCACGCGGCGAAGATCGACCGTACGCGGCTGGCGGGTTGGGCCGCTTCGCGGCTCGGCCGGTCCTTCCGGCGCGGGGGCCGGTGACCGCGTCACGGTCCCGGCGGCGGGGCGCCCTGGGGTGAGTGGATGCCCAGGCGGTCGTGGATCAGGCGGGCGAAGTGGGTCAGGGTCCGTCCACCGCCCATGAGTTCGCCGGGCGGGATGTGGATGCCGAAGTATTCGCGGGCCTGGAGGATGAACTCGGCGCCCATGAGGGAGTCGACGCCGAAGTCCTCCAGGTTGCGGTCGGGGTCCAGCTCCGACGGGTCGATGTGCAGGACGCCGGCGAGGTGGCGGGCCAGGGCCTCGGTGATGGCGCGGACGGCGTCCTCGGTGCTCATCGCGGCCAGGGAGCGCAGCAGTTCCTCGCGGGTCCCGTCCGCGTCCGCGGCGCCGGCGGGGACGAGCGCGGCGTAGCGGGGTGCGGCCAGGGAGGGCAGCAGGCGGCGTGCGCGGCCCCAGCGGTAGCGGCCGATGCCGGCGACGTCGGTGCCGGCGGCGAGGAGGTGGTCGGCGGCGCCGAACGCGTCGGCGGAGGTGACGGGTTCGAAGCCGAGGCCGGTCATGGTGGCCGCCAGGCTGCTGCGGGCGACGTATCCGGTGTCGGCGATCGGTCCCCATGCGATGGCGGCAGCGGGACGTCCGGCGCGGCGGCGGGCGCGGGCGAGGGCCTCCAGGTAGGCGTTGGCGGCGACGTAGGGGGCCTGCGCGAGGTTGCCGGTGGCCGCGGTGACCGAGGAGTACAGCAGGAAGAGGTCCAACTCCCGGTCCGCGGTGAGACGGTCGAGGACGTCCGCTCCGGCGGCCTTGGGGGCGAACACGGCGGCGAACCGGTCGTCGGTGAGGTCGGCCAGCGGGGCGTCGTCCAGCTGCATGGCGCAGTGCACCACCCCGCGCAGCGGGTGCCCGCCGGCGTCCACGGCGGCGAGCACCTCACGCACGGCCGCCTCGTCGGTGACGTCGGCGGCGTACGGAGTGGCCACCGCCCCTCGCGCGGCGAGGCGTTCGAGGACGGCGGCGGCTTCGGGGGCGTCGGCTCCGCGGCGGCCGAGCAGGGCGAGGTGGCGGGCGCCGCGGTCGGCGAGCCACTCGGCGGTGGCGGCGCCGAAGCCGCCGAGCCCGCC
The DNA here is from genome assembly GCF_058146165.1 of Streptomyces sp. AM25. Taxonomy (NCBI): domain Bacteria; kingdom Bacillati; phylum Actinomycetota; class Actinomycetes; order Kitasatosporales; family Streptomycetaceae; genus Streptomyces; species Streptomyces sp. AM25. The sequence continues at coordinate 78,383 of NZ_JBKIWN010000140.1, read as the reverse complement.
GGTGATCAGGTAGGTGCCGTCCGGGTTCAACGCGGGGGTGACGAGGGCCGGTTCGACGGGGACCGGTTCGTCCAGCGGGTCGAGGGCGACGACGACCTTCCCGACGTGGCGGGAGTGCTGGAGCTGCCGGAAGGCCTCGTCGACGCGGGCCGCGGAGTGGACGGTGTGTGGGAGGGGACGGTAGTGGCCGGTCGCCGCGTGCGCCGCGGTTGCGAGCACCAGCCGCGGGCCGCGTACGGGGTCGAAGACGATGCTGTCGAGGTTGAAGCCGATGAAGGTGATGCTGCGGTGGAACGGCCGCAGCAGGAGCGGGTTGTTGAGGAAGATGTCGCGTTTGCCGAGTTCGATGAAGCGGCCGTTGGGGCGCAGCAGGTCGAGGCTCTGGGCGATGGCCTCGCCGCTGAGGGAGTTGATGACGATGTCGACGCCCTTGCCGTCGGTCAGTTCGCGCACACGGGGGGCGAAATCGAGGCTGCGGGAGTCCAGAACGTGCTCGACGCCGAGGGTGCGCAGCAGGTCGCGCTTGGTCTCGGTGCCTGCCGTGGCGATCACGCGGAGGCCCAGGACGCGGGCGCACTGGAGGGCGGCCAGGCCGACGGCCCCGGATCCGCCGTGCACGAGCAGTGTCTCGCCGGGAAGCGGCCTGGCCTCGTCGACGAGGGTGTGGTGGACGGTGAGGAAGGCCACCGGGAAGGTGGCCGCCTCGGCGAAGCTCATGCCGTCGGGGACGGGGCCGACGGTGGCGACGTGCGTGAGGGCGTGGGAGGCCAGGGCTGCGGCCATCAGGCCGCTGACGCGGTCGCCGACCGCGTACGCGGTGACCCCGGGGCCGACGGCGCTGACGACGCCCGCTCCGTCGGTGCCCAGTCCGCGGCTGAGCGGCGTGCCCTCGACGGCCTCGGGCGGGAGCAGCCCGTTGGCGCGCATCGGGTCGCGGTAGTTGAGCGCGACGGCCTTCACTTCCACCACGATCTCGTCGGGCCCCGGCCGCAGAGGTTCCGTCTGCCGCCACACCAGGCGGCGTGAGAAGCCCGGGTCCCGTACCTCCAGGGCGAACGGTGTGCTCGCGGGCAGGGCGGCGGGCTGGTCCGCCGGGCGTTGGGTCTCGCGGGGGACGAACCGGCCGCCCCGGGTGAGGACGATCTCGTCCTCGTCGGTGGGCGCGAGCAGTTCGCGGGCCAGGCGCAGGGCGTCGGCGGCCGGGTCGCCGCTGCGGTCCAGTGAGATGCGGCGCAGGTGCAGGTCGGGCTGTTCGTTGGCCAGAGTGCGGGCGGTCCCCCAGGCGGCCGCGTCGAGGGGGTGGTCCGGGCGTTCGGGGGCGGGGAACAGGCCGGTGGGCCGGGTGACCAGCCACACCTGCGGGCGGGTCGCCTCGGTGCGTTCGGCGCAGGCGGTGGCCAGGGTTCGCAGGACGGCTGCGCGGTGTGTCGTCCGGGCAACGGCTTCTTCGTGGTTCTCGGGCGCGCTCAACAGCAGGACGACGCCGCCGGGTTCGGCGGGCAGGGCGGTGGCCCAGGCGGAGGAGTCGTCGGGGGCGGTGATGGTCTCCGTGGTGCCCAGGAGGGCGGCGAGCGCCTGTGCGGCCGGTGTCTCGTCGGCCGTCTCGGCGGCGACGGTCCAGGCGGTGCCCGGCTCCGGTGCGGGCGGGGCGGGTTCGGCGGCGGGGAGGCGGTCGGCGGCGGCCAGGAGGACGGTGCGGTCGTCGGTGCCGGTCTGTACGGTGCCGCTGAAGCCGCACTGTTCCAGGAGCGGCGCCCACCGGTCCCGGGGCAGCAGCACGGTGTCGGGGCGCAGGGTGCGGTCGTGGCGCTGCCAGAAGTCCTCGGTGCCGCCGAGGAGGAGGGCTCGGTGCTGTGCGTCGTGCGACTCGACGGCGAGCAGGTGTCCGCCGGGGGCGAGCAAGGTGTGTACGCGGCCGAGTGTCTTGGCCAGGTCGGCGGAGGTGTGCAGGGCGTCGTCGGCGACGACCAGGTCGAATCCGCCGTCGCAGAAGCCCTGGGCCGTGGGGTCGGTGTCCGGGTCGAGGGTGCGGTAGTCGACGAAGTCGTGGGCGGCGAAGCGGTGTCCGGCGGCGGCGAAGGCGGTCTCGGACCGGTCGGTGCACGTGTAGCGGGTGCGGTCCGCCGGCAGCAGGGGCAGCAGGGCCTCGGTGAGGGCGTGGGGTGCGGCGCCGAGTTCCAGGACGCGCAGGGGGCGGTCGTCGGGCCAGCGGCGGACGATCTCGCCGAGCAGGGTCTGGGCGACGCGGTGGGTGAAGCGGTGGGCGGGCGCGGCGGCGTACATCTGCTCGTAGGCCGTGGCGCCGGCCCCCAGGAGTTGCTGTGTGCCCGAGGTGTCGCGCAGCAGTTCGGGCAGGTGCCGCAGGTGTGCGTTGAGGTGGAGGGTCTCGGCGACGAAGGCCGGGTGGTCCTCGGCCAGGGCCTTGAGAAGGTGTTCGGGGCGGGGTGCGGTGCCGGTCAGCTGCCAGTGGTCGCCGTCGGCGGGCTCGGCCAGTCCGTGCCGGGCGAGGAGGGGGAGCATCAGCCGCACCAGCCTGCGGTGGCGCGGCTGGAGTCCGCCGTGAAGAAGGTCGGGGAGGGCGAACGCGGCGGAGGCGTCGTCGAGCAGTCCGGCGAGGACGGCGGCCCAGCAGTGGGCCGCGGTTTCGTCGACGGCGGCCCGGAAGCGGTCGTGGCCGGTCTCCTGGAGGGCGGCGTGCAGCCGGCCGATCCGTTCGTGGACGGCGTTCGCCAGGCCGGCGGGGGGCGGCAGCGGTGAGGGGGCGGCCGGGACCGCGGGGTGCGATGCGGCGCGCAGGACGGTGTGCTGGACGGTCAGCGGGGTCCGGTCGGTGTTGTACGCCCGCCGGGTGCGGAAGCCCTCGATCTCCGCGGTGACGGTGCCGTCGGTGTCGGCGTAGGTGACGTCCCAGCAGAACTCGGTCTCGGTGTGGCTGCGTTGGTGCAGGTGGACGATGCCGTGCGGGGAGGGTGTGCGCCATACCTTCACCGAGTCGAAGGTCGACGGCAGGTAGGCGCGGCCGGCCCGCATGTGCTGTTCGACGAGGGCGACGGTGGCCTGGAAGGGGCCGTCGAGCAGGACCGGGTGGACGGTGTAGGCCTCGGCCAGGTGTGCGTTGCGGTAGTCGGCGAGCAACTCGTTGTCGCCGACCCGCAGTTCGTGCAGGAGCTGGAAGGAGGGTCCGACGTTGAGGCCGACGCTGTGGCAGGTCGCGTAGAAGTCCGGTCCGCTGACGGTGCGCGGGCACCGGGCGCGGATCGCCTCGGGGTCGACGGGGGCGGGGGCGGCGCCGAGCAGGGTGCGGACCTGGGCGCGGACGACGGGGTGGCAGGCGGTGCCGCGGCCCTCGCTGCTGCTGATGGTCACTGCCCCGTCCTCCGGGGTGACGGCGGTCTGCAGCCGTGCGGTGCCGGTGTCGGGCCAGGCGATCGGGAGCGGGCTGGCGATGCCCAGGTGGCGTACCTCCACGGGCCGGTCCAGCGCGCGGCGTCCGGCCGACAGCGCCATCTCGACGTACGCGGCGGCGGGCATGAGCACGGCTCCGGCGATCCTGTGGTCGCCGAGCCAGGGCACGAGTTGCGGCTCGACGGCGCCCTCCCACACCGGGTGCGGCGCCGGGAGGCGTTCACCCAGCAGCGGATGGTCCAGCAGCCCGGTCCCACTGGTGCGCAGGACCAGGTCCTGGGGGGTGCCGAGCCAGTGGCGTTCGCGCTGCCAGGGGTAGGCGGGGAGGTCGGTCACCCGGGCCGGGCGCGGGAAATGCGTGTGCCGGTCGACGGCCGCGCCCGAGGCCAGCAGGGCGGCGACGGCGGTGGCGGTCTCGCGCGGGCCGTCGCCGTCGCGGTGCAGGGTGGGGATGTACGTGGCGTCGGTGCGCTGCAGGTAGGGGCGCAGCACGGGGTGCGGGCCGATCTCGACGACGATGTCGGCGTGTCCGTCGAGGATGCGGGTGACGGCTTCGTGGAAGCGGACCGGTTCGCGGACGTTGCGCCACCAGTAGTCGGCGGTCAGGGCCTCGCCGGGCAGTGCCGTGCCGGTGACGGTGGAGAGGAAGGGGATGCGGGCGGCGGTGGGTTCCAGCCCGGCCAGTGCGGCGCGCAGCGGGCTTGCGACGACGTCCATGGCGGGGCTGTGGAAGGCGTAGTCGAGGTCGAGTTCGCGGAAGAAGACGTCCCTGGCCGTCAGTTCGGCGCCGAGGGCGGCCAGGGCGTGCGGGTCGCCCGCGACGGTGACGTCCCGGTCGCTGTTGATTCCGGCGATCTCCAGCCCGTCGGTGTACGGGACGAGTTCTTCCCGTGCCGCGTGCTCGGACAGGCCGACGGCGGCCATCCGTCCGGTGCCCGCGGTGGTGCCCTGGGTGCGGCTGCGTTCGGCGATCACGCGGGCGGCCTGCTGCAGGGTGAGGGCTCCGGCGGTGTGGGCGGCGGCCACTTCGCCGACGCTGTGCCCGGCGACGGCCGCCGGGTGCAGTCCGTTGGCGGCCAGGACGGCCACCAGGCCCACCTGCACGGCGAACAAAGCGGGTTGGGCGATCTCGGTGCGCCGCCAGCGGGCCGCTTCCGGTTCGGCCAGCTCTTTCGTCACCGACCAGCCGAGGTGCGGGGCGAGTGCGGCGTCGGCCTGCTCGACGGCTGCGCGGAAGACCGGGTCGCCGGCCAGGAGGCCGGCGGCCATGCCGGGCCATTGGGAGGCGTTGCCGGAGAAGACGTAGGCCACCGTGGCCCGTTCGGCCTTGCGGGCCCTGGCCGCGTGGGCGGGGGTGCCGGTGAAGAGCAGGTCGAGCCGGTCGGCGGCCTCGTGGGGTCCGTCGGCCAGGACGGCGGCGCGGTGCGGGTGGGCGCTGCGGCGCAGGGTGGTGGTGTGGGCGAGGTCGTAGAAGTCCTCGGGGGGCGCCTCCCGCAGGTGCGTGGCGACGCGTCCGGCCAGCTCGCGCAGGGCCTTGGCCGAGCGGGCGGAGATCACCACGGGCAGCGTGCCGGCCGGTTCGTCGTCCCGCTGCACAGGGACCGGTGGCGTGGTGAGGACGGCGTGGGCGTTGGCTCCGCCGAAGCCGAAGGAGTTGACGCCCACCGCCGCCCGTTCCGGGCGCGGGAGTTCGACGGGGTCGACGGTGGGGGCCAGGCCGAGCCCGGTGAAGTCGATGCCGGGGTTGAGGTTTCGGGCGTGCAGGGTGGCGGGGGCCAGGCCGTGCCGGAGGACGAGCATGGCCTTGAACAGGCTCGGCATGGCGGAGGCCGGTTCCAGGTGGCCCAGGTTGGACTTGACGGAGCCGATCGGCAGCGGCCCGACGGTGCGGCACCGTCCGAGGGCGCGCCCGATGGCCTCCGCCTCGGCCGGGTCGCCGGCGGGGGTGCCGGTGCCGTGGGCCTCGAAGTACACCAGCTCGTCCGGGTCCACCGCGGCCTGCTCGTACACGGTGCGCAGAAGTGCTTCCTGGATCCGGGTGCTGGGCAGGGCCACACCGCGGGTGCGGCCGTCGCAGTTGATTCCGGTTCCGAGGATCACCGCGTAGATCCGGTCGCCGTCGGCCAGGGCGTCGGCGAGCCGTTTGAGGACGACCATTCCGCCGCCCTCGGCCCGCACGAATCCGTCGGCCTCGGCGGAGAAGGCGGCGCAGCGTCCGCTGGGCGAGAGCATGCCCGCGTGCGAGAACCCGGCGAAGGCGTAGGGATGTCCCAGGACGTTGACGCCGCCGGCGAGGGCGGTACGGCTGGTGCCGTCCAGCAGGGTGCGGCAGGCCCGGTCGAGGGCCACCAGCGCGGAGGAGCAGGCGGTGTCGACGGCCATGCTGGGGCCGTGCAGGTCGAAGCAGTACGACACGCGGTTCGCGGCGACGGACAGCGTGGACCCGCTCATGGTGTAGGGGTTGGCGTACTGCTCGATGGTTCCCTGGACCGTTCCGTAGAAGGGGTCGGAGATGCCGACGAAGACGCAGGCGTCGGATCCGGCCAGCGATTCGGCGGGGATTCCGGCGTCGTCCACGGCTTCCGCGGCCATTTCCAGCACCAGCCGCTGCTGCGGGTCCATGGCCTCGGCTTCCTTCGGGGCGATGCCGAAGTAGGCGGCGTCGAAGCCGGCCACGTCGTCGAGGAAGCCGCCGGCCGCCGTGTAGCTCCGGCAGGCGCGCAGGCCTCCGGGATCGACGAAACGGTTCTTGTCGAACCGGTCCGGCGGGATCTCGCCGACCGCGTCCCTGCCTTCGGAGAGGGCCTGCCACAGCCCCCGCAGGTCCGAGATGCCGCCGGGCAGCCGGCAGCCGACGCCGACGACGGCCACCGCACGGTCGTTGGATTCCATCGTCGGCCCCCGTCCGCTCCCCGATGCGGCCTGTCCCGGCGCAGGTTGTCATCCCTACCCCGGTGCGGAGCCGGTCAGCGTGGACGGAACGGGCCGATTATGGGGTGATCTCCGCCTAAAGTGCGGAATCCGTGGACACTCGGTGAGTGTTCTCCGGTGGCGCGGTCCTGCCCGCGCCGCCGCCGTACGGTGCTGGGGTGCCGCCTTCCTGCCGTGCCCGGCTGCTGTCGAACGCCGTGCACCTGCCGCCGCAGTACCGGACGATGGAGCAGGTCCGGGCGGGCATGATCGCGGCGGGGAGTCCCTTCGTTCCCCCGCCCGGAGCGCTGGAGAACCTCACCGGTGTCCGGGGCGTGCACGTCAGATCCGACGACGTGCAGGCGTCCGACCTCGCGGTGGCGGCCGCCGTCGAGGCGCTGGACATGGCGGGGACGGGCATCGGCGAGGTGGACCTGCTGCTGTTCGCCTCCACGTCGCAGGATCTCGTCGAACCCGCCACCGGGCACATCGTGGCGGCCAAACTCGGCGCCCTCTGCCCGGTGTTCGACGTGAAGAACGCCTGCAACAGCGTGCTCAACGCCGTGGAGACGGCGGCGGCCTTCATCGAGACCGGCCGGCACCGCACCGTGCTGATCGCCTGCGGGGAGACGACGACGCTCACCACCCGCTGGCACGCGCCCGACCAGGAGACGTTCATGCGTCACCTGCCCGGCTACACCGTCTCCGACGCCGGCGCCGCCCTCCTCCTGACCGCCGGGCCGGCCGGCCCGGACGATCCCGGAGTGCTGCACGCGGTGTTCGCCGCCGACTCCTCCGCCTGGGAGGCGTGCACGGTGAAGGCCGGCGGCTCGATGTATCCGCGTTCCACGGACGACGAGCACTACTGTCTGCGGCTCAACGAGAACCAGTTGTCCCGGACGGGCCGCGGCATGGCCCAGTTGGTGCTGGAGCAGGCCCCGGAGCAGATGGCAATGGTGCGCGAGAGCGCGTTCGTCGCCGTCCACCAGATCTCCATGCCGCAGTTCCACGAAGCCTGTGCGCTGCTCGGTCTGCCGGAGAGCCGGTTCCTGGCCACGGTGGACCGCTACGGCAACGCCGCGTCCGCCTCCCTCCCGCTGCAACTGGTCCTGGCGCAGCGGTCCGACCGCGTCATGCCCGGTGACGTCGTCGCCCTTATCGGTCTGGCCAGCGGGTTCAGCATGGGGCTCGTCCTGATCCGGCTATGACCGCGCCGCCGCCCAGTGGCGCTCGAAGGCCGCGAAGGCCTTCTCCTGCCGCCATTCCACCTGCGCCTTGGGGCTCGCGGCCAGCAGGCGCGCGCACGCGGCGGAGGGGTTCCGGTCCCCCGGGAGGTCGTGTGCGCACTGCGGGACGGGTGTGAAGCCGTCGCGGTTCGTCCACAGGCTGCGGCCGGGCAGGAACGCGTACTCCAGGGAGGTGCGGGCCAGGTCCTTGAGGGTGCGGTAGTCCAGGCCGTAGGCCGTCGTCGCCTTCACGTACTCGGTGGTGATGTCGCTGCGCGAGACGCCCTCGTCGTCGGTGGCGAGGGCGACGGGCACGTGATGGGCGCGGTAGAAGGCGAAGGGGTGCCTGCTGCCGGAGACGTTGAGGATCTGGTCGTTGCTGGTCAGTGGCACCTCCACCAGCACGTGCCGGTCGGCCAGCGTGCGCTGCAGGTTCTCCGGGTCGTCCTCCCAGCGTGCGTCGACGCCGTGGCCGATGCGCTCGGCATGACCGGTGAGCACCGCCTGGCGGATGTGGAAGCGCAGGTCCTCGGGCTGGACGAGGCCCGGCGCGAGTTCACCGGCGTGCAGGGTGATGTGCGTGGCGGGGTACCGCGCGTGCAGGTATTCCAGCATGCGCATGTGCAGGTCGTAGTCGCGCAGGGCGACGGTCCCGTCCTCGGGTGCCACGAGGTTGACGGACACGAAACGCTCGTCCTGCCGGGCCAGTTCGAAGCCGAGCAGCAGCTCGGCGAAGACCTGGGCGGGAGGGGCCGAACGCTCGACCTGGGTGATGAAGCGGACCGGCAGCGCGCAACCGGCGTGCGGTGCGGAGGTGTTGCAGCGCGAGGCGGTCCGGAACGCGGCCATCGCCCGGTCCGTCTGCTTCCTGGTGCGCTCCACCACCCGGCGCAGGCCGTCGCCGGCCGACACCCTCTCCAGCAGGCGGGCCGGGGAGACGTCGGAGCCGGAGTCGGGGCCGGCGTTGCGGACCAGGGCGGCGAGTTCGTCCTCGTCGGGAGAGACCATGGTCTCCAGGTAGAACTGGTGCTGCTCTGCGGCCTTGTCCGCCACCTCGCTCAGCATCTGACCGGTGTGGCCGGCCGTCGCTTCGTCGAACTTTCCGAACGTGGCGAAGAAATGATCGTGCCCGGATTCCGGGCCGGGCACGAAGTCCTGCATGGACCAGGCCCGGAGGATCCGGTTCCGGAACTCCCGGTCGTGGCCGGCGTCGGAGGCCGGGCGGCTGCCGGGGGCGCACGGGGGCCGGACGGCGCGCAGCGAGCCTTCTTCGATGCAGAGGCCGTCGTGCGCGGCGAAGCCCATCAGCAGCTCGGTGGATGCAGCGCCGCTGAGGTGGTTGTGCAGGTCCGCGCCCTTCGGCATCTCGTGCAGGAAGGCCCTCAGCCTGCCCTCGTCCCCGCGGATGCGGTCGAGACGGGCGGCCGTGGCTGCGGTCGGATCCGTCGCGGCCGCGGCCGGAGCCGGTGCCCCGCCGGCCAGCAGGGCACTGGTGCACAGCACGGCCGCCACGGCCGCGCGCAGCGGTCTGCGGCGGCTGCCGTGGGTCGAACGGCCCGGTCGGGTCCGATGGTCGGCGAGGGTCACTCGTCCTCCTGACGGCAGTTGCCGGTTGGTGATGTGAACGTCACGGTACGAGTTCGTCGTACAGGCGGGCGCAGGCCGACGTTTCGTCGGCGTAGCGTGCGACGGTCCGTTCCTTGCCGCGCTCCGTCAGGCCGACGACCCACTGGCCTGCGGTCCGGTGCAGCACGTAGTACTCCGTGGCGGGCAGCCGGGGTTCGTGGACTCCGTCGATGCGGTAGGACGCGTCGGGCACCCCGGCCCGTCGCAGATCGGCGCGCAGGGTTGCGCGGTTCGTCGCGTGCAGCGCGGGGGCGGCCACGTGCCGGGGCGCCCTGCCCTTCCGGCCGGCGGGCGTGACCTCGGCCAGGACGTCGGCCGCGATCAGGTCGCGGACCGGCTTGTCGAGCTTGATCTGCGTTCCGCCGCCGGGCTGTCCGAACCACGCGGCGATCGAGCCCTGCAGACCGGTGAAGGACTTGCCCGGAAGCAGCTTGTAGACGTGGTAGTTGCAGGTTGCACCGTACGTTCCGTCGTCATTCCGGTACGTGTGCAGATTCGACGGCGGTATGGAGCGCTGCGCATAGGACGCGGGCGCGGACTTCGCGTCCGGTGAGACGAACGTGCCCGTGGCCGCGCCGAAGCGGTCGACGTACACCTCGTGATGGGCGTCGTAGGTCACGGTGACGCGGTTCGGGGTGCCGGCGAAACCGTCGTCGTCGGGATAGTGCCAGTCCCAGTTGTCGTTTTTCCATGCGTCCAGGAACTCTTTGGCGCTGTCGGCTCCCCCGAGCTTGTCGTAGCCCGTGACGAGCGGGCCCACCGGGGCCGTGACCGGGAGTTTGTCCGGCCCGAGGGACCAGTCGCCGTGGTCGGCCACCGCGCATTCCGGGGCCGGGGCCGCGGGGGTGGCGGCCTGTGCCGTGCCCGCCAGGGCCGGGCCCGCGAACAGTGCCGCGCACACGGCAGCCGATATCCGGACGACGCCCTTCACTTCGGCCTCCTGGTGCCGCATTCGGGCCCACGGACCGCAGGCCTCCCACAAGATGCAATGGCCACGGAACTTAGCAGCGGGGCGGACAGCGAAGGGCTGAATTCCGCCATCGCCGGACCGGGCATTCGGTACGCGAGGTGGCTCGATCGCTCCGCGTACGATGAGCGACGACGCCGAAGGGAGCCGCCGCCGTGCCCGAACCGAACGATGCAGGCGTTCCCGGGGCGGAGCTCGTGGTGCTGGTGGGCCTGCAGGCCTCGGGCAAGTCCACCTTCCACGGCCGGACCTTCGCCGGTACGCACGCCCTCGTCAGCAAGGACCTCTTCCGCCGGGCCAAGCACCGGCAGCGCCGTCAGATGCGGCTGATCGACGAGGCGTTGGACCAGGACGTGCCGGTGGTGGTCGACAACACCAACCCCTCGCCCGCCGAATGGGATCCGCTGGTCGCGGCCGCGCGCTCGCACGGTGTCCCGGTCGTCGCCTACTGGTTCCCGCCGGATCCGATCGGTTCGCTGCTGCGCAACGCCGTGCGCGAGGGCCCGGCCCGGGTGCCCGAAGCGGGCGTCTACGCAACCCTGAAGAAGCTGCGCCGGCCGCGGACGGCGGACGGCTTCGACGCGGTGCACGAGGTGCGGCTCGACGGGCACGGCGGCTTCCTGGTGCGCCCCGCAGAGGACGAACCAGAGGTTCCGCGGACACGGGCCACGGTGGTGTTCGACCTGGACGGCACGCTGGCCGACGTCCGGCACCGGCTGCACCTGGTGCGGGCCCGCCCCCGCGACTGGGAGGCCTTCTTCGCCGCCGCCCCCGCCGATCCGCCACTGCCCGAAGGGGTCCGGCTCGCACTCGCCTGCGCCCGGCACTGCGACCTGGCGTACGTCACCGGCCGCCCGGAGAACTGCCGCCGCGGGACGGTGGACTGGCTGGCCCGGCAGGGCCTGCCCGCCGGCCCGCTCCTGATGCGCCGGGACGGCGACCGCAGACCGGCCCGTACGGTCAAGCCCGAACTGCTGCACTCCTTGGCGCAGGAGCGGTGCGTCACCGCCGTGGTCGACGACGACGAGCAGGTCTGCACCGCTTACGAGGCCGCGGGGTTCCGGGTGCTGCACGCGCCCTGGATGGAGCCGCAGCCGCTCCTGGAGTTCGTCCAGGAGCGCGAGGGCCGCACGTGAGGGCATGTGCGGCCCGCTTCAGGACCGCATGGTTCCGAACTCCTTGACGTCCGCCGCCGTGCGGTACGGCTGCCAGGGGGCGAGGCCCGGCCCGTTGGGCGAGCCCGTGGCGGTGAAGGCCGCGAGTGCTCCGCCGAAGGCGCGGGCCAGGGCGTGGTCGTCGGCGGTCACGGCGCCGAGCATCGGGGCCTCGGGGTAGGCGTCGAACGTGCCGTGGAGGAAGGGGAGTTCGGCACAGTGCGTGGCTCCGAGCCCGAGCGGGTCCGGGGCCGGCCGCCGGGTGAAGCGGTAGACGTAGGCCGCAAGGCCCTGGCGGGCACGGCCGGTGGCGAGCGCGGTGACGCCGCGCTGGAAGACACGGTCGCCGGCCCGGTCGGCGAGGCGGGCGGCCGGGGCGCCGGGGTCGAGCGCGCGGAAGGCGGTCAACTCGTCGCTGACCGTGCCGAGCAGCAGATCCTTGTCGTCGAGCGCGCCCGCGGCGACGGCCTGGCGCCAGGGGTGGGGGTGGCCGGGGCCGCCGAGCACCGGGTACATCGCCGGGGCGATGCTGCCGGGGCGCGCCCGTTCGGTGGCCAGTCGGCGGTGGGCGGCGAGCAGGCGCTCGACGGGCAGTTCACGCAGAGCCGGGCCCGGATCCGTGCCGGTGATGCCGAGAATCTGCAGGTAGTCGCGGGCCGTTGCGGCGGCCTCGGCCGGGTCCTGCGGCGGGAGGCCCCACGGGCCGCTCTGTGCGATCACCCGCTGCACCAGGTCGCGGGTCCGCGGGGCGATGGCGAGGGAGAACGCCGAGTGGGCGCCGGCGGACTGGCCGCCGACCGTCACCGCGTCGGGGTCTCCGCCGAAGCCCGCGATGTTCTCCCGGACCCAGCCGAGCACCGCGGCCTGGTCCTGGGAGCCGAGGTTGCTCGCGCCGATCTCGGGAAGGTACAGGTAACCGAGGGCGCCCAGGCGGTAGTTGGCGGTGACCACGACGACCGGCCCGAGCGCGGCGAGCCGCGCACCGTCGTACCAGTCCCAGCCGCCGGAGCCACTGCTGAAGCCGCCGCCGTGGAACCACACGAGCACCGGCAGCCCGGCTCCGCCGCCGAGAGCCGCGGCCGGGGTCCAGACGTTGAGGGTCAGGCAGCCGTCCTCGTCCCAGTCCGGCACGCGGGGCCCCATGACCGCCTCCAGGCGGGACGGGCCCTGCGGCGCCGACGGCCCGGCGTGGGCCGCGTCCCGGACGCCGCTCCAGCCCGGGGGCCGCGCCGGGGGCGCGAAGCGCAGCGCGCCGACCGGGGATGCCGCGTACGGGATGCCCCGGAACGCCGCCACCTCGCCCTCCGCCGTTCCCCGCACCCGGCCCTGACCGGTCCCCACCACAAGATCCTGCTCGTCCGACGCCACGTCCGTCTCCCTCTCCTCGCCGGCTTCTCCGTCCTCGGGCAGGACCTGTCTACGCCCGGCACACCGTGTGTGGCCAACGGGAGCGGGGAGCGGGCGGAAAGTGTGTCACGGACGGGGCCTACTGTTGCGGATGTGCGCCACCCACTCCGCGAACTCGACGGCACGGAACGCCGGATCGCCGCAGCCCTGCTGCTCGCGCCCCGCGCCACCTGGCGCACTCTCGCCCGGGTCCTGGGGCTGTCCGAACGCACCGTCGTCCGGCGGGCCGTACCGCTCTACGGCAGCCGCACGCTGCGCGCCACCGCCGTCCGCAGCCCGGCCCGCTTCCCCGGGCTGGTCCCGCTCGTGCTGCGCATCCGCTGCCGTCCGGGCCGCGTCCGCGCGGTCGCCGCCGCCCTCGCCCGCCGTCCCGACACCACCTGGGTCGACGTCCTCGGCGGCGGGGACGAGGTCAGCGCCGTCGTCTTCCTCGACGGGCCGGACGCACGCGACCGTCTGCTCCTGCGCGACCTCCCGGCCACCGCGGCTGCGGACTCCTGGACCGTGCATTCCCTCCTGCACGTCTTTCCGGCCGCGTTCACCTGGCACGCGGGACTGCTGTCCGCACCCGAGGCGGCCGAGCTGCGCGCCGTTCCGGACGACCCCGCTCCCCCGCCGGCGCCGCTGGACATCGACCGCGCGCTGATCGGGGCGCTGACCGAGGACGCCCGCAGCCCGTACACCGCGCTCGCCGGGCGCGCCGGGGTCAGCCCGCTCACCGCGCGGCGGCGGCTCGACGCCCTCGTGCAGGGCCATGTCGTACGCCTGGCGACCGAAGTCGACGTGGCCCTCCTCGGCATCCGCGCCGAGACCCTGCTGTGGCTGTCCGTCGCCCCCGGGGACCTGCCGGCGGCGGGCCGCGTCCTGAGCCACCACCCCTGTGTGCGGTTCGCGGCGGCCGTCACCGGCCGCGCCAATCTCCTGGCCGCGGTGGCCACCGACGATCCCGGCGGCCTGTACGGCTTCCTGACGGACACCCTGGGCGCCCTCGACGGGGTCGGCTCCGTCGAGACGACGCCGCTCCTGGCCACCGTCAAGCGCACGGGGCTGACGCGGGCCGGGCTGCCTGCGGCATGACCCTGCGACGGGGAGCCCCGCCGCCCGGCTCCCGGCGCACCGCCGCTCAGCCGACGCGCCATTGCTGCTGTGAACTGCCGTTGCAGTCCCGCATCTGGACGGCCGCGGCCCTCCACGGCTTCGCGCCCGGGCGGGAAGTCGCTTGCCGGCCGCGGCCGTTGCAGGAGCGCGCGCTGAGGCCTCTCAGAGCGCGAGGGCCTCCGGGAGGGACAGCGCGCCCGTGTACAGGGCGCGGCCGACGACCGCGCCCGTCACCCCGTGCGGGGCGAGTGCGGCGACGGCCCGCAGATCGTCGAGGCCGCGGATGCCTCCGGCGGCGAGGACCGGCATGGCCGTGCGGGCGCAGACCTCCCGGAACAGGGAGAGGTTGGGGCCCGTCAACATGCCCTCCCTGCTGATGTCGGTGACCAGGCACCGCGCGCAGCCGGCGCCGTCCAGCCGGCCGAGGATCGGCCACAGGCCGCCGACGTCGCCGGCTCCGCCGTCGGCGGCCACGCGGGGGCCCTGCGGTGTCGTACGGACCAGGGTGCTGACCCCGATGCGGTCGCCGTGTGCGGCGACGGCCCCGGCGCACCAGTCCATGTCGGACAGGGCCGCGCTGCCCAGGTTCAGCCGCGCGCAGCCGGTGCGCAGGGCACGGCGCAGCGTGTCGTCGTCGGTCACGGAGCAGAACAGCGCCTGGACGCCGATGCGGAGGCAGCCGACGATGCGTACGACCGTCGCGAGGTCCGCCTCGTGGAGCCGCTCCGACACCGCGACGACGTGGACCCAGGACGCGCCCTGGCGCTGGAACTTCAGGGCCACGGCGAGCGGGTCCGTCTCCACCGCCTCCGGCACCACCTGGTCCTCCACCAGGTGGACGACTTTCCCTTGGTCGATGTGGATCGACGGGAACACCGTCAACGACAAGACCGCCTCCTCACCGGAGCTCCAGCCCGAAGGAACAGCATGACCGCGGGGGCCGCGTCTGTACACCACGGCGACGGCCGCCCGACCCCGCCGCGGCCGCCGGGACCGGAATGCCGGGTACGGTACGGGCGTACAGCACTGCTTCCCCGGACCACAGGAGCGCCCAGCATGGCCGCCGACCAGCCCGCCCGGCGCCGCCGCGACCCCGCCCGGCGGATCGAGGAGATCGCCGCGGCCACGGAGCGGGTCATCGCCGCCCGTGGCATCGAAGGCCTGACCCACCGTGCGGTGGCCGAGGTGGCCGACGTCCCGCTGGGGGCGACCACCTACCACTTCGCCACCAAGGACGACCTCATCCAGGCCGCTCTGCAACGCGCGTACGACCGTTACGCGGCCGCCCTCGGGGAATGGACCGCCCGACGCCCGCAGTTGACCGCCACCCAGCTGACCGTCCTGCTCACCGACGCCCTCATGGGCTGTTTCGGCTCCCACCGCGACCAGCAGATCGTCCAGTTCGAGCTCTACCTGGCCGCCCTGCGGCGCCCCGCCCTGCGGCCTCTCGCCGACCGGTACGCCGAGACCATGACCGGCCTTCTGCTCACCTACGTCGACCCCGTCACCGCGCAGGCCGCCACGGCCGCCGTGAACGGCCTCACCCTGCGCGGGCTGGCCGGTACCCGGCTTCCCACGCGCGCCGAGGTCGAGGGGGTCCTCGGGCGCATCCTCACTCCCAACCCCGCACTCGTCGGGGCCACCACGGGCTGACCGGAGGCGGGCAGGTGGACGAACGGCTGGCACAGCGGGTCCGCACGTTCCGCGAGGGCGGTCATGTCCCGCTCCCCGTCGTGGAGTTCGTCGTGAACGAACTCCACGCGCTGGCGGCCGAGGGGCGGTGCGTCACGGAGGACACGGCGGGGATGCTGACGAGCCATCTGATGATGGCGCTGACCCGCCTGGCCGGCGGGCCGCCGGTCGGGCAGTGTGTCCCGGACGCGCAGGTGACGGCCGAGCTGAGGGCCCATCCCGGGGCCGTCGCCGGCGCCCGGGCCGTGGCGGCCCGCGCACGTGCGGAGCTGGGGGTGGCGCTGCCGGAGCCGGAGATCGGTTTCCTGGGGCTGCACCTGGCCGTTCTCTCACAGCGCTCCTGCACCGGTGATGGCGACGGCGACGGAAGGCGGCGACAGCCCGTGACGAGGATCCTCACCGGCGGCCTCGGCAGGACCGATGTCGCGCACATCGTGCAGCGGCTCGCCCCGGACGGCATCGACGTCGCCGAGTCCAGCGACATGGACGCGGCCTCGGAGCTCCGCTCCGGGCGGGCCGACTACTACCTGGGCACCTGCCACACCGGGGCCGGAGCCTCCCTGGGGGTGCTGGTGGGTGTGCTGGGCAGCGGCGCCTGCCACACCTTCGGCCGCACCGTTCCGCAGGAGGACCGGGTCGCGGCGTTGCTCGCCGCGGGCGTCAAGGTCTTCGGCTTCGCCGTCGACTGCATCGAGTCCGTGACTCCCGTCATCGTCCGGGCGGTCGCGGGTGTGCAGGGGACGCCCGGTTTGCATGCGCCGTAAC
The DNA here is from genome assembly GCF_058146165.1 of Streptomyces sp. AM25. Lineage (NCBI taxonomy): Bacteria > Bacillati > Actinomycetota > Actinomycetes > Kitasatosporales > Streptomycetaceae > Streptomyces > Streptomyces sp. AM25. The sequence goes on along the minus strand of NZ_JBKIWN010000140.1, from coordinate 62,133 downwards.
GGGATGTGGTCCTGTGCAGGAAGGGTCCCGCGCACCGGGAGGAGTCGGGTTGCAACCGGACGGCGTCGCTGCGGCCACCGTCGCCAGTGGTCATCTGGGTTTCACGCTCGCGCAGAGGCTGACGGTCATCGTGCTGTGTGCGCTGACGTCCTGGGTCGCGCAGCGTGCGGCGGCCGTGTTCCACGACGGTGTGCGGCCGTTCCTGCTCGACTTCGTCCAGGGGCGGTCGACGCGCGGTGCCACCGCCGCGGTGTCGTTCGGGCTGTCGGCCGGTTTCGTCTTCGGTCTGGGGGCGCCGTTGGCGCTGTCCACGGGAGTGCTCAATCCGTGGCTGGTGTTCCTGCCGACCGACGTTCTCGGGCTGGTGTCCCCGAAGCGGTGGCTCGCCGCCGTGCTCGGCGCGGCCTGGGGGGCGGTCGTGGTGTTCGGGGTCGGGGGCGCGGACTCGCTGGTGCACGAGCTGCCGGTGGACTTTGTGACGGCCATGCAGCAGATGGCGACGCCGATCCTCTACCTGTTCGCGCTGTTCCCGGTGCTCGCCGTCACGCAGCAGTTCGGCCGGCTGAGCGGCGGCCTGTGCGGCGTGCTCGAACTGGCGCTGGTGGTCGTGTCCTTGAAGCTGTGGCCGAAGGTCTTTCCCGGGTCGATCGCGATGGCGGCCGGTGTGCTCGTCCTCGTCGGCCTCGCCCTGCGCAGGGACGTGCGGCGGCGCCGGACCGCCGGCACGCCTGCCGGACCCGAGGAGGACCCGACGGCCGGTCTGTTCCGGGCCGGTGCCGTGCGGCTGCGCTCGCACCTGCCGCTGTTGATGGTGCTCGGTGCGGGCGTGTGTCTGCTGTGCCAGGCGCACGTCTTCGGCGGTGGCGAGGCGTCCGGCTTCCTGGTCGCGAAGGGGGACTACGGCGGCGCGGCCCAGGTCGACTTCTACCGTGCCTTCGGTTTCATCCCGTTGATCGCGACGACCGCGCTGGCGTCGGGTGCGTACGGCATCGCGGGCTTCACCCTCGTCTACCCGGTCGGCTACCTGCTGCCGAGCCCGTGGCTCGCGCCGGCCGCGGGCGCTCTGCTGTTCGCCGTCGAAGTGATGCTGTTGTCCTGGGCGGGCAGGGCCCTCGGCGGGCTGCCCTCGGTGCGTGACGCCTCCGGGCACCTGCGCAATGCGATCACGCAGACTCTTCAACTGGCCGTGCTCTTCGGCTCCCTCGCGGCGGCGAATGCGATGGGCGGCGGGCTGGGGATTCTCGTCGTCGGCGGGCTGTACCTGTTCAACGAGGCGGTGGGCCGGCCGGTGACGCGGGTGGCCGCGGCTCCGGCCGCGGTGGTCGTCGGCGGGGTGCTTCTCAACGTCCTGTACTGGATGCACCTGTTCACCCCGGTCGCCCGGTGACGATCCGGAGCGTCTCCGGCCCGCTGTGCACCTCCGCCGTCCGGGGTCCGGTCCTCGCCCACGAGCACCTGGCCCTCGACCTGCGCCGCCCCGGTCGTCCTGAGGCCGTCCTCGATGCGCGGCACGAAGGAGCAGTCACGGCCGAACTGACCTCCCTGCGGGAGCAGTTCGGCCTGTCCCTGGTCGTCGAGCAGACGTGCCGGGGCATGGGGCGGGACGTGGCCGCCCTCGCCCGCGTCTCCGCCGCTTCGGGCGTGGCGGTGGTGGCGGCCACCGGCTGGTACTACGAAGCGTTCCAACCGCCCGGCGTGCGCCGGGCAGATACCGGCCGGCTCGTCGAGATGCTGACCCGTGACGTGGAGGAGGGGGTCGGGCCGGCGCGGATCCGGCCCGGTCTCATCGGCGAGGCCGGCAGCCACGGCGAGCGTCCCAGCGCGCCGGAGCGCCGGACGCTCACCGCCGCCGCGCGCACGGCGGTCGGCACCGGGCTCTCCGTGGCCACGCACACCTGCCTCGGCCGCGGCGGGCTCGCGCAGCTCGCCCTGCTGACCGCCCGGGGCCTGGCTCCCCACCGCATCGCCATCGGGCACCAGGACCTGCTCGACGACCCTGCCGTGCACCGCCGGATCGCCTCGGAAGGCGCGTACGTCACCTTCGACACCGTCGGCAAGACGGCCTACCAGGATGATGCGACCCGGCTGCGGCTCCTGCTCGCTCTGATCGATGCGGGGCATGCCGACCGGATCCTGCTCTCCTGCGACATCTCGCGCCACACCTACCTGACCGGCCAGGGAGGCCAGGGCTACGGGCACTTGTTCCGTACCTTTCTGCCGCGGGTACGGGCCGCGGGAGTGGGTGACGATCTCATCGACCAGCTGACGCGCCGCAATCCGCTGCGCTTTCTGGAAGACCGCCGTCCGGTCTTCTGAAGCATGCATGTTCCCTCTACCGTGGGGATCATGACGCTGCTGCACGTTCGTGACCATGGGGGCGACGGCACGCCTCTTGTTCTGCTGCACGGTGCGGGACGGTCGCTCGTCGACTGGGACGCCTCGGCCGCCGTGCTCACCGCCGGGCACCGCGTCCTCGCCGTCGACCTTCCCGGACACGGCCGCTCCCCCGGCATTTCGCCGTGGACGATTCCCACCGCGGTACGGCGCATCGCGGACGCGCTCGACGCGCATGGCGTGCCGGAGGCCGTGGTGGTGGGGCATTCCCTCGGCGGGATGGTCGCGGTCGAGTACGCGCGGGCGTACGCGGACCGTGTCCGTGCGGCCGTGAACCTGGACTGCTTCTGGTGGGGACGGCCCGGCGAGTATCCCGGCGCCGAGCGGGTGGGCGACCTGCTCCGCTCGGCGGCCGGGGCCGTCGCGCCTCCCGAGTACATCGAGGCGCAGGTCGCCCACGCCGCCCGGTACGGGATTCCGTCCGGCCGCGCCGAGGCTGCCGCCCGTGCGGCCGTACGTCAGCTGCCCGACGGCCGGTGGCAGACGCTGCCGGAGCGGGCGGCGGCGCTGGAGATGTACGACGAGCTCGACCGGCTCGGCGCGCTCGGTGTCACCGCCTGGCTGGACGGGGTGACGTGCCCGCTCCTGCTGGTGCAGGCGGGCCGGCCGGAACCGCCGAGGCCGTCGATGGCGTGGTTCGACGAGCTCTCCGCCCGGTTCGCCCGCGGGCTCGCGGCGGAGCTGGCCGAGCTCTCGCGCAACCGGGCGACGGTCACCGTCGCCCGGATCGACGCCGGCCACCCCATGGTCCTGGAGGCCCCGGACACCGTGGCGGCGCTGGTCGCCGGGTTCGTCCGGGGCCTGCCGGACGGTCAGGCGAGCGAGACCAGCTCCCGGTAGTCCTCGCTCCACAGATCCTCGTCCGCGTCCGGCAGGAGCAGGACGCGGTCGGGGCGCAGGGCGTCGATGGCGCCCTCGTCGTGGGTGACCATCACGATCGCGCCCGGGTACGAACCGACGGCGGCCAGGACCTCGTTGCGGGAGGCGGGGTCGAGGTTGTTGGTGGGTTCGTCCAGCAGCAGGACGTTCGCTCCGGAGTGGACGAGGGCGGCGAGGGCGAGGCGGGTCTTCTCCCCGCCGGACAGGACGCCGGCGGGCTTGTCGGCGTCGTCCCCGGCGAAGAGGAACGAGCCCAGCACGCGCCGCACTTCGCCGTCCGTGAGGTGCGGCGCGGCGTCGGCGAGGTTCTCGCGCACGGTCCGTCCGGTGCGGAGGGTGTCGTGTTCCTGGGCGAAGTAGCCCAGACGCAGTCCGTGTCCGTGCACCACGCGGCCGCTGTCGGGGGTCTCCTGGCCGGCCAGGAGGCGCAACAGGGTGGTCTTTCCGGCGCCGTTGAGGCCGAGGATCACCAGGCGGCTGCCCCGGTCCACGGCCAGGTCCACACCGCCGAGGACCCGGCGGCCGCCGTAGGACTTGGCGAGGCTGACCGCGCCGAGCGGCATGCGGCCGCACGGCGCCGGTTCCGGCAGGCGGATCTTCGCGACCTTCTCCGTGCGCCGGGCCGGTTCGAGGCCGGCGAGCATGCGGTCGGCGCGGCGCGCCATGCTCTTGGCCATCACGGCGGTGGCCGAGCGGGCCTTCATCTTGTCCGCCTGGGCGTGCAGGGAGGCGGCCTTGCGCTCGGCGTTGGCCCGTTCCCGGGCGCGGCGCCGTTCGTCGGTCTCGCGCTGGGCGAGGTAGGTGTGCCAGCCGGTGTTGTGGATGTCGATCGTCGCGCGGGTGGCGTCGACGTGGAAGACGCGGTTGACCGCGTCCGCGAGGAGGCCGGTGTCGTGGCTGATGACGACGAGGCCGCCCTGGTGGCCCTGGAGGAAGGTGCGCAGCCAGGCGACGGAGTCGGCGTCGAGGTGGTTGGTGGGCTCGTCGAGCAGCAGGGTGCCGTCGTGTCCGGCGAACAGGATGCGTGCGAGCTCGACGCGGCGGCGCTGGCCGCCGGACAGGGCTCCGACGGGCTCGGTCAGCACGCGGTCGGGCAGGCCGAGCCCGGCCGCGACCCGGGCGGCCTCGGCCTCGGCGGCGTATCCGCCGCCGGCCTGGAAGGCGGCTTCGGCGCGGGCGTAGGCGTTCATCGCCCGCTCCAGTGCGGCGGGTCCGCCGGCCTCCGCCATGGCGGCCTCGGCGGCGCGCAGCCGGTGCAGGGCCCGGTCCAGGCCGCGGGCGGAGAGGATCCGGTCGGTGACGGTCACGGCCGGGTCGGCGGCGCGGGAGTCCTGGGCGAGGAAGCCGACGGGGCCGGTGTGCGTGACGCTCCCGGCGGCGGGCTTCGAGCGGCCCGCGAGGGCCGTCATGAGGGTGGTCTTTCCGGCTCCGTTGCGGCCGACCAGGCCGATGCGGTCGCCGGGAGAGACGGTGAAGGAGAGGCCGGACAGCAGCAGGCGCGCGCCCGCGCGCAGCTCGACATCGCGAACGGTAATCATGAAATGACGCTCCGAAAAAGCAAAAGGACACACTTCTGGCGTGGAAGCGGGTCCTCGGCTAGGAAATTCGGGGCGTAGACATGCGGCTACCGTAACCGAAGGCTCGTGAGCCGTGCATCCGTATTTCTGCGGTGCCGGTTCACTGCCCTGCGTCGCCCCTCGTCGGTGCCCCCGCCAGCTCCGCGCCCCGGGCCAGGACGTCGCGCAGCATGGCGGGGGTGAGTCTGCCGGTGAAGATGTTGCGCCGGCTGGGGTGGTAGCAGCCCAGCAGGTGCAGTTCCCGGCCGGATTCGGTATGCCGCAGGGTCACTCGGGTGCCGTGCCCGAACGCCGGGCGTGGGCGGGGAAGTTGCCGGCCGGCGTCGCGGAGCACGGGGAGCAGGGCCTGCCAGGCGAAGCCGCCGAGCACCACGATCGCCTGCAAGGAGGGCTGCAGCAGGGCCAGTTCGCGGGCGAGCCAGGGGCGGCAGGTGTCCCGCTCGGCCGGGGTGGGGCGGTTGGCGGGCGGTGCGCAGTGCACCGGGGCCGTGATGCGGACGCCGTGCAGTTCCAGCCCGTCCCCGCGGTGCGAGGCCGTGGGCCGGGACGCGAGTCCGACGGCGTGCAGGGCGGCGTAGAGGACGTCGCCGGAGGGGTCGCCGGTGAACATCCGGCCGGTGCGGTTGCCGCCGTGGGCGGCGGGGGCCAGTCCGACGATGGCGAGTGGCGCGTCCGTCGGGCCGAAGCCGGGCACCGGTCTGGCCCAGTACTCCCAGTCCTGGTACGCCCGGCGCCTGACCCGCGCGACCTCTTCGCGCCAGGCCACCAGCCGGGGGCAGGCCCGGCAGGTGGTGACGGCGGCGTCGAGGCGGTCGAGGCTGTCCAGCCGCGCAGCGGTGAGCGCGGGGAAGTCCGGTTCCTCCGGGCCTGTTCCGCCGCTCACGTCCGTCCTCCCGGCGGGCTCGCTGCCGTGCCGGATCCGCCCGCAGCGGCGATCCTACGCAGGCCGGGGTCCGGGAGGGGTGCGGCGACCCGGACCATGCACCCGCCCGGACGCGGTGCGCGTCGCGCAAGCGATCACCACCCGACCGCTTCTGCAACCGTGTTGCAGCTGGTCAGCCGCCGTACGACGGTTGTAGCCGCAATCGAATCCGTGTGCCACGGTGGCCCCATGGCAGGCAACCGCGTCCACGCGATACGTCACCGGCTCGCTCATCTCCTCACCCCGCACCGGCACGAGGCCATGGACAAGGTCGACGCCGCGATGGAGACCTCCCGCGAGGGCATGCGCACGCTCTGGATCTCCCTCGCCGTGCTCGGGCTGACGGCCGTCGTCCAGGCGGTCGTCGTGGCCCTGTCCGGGTCCGTCGCCCTCCTCGGGGACACCGTGCACAATGCGGCGGACGCCCTGACCGCCGTCCCGCTGGGCGTCGCCTTCGTGCTGGGGCGCAGGGCGGCCAACCGGCGCTTCACGTACGGCTACGGGCGTGCCGAGGACCTCGCCGGCGTCGCCGTCGTGCTGACCATCGCCGCCTCCTCCGGCTTCGCCGCCTACGAGGCGGTCGACCGTCTGCTGCATCCGCGTGACGTCACGCACCTGGGGGCGGTGGCCGTGGCCGCATGCGCGGGGTTCGTCGGCAACGAGTGGGTGGCCCGGTACAGGATCCGCACCGGCCGGCGGATCGGCTCCGCCGCTCTGGTCGCCGACGGTCTGCACGCCCGTACCGACGGCTTCACCTCCCTCGCCGTCCTCCTCGGTGCGGGCGGCGCCGCCCTCGGCTGGCGCTTCGCGGACCCGCTCGTCGGCCTGTTCGTCACGGCCGCGATCCTCATGGTGCTGCGGGACGCCGCCCGCGAGGTCTGCCGGCGTCTGATGGATTCCGTGGACCCCGCGCTCGTCGACACGGCCGAGGCGGCGCTGCGGGCCGTGGACGGTGTACGCGGCGTCGGCCAGGTCCGGATGCGCTGGATCGGCCACACGCTGCGGGCCGAGGCCGACATCGTCGTCGACCCCGGCCTGACGGTGGTGCGCGCGCACGGCCTCGCCGTCGCCGCGGAGCACGCCCTGATCCACGCCCTCCCCCGGCTGACGGCCGCGACCGTGCACACGGATCACACGCCTACGGGCGCCGATCCGCACGCGGCCCTCGCCCACCACGGGGCCTGAGGGGCCTGGGCGGTCAGCTGCCGAACGGCTTGCCGTCCAGGGTCCAGTGCGGGTCGATGGCGCAGCCGAGCGAGGCGTAGACCTGGGCCGCGACGTCGGCGTGGCGGACGGTGCCGACGGGCCGGCCCGGGGTGAACTGCGGGCCGGTGCAGGCGAGCCAGGCGGTGCGCTCCTCGGGGGTGTCGCCGCCGTGGCCGCCGGCGTCCACGTGTCCGTGGTCGGTGACGACGATGACGGTCCACGCCTCGGCGGCGTACGAGGGGCGGTTGCGGACCGCGGCGAGGAGCCGGCCGAGGCGTTCGTCGGCGCGCACCACCGCGTCGCGGTACTCGTCGCCGCAGCCCAGCGAGTGGCCGGTCTCGTCGACGGCACCGAGGTAGACGAAGGACGCCTCCGGGTCGGTGGTCGCGAGGACGTGCTCGGCCTCGGCGGTGACCTGTTCGTCGCAGTCGTCCCAGGCCTTGGGGGTGTGGTCGGCGGGCGCGACGAAGGACAGCCGGCCGGGGGCCCGGAACAGCGCACCGCCGTCCTGCTGGATCATCAGGGGCGCCCAGCCGCCCGCCACGAAGGTGCGGCGCCCGTCGGCGCGGGCCAGCCGGGTGGCGAAGTCGGGGAAGGCCTCCAGGCGGTGGCCGGTGAAGTTGTTGGCCCAGATGCCGTGTTTGGCCGGGCCGACGCCGGTGGCGATGGTGGCCCAGCAGGGTCCGGACATGGTGGGCGTGCCGGGGTCGACCTCGACGGGGGTCAGGAAGCCGGCCTGCGCGACCGAGTCCAGGTGCGGGGTGGGCAGTTCCCGGAGGAGGTCGTGGCGGACCCCGTCGATCCCGACGACGAGGACGCGGGGTGCGGGGCTGCTGGAGTGGTCGGGCATGGCCGGGTGGTTCCCTTCGGTGGTGCTGATCGGCACCACCATGCGCCGGGCAGGTACCGGGTGTTGGCGCGGAGGGAAACGGCGGGTGTCGGGCACGTGTCGGTTCAGGCGGGCTCGGCGATGCCGGGTCCGGCCTGCCGGGCCAGGGGGTTGGCGCCGATGGAGTTGTGCACGCTGAAGTTGACGGTGTCGGAGCGGTAGCGGTCGTCGGACCATTCGACGGGGCGGCCGGTGTTGGTGGTGGTGACGCGCCGGACGCGCAGCAGGGGGCTGCCGCGGCGGACACCGAGGTGTGCGGCGTCGGCGGTGCCGGCGGCCACGGCGTCGATGAGGTGCTCCCCGTAGCTGAAGACGAGGCCGGTGGTCTCGTAGAGCCGCTGGGTGACGGACTCGCAGCCGGGGTCGAGGCGTTCGACGTCCGGGGCGATCCAGTCGGCGTAGACGGTGCGTTCGAGGAGGACGCGTTCGCCGTCGAGGCTGCGGACGCGCAGGACGTGCAGGACGCCGGCGCCCTCCGCGAGATGCAGGCGGTCGGCGTCCTCCGCGGTGGCGGGCCGGCGCGTGCTGGAGAGCACGAGGCCGGTCGCGGTGTGGCCCATGGAGCGTGCCCACTGGGCGAAGCTGCGCAGTTCGGTGAAGCTCTGGCTGCGCCGGCCGGCCAGGACGACGCGGCGGGCCCCCTGCCGGGAGCCGATCATGCCCTCGGAGGTGAGGGTGGCGACCGCCTGCCGGACGGTGCCGCGCGAGACCCCGTAGCGGGCTGCGAGCTCGGATTCCGAGGGCAGGCGCGCCCCGACGGGGTACTCCTCGGCGTCGATGGCGCGCCGGAGCCCGTCGGCGATCTCCTCGTACCGTGCCCTCACGGTTCCCCTCCGTTCATCGGCGCTGCGCGTGTGCGCAGCTTCCTGTGGTGCGGCTCAGCCTAGCCGGGTCCGGTGCAAACCGGCCGTCCGGATTTCCGATCAGTCGGTTCCGTGCCACATCCCTGGTCAGCGTGGTGCTGATAGCCGCCTTCCGGGGTGACAGGGTTGGTCTCCCGTTCACTTTCCGGTCACGGACGCCGTGCCTACTGAGGCCAACTTGTCCAGACAAGTTTTCAGACAAGTTCTCAAGGTTCTTCGAGGAGACACTGTGATCACGATCCGGAACAGAGCGGCCGCCAAGGCGTTCCCCAAGGCGGTCGCCGTCACCTGCGGCCTGTCCACCGCCGCGCTCGTGCTGAGCGCATGCGGTGCGGCACCCTCCGGACAGTCGGCCGACGGCAAGAGCGCGGCGACCGCCGCCTCGGCCAAGGACCTCGGCGGGATGGACGCCCTCGTGGCGGCGGCCAAGAAGGAGGGCACGCTCAACGCGATCGCCCTGCCGCGCGACTGGGCCAACTACGGTGCCATTCTCGACGGGTTCACCGCCAAGTACGGCATCAAGGTGAACGTCGACAACCCGACCGGCTCCAGCCAGGACGAGATCAGCGCCATCACCTCCCGCAAGGGCCAGGACCGGGCCCCGGACGTGGTGGACCTCGGCCAGTCGTTCGCCCTCAGCGCCGCCCAGCAGGGTCTGCTGGCCCCGTACCGGGTCGCCTCCTTCGACGGCATCCCGCAGGCCGAGAAGGACCCCCAGGCCCGCTGGTACAACGACTACGGCGGCTACATCTCCATCGGCTGCGACGCCAAGCGCGTGAAGGAGTGCCCGAAGACCTTCGCCGACCTCCGCAAGCCCGAGTACCGGGGCCAGGTCGCCCTCAACGGCAACCCCACCAAGGCCGGAGCCGCCTTCGCGGCCGTCTACGCCGCCGCCCTCGCCGGCGGGGGGTCCTTCGACAACATCAAGCCGGGCGTGGACTACTTCGCCGAGCTGAAGCAGAACGGCAACTTCACGCCCGTGGAGGCCACTCCGGCCACCATCGAGAAGGGCGAGACGCCGATCACCGTCGACTGGGACTACCTCAACTCCGGCTACGCCGAGCAGTTCAAGGACAAGGGCGTGGACTGGCAGGTCTCCGTCCCCGAGGACGGCAAGTTCTCCCTGTACTACTCGCAGGCGATCAACAAGGACGCCCCGCACCCGGCCGCGGCCCGGCTGTGGCAGGAGTACCTCTACAGCGCCGAGGGACAGAACCTCTACCTCAAGGGTTACGCCCGCCCCGCGCTGATGGACGCCATGACCAAGGACGGCACCCTGGACAAGGCCGCCGCGGCCAAGCTGCCGCCGGTCAGCGGCACCCCGACGTTCCCGAGCGAGGCCCAGCAGGCCACGGCCAAGCAGACGCTCGGCCAGACCTGGGGCACGGCAGTCTCCGGGTGACGACCTCCATGACCTCCGCCGTCCTCTCCTCAGAGGCCGAATCCCCCGCACCCGCCCGAGTCCCCGCTCCTGTACGGCGCAAGCGCTCCCGCGCCTGGCTCGCCGCAGTGCCGCTGCTGGTCTTCGCGGCCGTGGGCTTCGGGGCCCCGGCCCTGGCCATGCTCACCGGGGCGTTCACCGTCAAGAACCCGGCCACCGGGGCCGAGTCCTTCTCCACCGCCAACCTCACCGCCTCCCTGCAGGGCTCCTACCTCACCGCGCTGCTCGGCAGCGTCAAACTGTCCGCCGTCTCGGCCGGGCTCGCCACCGTCCTCGGACTGCTGCTCGCCCAGGCCGTGGTGGCCTTCGGCAACCGGACGCTGCGCGAGGCGGTGCTCACCGGCTCCGGCGTGCTCGCCAACTTCGGCGGGGTGCCGCTCGCGTTCGCCTTCGTCGCCACCCTGGGCAACTCGGGTGTGCTCACCCGCCACCTGGGCCTGGAGCAAGCGGGCTGGAGCCTCTACAGCTTCTGGGGCCTGACCCTCACCTACCTGTACTTCCTCATCCCCCTCATGGTGCTCACCATCACCCCGGCCCTGGAGGGCCTGCGCGTCCAGTGGCGGGAGGCCGCCCAGAACAACGGCGCCACCCGGCTCCAGTACTGGCGGCACGTCGCCCTCCCGGTGCTCGCGCCCTCCCTGCTCGGCGGCTTCGTCCTGCTCTTCGGCAGCGCCTTCGCCGCCTACGCCACCGCCGCGGCCATGGTGGGCAGTTCGATCCCGCTGATCACCCTGCAGATCGCCGACGCCATCTCCGGCAACGTCCTGGTCGGCCAGGAGAACGTCGCCCTCGCCCTCAGCCTCGACATGGTCGCGGTCGCCGCCCTGGTGATGGCCGTGCACCTCCCCCTGCAACGACGGAGCGCCCGATGGACCGACTGACGGCACGCCCCGCCACCGGCCCGCGGCCCCGCCGCGGCACCACGACGCTCGCCCTGGCGGGGCTGTACTTCCTGCTCCCGCTGGTGGCCTCGCTCATCTTCACCGTCGACGTCCCCGGCCGGGGCCTGACCGCCGACGCCTACCGGCAGCTCCTCGGCGCCGACGGCTTCCTCTCCAGCCTGCTGCTCTCGCTCGGGCTGGCCGCCGCGACGGTGGCGCTGGTCCTCCTGCTGACCGTGCCGGCGGCCGTCGCCGTCCGGCTCGGGGCGCCGCGGCTGCGCCCGGTGCTGGAGATCGTGTGCTCGCTGCCGCTCGTGGTGCCGCCCATCGCCCTGGTCGCCGGGGTCGGGACGGTGCTGCGCTGGGGCCCGGAGCACCTGGCCGACACCCCGTTCTTCCAGACCTTCGCCGCCCTGCAGAACCCCTCCTTCCCCGTCGTGCTCGTCATCGTCTACACGGTGATGTCGCTGCCCTTCGTGCACCGGGCGCTCGATGCGGGGCTGCGCGCCGTCGACGTCCGCACCCTCGTCGAGGCGGCCCGCAGCTGCGGTGCCGGGTGGCTGCGCGCGGTCGTGAGCGTGGTCCTGCCCAATCTGCGCGGTGCCCTGCTCAACGCCTCGTTCCTCACCCTCGCCCTGGTGCTCGGCGAGTTCACCGTGGCCAGGATCCTGGGATTCCAGCCGTTCGCGGTCTGGATTGTCAACGTCAGCGGTTCGCAGGCCCAGCTGTCCGTGGCCGTGTCCGTCCTCAGCCTGCTGATCACCTGGGTGCTGCTGCTCGTGCTGGCGTTCCTCGGCGGGCGCCGCACCTCCTCCCGTACCACCGACCGGAAGCGTTCCGCCTGATGCCCTCGAAGACCCTTGCGGCCCCCGTCACCGCGCCCGTCACCACTCCCGCCGACGGCACGTCCGCGGCCTCCGTCGAACTCCGCGGCCTGCGCCGCGCGTTCGGCTCGACCATCGCTCTCGACGGGCTCGACCTGACCGCCCGGCCCGGTGAACTCCTGGCCCTGCTCGGCCCGTCCGGCTGCGGCAAGACCACCGCGCTGCGCATGCTGGCCGGCTTCGAGCACCCCGACTCCGGGCAGATCCTGGTGGACGGCCAGGACATCACCGCGGTCCCGGCCCATCGCCGCGACGCCGGCATGGTCTTCCAGTCCTACAGCCTCTTCCCCCACCTGAACGCCCTGGACAACGTGGCGTTCGGGATGCGGATGCGCAAGGTGCCCGCCGCGGAGCGGCGTTCCCGCGCCGCCGGGCTGCTGGAGCTGGTGGGCCTGCCCGACAAGGGCGCCCGCTTCCCGCACCAGCTCTCCGGCGGCCAGCAGCAGCGCATCGCCCTGGCCCGCGCCCTCGCCCTGCGCCCGCGGGTGCTGCTGCTGGACGAGCCGCTGTCCGCCCTGGACGCCAAGGTCCGCGACACGCTGCGCGAGGAGATCCGGCGCGTCCAGCAGGAGTTGGGCATCACCACCGTGTTCGTCACGCACGACCAGGAGGAGGCCCTGTCCATGGCGGACCGGGTCGCGGTGATGCGCGGCGGCCGCATGGAGCAGTGCGCGACCCCGGCCGAGCTGTACGGGCGCCCGGCCACCGCCTTCGTCGCCGAGTTCGTGGGCACGATGAGCCGCATCCCCGCCCGCACCGTCGACGCCCGCACCGTCGAGGTGCTCGGCCGCCGGCTGCCGGTGGACGGCGAGGCGCCCGCCGGCCCCGAGGTGGACGTACTGGTCCGCCCCGAGGCGGTCCAGGTGAGCGCCGACGCCGAGGGCGACGCCCGCATCACCGCCACCGCCTTCCTCGGCGCCAACACCCGGCTGACCGTGCAACTGCCCGACGGCACTACGGTCAAGGCCGACGTACCCACGCACGACGCCGCCACGCTCACCCCGGGCGCAGCGGTCGCCGTGGCCCTGCCCGACCGGCCGGTGCTCGCCGCCGCCCGCGCATGACCCCGACCTCCCCCGACGGAAGAGAGCCCGTGTCCCACCGCCCCGCCGACGCCCGCCCCCTGCAGGCCGTCCTGTTCGACATGGACGGCACCCTCGTGGACACCGAGGAGTTGTGGTGGCAGGCCGTCCAACACGTCGCGTCCACCCTGGAGTACGAGCTCACGGACGCCGACCTGCCCGACGTGCTGGGCCGCCCCGTGGAGCACACCGCAGCCCATCTGCAGCGCATCACCGGTGCCTCCGCGGCGGCGCTCCGTGCCGACCTGCACCGGGAGTTCGCGGCCCGGGTCGAGTCCAGCGTCGTGCCGCGGCCCGGCGCGCTCGAACTGCTCGACGCGCTGCACGCCGAGGGCATCCGCACCGCCCTGGTCTCCGCCTCCCCACGCACCGTGGTGGACACCGTGCTGCGCAGCCTGGGGCCCGAGCGGTTCGCGGTCTCCGTCACCGCCGACGACACCCCGCGCACCAAGCCCGCCCCCGACCCGTACCTCGCGGCGGCCCGCGCCCTGGGCGTGCCGCCCTCCGCCTGCGCCGCCGTGGAGGACACCCCGACCGGTGTGGCCTCGGCCGAGGCCGCCGGCTGCCCGGTGCTCGCCGTCCCCTCCCTCGCCCCCATAGCCGCGGCTCCCGGGCGCACCGTGCTCGACAGCCTGGAGCGGGCCGATGTCGCGCTGCTGGAGGCCATGGTGACCGGAGGGTCGTTCCTCGTCCCGGCGTTCACCACCCGCAACGGCCGGGCCGGCGAGCCGTTCCGCGCCACCGTCGCCGGGCTGTTCCGCGGCGCCGGCACGGAGTTCGCCAAGGCCGCGGGCCCGGAGTGGGTGCGGGTCGGCGCCGACGGCACCCTCACCGGCACGCCGGCGGAAGCGGGCGCGTACGAGGTCGTCGTCACGGCCGGCGGCGGGGCGAGCGTCACCGTGCGCATCCCCGTGGTCGGGGCGGGCGACCGTCTGGTGAGCCGGCTCAGGGCGATGAGCTGGAACCTGTGGCTCGGCGGCACGCCCGTCACCGGCCACCGCGCGAAGCAGCTCACGGTCCTGCTCGACGCCGACGTGGACGTCGTGGCCCTCCAGGAAACGGGCGGGGCCTCCGCGAAGGAGCTGGCCGAGGCCCTCGGCTGGGACCACCACCAGGCCGGTCACAACCTCGGCGTCATCAGCCGCTACCCGGTCACCGCCCGCTTCGGCGACCCGGCCCCGTCCGGCTACGGCGCCGCCGGCGTCACCGTCCGCCTGGACGACCGGGCCGACGCCGTGCAGGACGTCACCGTGTGGAGCACGCACCTCAACTACACGCCCTACGGCCCCTACGACGCCTGCTTCGGCCGCCGGCCGGTGCCGGTCCTGCTCGAACGCGAGGAGGCCTCCGGCCGGGTGGCCGAGATGACGGAGGTGCTGCGGGCCATGGCCGACGGCCTCGCCGGGAGCGACACCACGCCCGTGCTGCTCATGGGCGACTTCAACACGCCCTCGCACCTGGACTGGACGCAGAACGCCGCTCCCCTGCACGGCGGTTGCGGCCCCGTCCCGTGGCCGGTCACCCGGGCCGCCGAGGCGGCCGGGCTGCGCGACTCCTACCGCGTCGCCCGCCCCGACCCGGTGCGCGACCCGGGCACCACGTGGTCCCCGCTGCACCCCCGGCACGAGGACGGCAGCGGGCGGCCCGAGCCCCAGGACCGCATCGACTACGTGCTGTTCGCCGGAAGCGGCCTCGCCGTCGAGGACTCCGTCACCCTCGTCACCGGTGCCCCGCGTCCCTGCCCGGACGTCGCGGACAACGTGTGGCCGTCGGACCACGCCGCGGTGATCACGACCTTCACGGTCCGCTGATGGTGTGGTGGCTGCTCGCGGGCGCGATCGGCGCCGAGGTCACCGCCACCGTGGCGCTGCGCGCCTCGCACGGCTTCAGCAGACTCCTCCCGTCCGCCGTCGTGGTCGTCGGCTACGTCGCCGCGTTCTGCCTGCTCTCCCGGGTGCTGAACCGGGGCCTGGCCCTGGGGGTGGCGTACGGCATCTGGTCGGCGATCGGCGTGACGCTGGTGTCGGTCATCGGCGCGGTGTGCTTCGGCGACCGGCTGACGTGGACGCAGATCGGCGGCATCGTGCTGGTGGTGGCGGGGGTGCTGGCGCTGGAACTGGGGCGGGCGGACTGACAGGGCGGTGCGGCACCCGGGATCGTCCGCCGTCATCGCCGAAAGCGACGCATCGTCCGCCCGAGCCTGCGCCGAAGACGGCCGACGGCCGGGCGGCGGCGGGCCGGCCCGTCCGCCCGGCCCGGGCCCACAGCATGTCGGCCGCCCCACGGCGGGGCGTCGGGCGAGACGACGGGCGCCTGGCGTTCGGCTTGCGCCCGCACCTCGTAGTGGGCGTCGTAGGCGGTGATCCGCATGCCCTCCTCGTAGGAGGCGAGCGCCGCACGGACGGCCGAACCGGCGACGCCACGGCGTCGGGCCAGGACCGCGAGCCAGGTGAAGAAGCCCATCACCGCGGCGAGACAGCCGACGAACACCAAGTAGGGCACGACGTCACCTCTGTTCCATGGCCCACTGCTTCGTCACCGCTCAGCTCCCGGACCCACCGCCATGGTTCCCGTCACCGGGTGGGGTCCAGCGGCCCCGTCGCAGGCCCGTGATCCTTCTCCCGGGTGCCCCGCACGGACGGCATGTCCTCCGTCACATGGTTGGCGGAGCCGTCCCCGACCGGGAGCCCCATGGCCGTGGCGACGTTCGCGCGCAGCTCGGGGAGCTTCTTGTAGAGGGCGTTGCCCGGGCACTCGGTGACGAGGGGGGTGCCGGGCTGGTTGAGGTCGCGGTGCCCGACGATCGCGGTCATCGGGGAGAGGCCGTACCGGTCGCACAGCCAGGCGCACGTGGCGACGAGCGTCCGCCACTGCGCGGCGGGCGGGAGTTCGGTGATGTAGGTGCCCTCGTTCTCTATCCCGATGCTCGCGGTGTTCCAGTTGGCCACCTGCGCGCCGATGACGTGCTCTCCGCGCCGGATCGACCGGGCGGACCGGTATCTGCCCTCCATGAGGAATCCGCCGCGGCTGATGGTCAGTTGCTGACCTGTGTCGTTCCACCCGTTGTTGTGCATGTGGTCGTACTGGCAGTCCCTGGACAGCTGGAATGCGTGCTCCAGCGAGTAGTCCGTGGAGTTCGGATAGTCCATGTGGTGCACCACGATCAATGCCGGTGCGAAGGGTTCCACTTTCACGCCGCCGGGGTCGGTGGGCGGAACGGCCTTCCATTCCTCCCGGGTGTGGAGCCTGGGACGGTGCACCGGGCAGCCGTCCGCCCTTCCCGTACGCGCCTGGGCCTCCTGGGCGAAGAGGGCGTTCCCGGCCGTCACGGCGACTCCGCCGGCCAGTGCCCCGCTCAGCAGGCCGCGGCGTCCTATCCGGGGTCTCCTGGACCGTCCGTTCACGGCTCACGTCCTTCCCGTCCCTTTTCCAAGGTCACCAGGGGTCACCAGGGACGCTCGACAGCCACCCACGCCGACTGTAACGCCGGTGCCACGGGGTCCGGGAGCCCCGGGATGCCACCCGATCGATCGCCCACCGGAGTGACCATGCCGGGGGAATCCGAAAGTCGGACGGTCTTCCCGGGCGCCGTATGAGACACGTTGTCGGTTGCAGGAACGTGTGAATGAACGGTGAATTCGGTTCGGCGAAAAGGATGGTTCATGGGCGCCACGGGCGACGCGAGAGAGCGCAGTTATGCCGCCTGGCTGGTGGACGAGGAATTCCCCCGTCACGGGAACCGGGAGGCCGTCGTGCACGGCGGCCACCGGATGACCTATGCGGAGTTGGGCGAGACGGTGCGGCGCATGGCCACGGTGCTCCGGTCGCTCGGTCTGGGGCCGGGGAAGACGGTGGCGCTGGCCAGCGGCAACCGGGCCGAGGCGGTGTGCGTGCCCTTCGCCGCGCATCTGGCCGGGGCCCGGTACCTGCCGATGCCCGCGGACCGGGGGCCGGCCGAGTACGCCAGCATCGCGGCGAACGTCCCCGCCGACGTGCTGATCGTGGACGACCGGATCTCGCCGCCGTGCGCGGAGGCGGTGACGGCCGCGTTCACCGGGGCGCAGCTGTGGTCGCTGGGGCCCGAGGGGCCCGCGAAGGACCTGATGGCCGTCGTCCGACAGGCGCGCCCGCCCGCGGACCCGGAGTGGGCGGAGGCCGGGCAGGTGGAGACGGTGCTGTGCACCGGAGGCACCACCGGACTCACCAAGTGCGTGCTGCACCGGCACCGGCTGTACCGGACGATCCTGGAGCATCCGTTCCTGTCCGAGCCGGTGCGGATGCTGGTGACCAGTCAGATCGCCCACGTCGGGGGCCTGTACGCGCTCACCAGCCTGGCCCGGGGCAGCACGGTCCTGCTGCTGGACCGCTTCACGCCGGAGGCCGTGACCGCGGCGCTGGCGAGCGAGCGGATCACGGCGATGATGCTGATGCCTCCGACGCTCTACCGGCTGCTCGACCACCCCGCGCTGGCCGGCGTGGACTGCTCGGGCCTGCGCCGGATCATGTACGGGGCCAGTCCGATCACCCCGGACCGGGCCCGGCAGGCCCTCGACCGGTTCGGCCCGGTGCTGTGGCAGCTCTACGGCATGACCGAGGCGTTCGGCATCACCGCGCTGGACGCGCCCGACCACACCGTGGACGACGGCAGGCTGCTGCGCTCGGCCGGGCGCCCGTTCCCCGACATGGAGGCGGGCATCCGGGACGAGCAGGGCCTGCCCCTGCCGCCGGGGCAGGTCGGCGAGGTCTGCACGCGGGGGCCGCGGGTCATGGAGTGCTACGTCAACCAGCC
Source organism: Streptomyces sp. AM25 (assembly GCF_058146165.1). NCBI lineage: Bacteria > Bacillati > Actinomycetota > Actinomycetes > Kitasatosporales > Streptomycetaceae > Streptomyces > Streptomyces sp. AM25. The sequence continues at coordinate 44,326 of NZ_JBKIWN010000140.1, read as the reverse complement.
GGAGGCCACCGCCGCCGCGTTCCACCCGGACGGCTGGCTGCGCACCGGGGACCTGGGATACCGGGACGAGGAGGGCTACTTCTACCTCCTGGACCGCCGCAACGACGTGATCATCACCGGGGAGTCGGGCTCCGCCATCTACTCGCCGCTGGTGGAGAACGCGCTCGCCACCCACCCGGCGGTGCGGGCCGCCGCTGTGATCCCGGTCCCCCACCCGCTCTACGGCCAGGCCGTGCACGCCGTCGTCGCCACCGGCCCCGGGGCCAGCCCTCCCGACGAGGAGGAGCTGCGCAAGCGCGTGCTGGACGAGCTGGAGCGTCCCGTCTACCTCCCCGCGAGCTTCGAGTTCGTCGACGCGCTGCCCCTGACCCCCATCGGCAAGGTCGACAAGACCGCCCTGCGTGCGCCGCATTGGGCAGGTCATCCCAGCCTGCTGCACGGGGCGACGGCGGCGGAGCCCGGCAGAACCTAGCCACGGCCGAAGGCGACGGTGGCCCGGGTGGCGGTGTCGGTGCTGTAGCCGATGACGCCGCCGCCCGTGGCCGGCTGCGCGCGGACGGCGTTGCCCCCGTACCCGTGCGGGGTGACGAACAGCCCCCACACCGGCGTCCAGTCCTCGGTCGCCCCCGTTGCGGGGTCGACCACGGGCTCGACGGAGGGGACGACCCTCCGCTGTACGACGTACCCGCGTCCGGCGTGCCGGTGCAGGGCATCGGCCCAGTCCCGTTCCGGGCAGGCCCACCCGGCGACGACTCCCGTACCCGCGCGTCCCCAGCAGGGTTTGAGGGCGAGGTGTTCGCGCTCGGCCACGCACCGGTCGACCAGCGAGGGGGTCAGCAGTCTGGTCCACGGCAGGATCCGGTCCGTCAGCCGGCGCTCCTGCGCGGACAGGACGGCGTCGCAGCGAGGATCGGACAGCAGCGCGAGAGCGCCCTTGTTGGAGAAGAGGGTGCCGTCCATTCCGGTCCACAGGGTCGCGTTGCCCGCCCGCTCGGCGCGCAGGATCGCGTCGACGCCTTCCTCGCAGCCGGCCGTCTCGTCGGGGGCGAAGTAGCGCAGCACCATGTCGACCCGGATCCCGCCGACGAACAGTTTTCCCCCGTTGTCCCGCACGTCGCCCAACTCGCCGAGGAGCACGTCCAGTCCGTGCTCCCGCAGCACCTCGACGGTGGGGGCCAGCGGCTGCCGGTAGCGGGCGAGGGCGCCGGGGGCGCACACCAGCGCCACCACCGGGGACGGGCGCGGTGCCACGGCCCGCAGCGTCGCGGCGAGGTGTTCCCCGGTGCGTACGTGGCGCAGCGCGTGTTCCCCGGCGAAGCGGGCGAAGTCCTCATTGGCCAGCAGCGTGCGCGGCAGTTCGCCGAGCTCGAATCCGCCGACTCCCCCGGCGATGTTGAACTCCAGCAAGGAGAAGCCGTGTTCGCCGCGGTAGAGGTCGGCCCTCCCGAACCGGGCCCGCGGCTGCTGCGGTGTCCAGCGCCGCAGCAGGGGGGCGAGGCCCGGTGCGCCGCCCACGGCGGCGCAGTACGCGTCGAGGTCGCCGTCGAAGAGGCGGTCGGGCAGCGAGGCCAGGATGTCGAAGAGGGACAACAGGTCGTCGGCCGCCGCCTGCAGGGCGGATTCGTCGACGAACAGCGGCCGGGCCAGCAGCCGTGCGTCCCGCAGGGACACCGGCAACTCGGCCTCGGCCACGGCGTTCCGCAGTCCGCTGCGGTCCGTGCGGCACAGCTCCAGGTAGCGGGCGGTCGTCCCGTTCACGAGACGGACGTGCCGATCAGCCGGCCGACGACGAAGGTGACGGCCGCCGCTAGTGCGCCGACGAGGACCTGCCGGGCCGCCGAGCGCCAGGCCGAGCGGCCGTTGAGCAGCCCGATGCCCGCCCCGACGACGGCGAGCGCGACGAGGAACAGGCACACCGCGGCGACGAGGGCCGCCGCCCCGCCGGTGACGAGGAACGGGAGGATGACGACCAGCGCGCCCAGCGCGAAGGTGAGCATGCTCGACCCGGCGGCCGACCAGGGCGATCCCAAGGCGTCGGGGTCGAGGCCGAGTTCCTCCCTGGCCAGGGTGTCCAGGGCGACGTCCCGGTCGGCCATGATGGTGTCCGCGACCTTCCCCGCCTCCTGCTTGCTCAATCCCTTCGCGCGGTAGAGCAGCACCAGTTCCTCGCGCTCGGACTCGGGGTCCTCCTCCAGTTCCTGGCTCTCCAGGCCGATCTCCCGCTCGTACATCTCCCGTTGCCCGGACATCGAGACGTACTCGCCCGCCGCCATCGAGAAGGAACCGGCCAGCAGCCCCGCCACGCCGGCCAGCACGATGGCGGTGCGGGAGGAGCCGGACCCGGCGAAGCCCATGACCAGGGCGGTGTTGGAGACCAGGCCGTCGCTGACGCCGAAGACGGCGGCCCGCAGCGCGCCCGAGCGGTCGCCCCGGTGCCAGGTCTCGCGGCGGGCGATGCCCTCCCTGGCGCTGGGGCGGCTCTCGCTGAGGTGGGAGAGCGTACGGGCGTGACCCCGTTCCTCCCCCGCCATGCCGGGTGCGGCGTCCGGTTCGGCGTCGTAGGTGCCGGCGTCGGCCTTCTCCGACCGTTCCACCAGGGGCAGGACGGCCGCCACGGACCAGTGGTCCGCGATCCGGCCCAGCAGGCGGGTGCGCAGCGGCACGGCGCCGGGCGGGGGCACCTCCGCTCCGGCGGCCCGCAGCCTGCTCTCCCAGTGCGCGGCGTGCCGCCGCTCGACGCCGGCGAGCTCCCGCAGGACCTCGCGCCGTTCACCGGTCTCGGCCTGTGCCAGGCGCTCGTAGAGCGCGGCCGCTTCGCGCTCGCTCTGCAGCAGTTCCCGCCAGCGCCGGAGCCGGGACTCGTCGGGCTGGTCACTGGTCGGATCCGGCATCATCGCTCCTCGGCGTCGGCTCCCGTTTCCGAACGGTAACGGGACGCGGCCCGCAAAGATCGCATTGGCCGCGTGCCCCGTCGGTCAGGGGGTGATCCCGTCGCCGGGCGCCGGCCTGTTGTCCAGGCAGCACCGGACGAAGTCCCGGACGGCGGGGTCGGTGTCGCCGGCGGGTGCCCAGGCGACGGCGACCCGGCTGGGGCCGACGCCGCTGACGGGCCGGTAGGTGATGCCGGGGCGGGCGTGGAAGCGGGCGGCGGATGCGGGGGCGAGAGCGATGCCGTAGCCGTTGGCGATGGCGCTGAGCCAGGCGTCGGGCTGGTCGGTGACGGCGCCGATGCGGACCGGGTGGCCGTCGCGTTCGTCGGCGGCGAGCCAGTGGTCGCGCCAGCCGCCCGTTTCGGGCGGGGCCGCCACGAAGGGCTCGTGCCACAGGTCGTGGAAGGGGATGCACTCGCGTACGGCGAGCGGGTGCGCTGCGGGGAGCGCGACCCAGCGGGGTTCGGTGAACAGCACTTCCACGCGCAGGGCGTCCTGGCCGGGGAAGGGGAGCCGCAGCAGGGCGGCGTCGACGTCCGCGGCGGCGAGGCCGGCGGTCGGGTCCGACCATGCGGCCTGGTGCATGTCGACGCGCCAGCCCGGCCGGTGCCGGGCGAAGGCGGCGATGATGTGCGGGGTGGCCTCGTTGGCGGCGCTGGCCAGGAATCCGACCCGCAGCACACGGGCCGCCCGCGCGGCGGCGCCGCGGGTCCCGCGCAGCGCGCGGTCCCAGCCGGCCAGCAGCGCGGGCGCCTGCTCCGCCAGGGCTCGGCCCGGTGCGGTGAGCACCATGCCGCTCGGGGACCGGGTGAAGAGCCGTACGCCGAGCAGGGTCTCCAGCCGCCGGATCTGTTTGGTCAGCGCGGGCTGGGACACGTACAGGCGCTCCGCGGCGCGGGTGACGGTCCCTTCCTCGGCGACGGCGATGAAGTAGCGCAACAGCCGGGTGTCGACGTCCATGCCGCCAGGTTATGAACACCGGTATTGGACGCCCGGACGGGGGTGCGGCGAGGCTGTGGCCATGCTCATCGCCTACACGGTTGTCACCGTCCTCACGATCGTGGCCACTGCGGGAATCGCCGCTGCCGACTTCGCCGGGGCCGGGTTCGTTCTCGCCAATGCGGCCGCCGTCCGCGTTCCGTCGTCCGCGCTCCCGCTGCTGGGCGCGGCGAAGGCCGCCGGGGCGGCCGGTCTCGCGCTGGGGCTGCTGGGGGCCGGGGCCGTCGGTGTTGCCGCCGCGGCCGGTCTGGTCCTGTTCTTCGCCGGCGCCGTCGCCGCCCATGTCCGCGCCCGGGTGTTCCACAACATGGCGTTTCCCGGGGCCTATTTGGCGCTGGCCGCGGCATCGCTCGCTCTCGGCCTGGCACGATGAACCCCATGGCATGAGAAAACGATCGAGAGGCCACCGTTCCCGGCGGCCTCTCGATCTCCGTGTGGAGCTAAGGAGAATTGAACTCCTGACCTCCTGCATGCCATGCAGGCGCTCTACCAACTGAGCTATAGCCCCTTGTTCTGTTGTCCGCCGGACTCCCCCGGCGACACGCACACATTACACGGAGATTCATGCTGCCTGCCAATCCGGCCAGGGGTCAGGAACCGGGCACTGTGAAGCAGTCGGGTGCGCCTCCCGCGGCAGGCATCAGGCATGCCCGTGCCGTGCGGGGGTCGTTCGTGGCCGTCATCGCCGTCGAGAGGTAGACCTCCGTGTCGCGCTGGCTCGCCGCCGTGACCTGCTTGGCCTCGGTGCCCGGCAGGGACAGCTCCGCCCGGTCGCCGAGGCGCAGTTTCACGGCCCGCACCCACACGGCCCCGCACCGGGCGGAGTACCGGATGTCGAGCCGCTGGCCGCCGGCCGCGCGGCGGGACGTGAGCGTGTCCACCAAGTTCTGCGCCCCGCAGCCCATCTCGTTGGGATCCCGCCCGTCGCACTCCGCCCCCGTGCAACCGGGCGCGTAGGACTGCGCGTACGAGGGGCTCACCCCGACCTTGCCCGCCGCCCGGCTGCCGGTCCCGTTCCCTCCGGCCGTGAGGAACAGCTGCACGACGGCGACGGCCGCCACCACGGCTGCGGCACCGGACAGGGCGGCCGTCCTGCGGGAGCGGCGCCGCCCCCTTCCGGCCGGGACCGGAACCGGCTCCTTCGCGGCCGGGGCCGCGGGCCCGGCCGCCCGGCCGCTCCACCCCTGCTCCACGAGCTCCCACAGGGCCAGGAGCCGGCCGGCCGGCTCGTCCGCCAGCCGGCACAGGGCCTCGACCGCGTGCCTCGGCGGCAGCTTCTTGCCGTTGAGGTATCGCTCCCAGGACGACTTGCTGTACGGGGTGAGTTCCGCGAGCGCGGCGAGGCTCAGCCCCGTACGGCTGCGCAACTCCCGCAGGCCCTCGGCCAGTCGCGCACCCTCCTCCGGAAGCGGGCGGTCACCGCTCATCGGCGCAGTTCCTTCCAGGTGTCCGGCCCCACGATGCCGTCCACCACGAGGTCGTGGTCCTTCTGGAAGTGCTCGGCGGCGCTCTTGGAGCGTTCGCCGTAGTCGCCGTCGGCGGTGCCGGGATCGTAGCCGTGGTACTTCAGCAGGCACTGCGCCTCGACGATCTCCCAGCCCGTGCTGTTGATCTCCATCAGTGCGGTGCGCGTCGCGCTGTACCCGGCGCGCAACTCGCCGTCCTGGCGCTTGACGTTGCAGGGGTGGGCCCGTTTGGGCATGTAGACGAACGTCGACGGGCTGGCGCCCGTCCGCGGCGTCCCGGCCTGCGCGTCGTCCTGCCAGGGGCGGCTGAGCAGCAGGGCGACGGCCAGCGCCACGGCCGGTACGGCCACGGCTGCGGCAAGCACCCAACGCCGCCGGGGCACACGGCGGCCGGCCGTCCCCGGCTCCGCCGCCGCGCCGGGCGTCCCGTCCGCTGTCCCGTCCGGTGTCCCGTCCGACCAGGCCTCCGCCGCGAGTTCGTGCAGCACCAGCAGCCGGGCCGGGTCGACGGCGCACACGCGCGCCAGTTCCTCGACCGCGTCGCGCGACGGGAACTGTTTGCCGTTGAGGTAACGCTCCCAGGAGGAGCGGCTGTACGAGGTCTTGGCCGCCAGTGCGGCGAGACTCAGCCCGCTCCGGTCCTTCAGTCTGCGGAGCGCCACGACGAGTTGGCGTACGCGATCGTCCAGTGAGCCGGGCAGTTCTTTCCAACGCCGCATGTTCCACCCCATACGCGTCGCGGTCCCCCGAGACCGGCGGGCCTCTCCCTGCCGCACATGATGACGATGCACACACGCCGGTTCCCGCAGGTGCCCGATGGCATCCTCGACTTCCGGCCACCTCGCCGCCGCCGTCGCCGTCCCACCACGACCTCACCGGCTGCGGCGTCTCCGCAGGCAGGGCCGTGGGACGTCCCACGATGGCCCAATTCCCCGGGGTGGCCTGGCGCGTGAGGATGTGGCGCATCACAGTCGTACCCGGAAGCCGGGCGGTACGGTCCACCCCGCACCGCCCGGCTCCGCACGGGGGGAAATGCACGGCGGTCCGCCTTCCACGGGGGAGGAGGGTGGGCCGCCGTCGTGCGCCGGGGACGAGGGGCGTCTCCCTCTGGGAGGTGAGGCGGCGGCCCGCGCCTCCTTCCACGGCCCGACGAGGACCGGCCCCCGAGAGCGACGCCGCGGGGTGCGCCGCACCGGAACGATGCAGGACGTGACCACTACGCACCCGCTCCCCGTCCTGCCGTCCCCTGCACGCTGGGCAGTTCGGGCCGCCCACGTCGTCCCGCTCCTCACCCTCCCCTCCGGCATCTGGCGCCTGCTGCCGGCGGCCGGCCACCACGCGGGGTACACCGGCGCCGGCTACGCGGCGCTGGGGGCCACCGGCCGGGGTGCGGCCTACGTGGTCGCCCTGAGCCTGGCCGGCGAGGCGCTCGCCCTGCTCACGCTCGGCCTGGTCAGACCCTGGGGCGAGGTCCTCCCCCACTGGATCCCGCTGCTGGGCGGCCGCCGGGTCCCCTGGCCGGCAGCCGTCGTACCGGCCGGACTGGGCGCTGTCGCACTGACGGTGCTGTGGACTCCGTTCGCCCTGTGGTGGGTGCTCCCGCACGACGACATGACCCCGGCCGGCGGTGTCGTCGCGGGCCTCCTCTACCTGCCCCTGGTCGCCTGGGGGCCGTTGCTCGCAGCGGTGACGGTCTCCGCGTACCGGCGCCGGCGCCCCGCCGGGGACGGATGTCGGTGACCCGTGCGAGACTCGGCTCCGACTCCGACATCGAGGCTCCACAGGAAGGCGACCGCCACATGAACCACCTCGGTCTGGTGACCGTTGTCGTGCGCGACTACGACGAGGCCATCGCCTTCTACCGGGATGCGCTCGGCTTCGACCTCGTGGAGGACACCCGCATGGACGACGCCGAGCGGTGGGTGGTCGTCGCCCCGCCGGGAGCGCGGGAGACCGGGCTGCTCCTGGCCGAGGCCTCGACCGACGAGCAGCGGGCCCGTGTCGGGGACCAGACCGGGGGCCGGGTGGGCTGGATCCTGAACACCGACGCGTTCGACCGCGACTACGCGCGCATGCAAGTGGCCGGGGTCGTGTTCGAGGAGGCGCCCCGGCACGAGCCGTACGGCACGGTCGCGGTCTTCCGGGACCTGTACGGAAACCGCTGGGACCTGATCCAGCCGAAGCGCGCCGGCCTGCGCTGAGCGCTCCGCGGGAAGTGCAGTGTGTCAACTGCGGGCTCGTCGTGGCTGTTCGCGCAGTTCCCCGCGCCCCTTCGGGGCGCGATCGCGCACTGCACTTCGCCAAGCCCGATCAGAGGGTGTCCAGCACCACCGGCCCGGCTCCGGGGACCACGAAGCCGTATTCGTAGGCGAGGATCACGGCCTGGGTGCGGTTGCGGGCACCGAGTTTGGCCAGGAGATTGCTGACGTGCGTCTTGACGGTCTCCAGGCTGACCACGAGTCGGCCGGCGATGCCGGGGTTGGACAGGCCCGTCGCCATGAGCCGGAGGATCTCCAGTTCGCGGCCGGTGAGCGCGGGTGCCCCCCGTGGCGGCCGGGGAGGCGTCGGCCGGGCCGCCACGAGCCGGCGGACGGCGTCCGGGAACAGGACGGAGTCCGTCGTGGCCACCAACTGCACGGCGTGGGCGATCTGTTCGATCGCCGCCCGCTTCAGGACGAAGCCGCTCGCCCCGGCGCGCAGCGCGTCGTAGACGTGGTCGTCGTTCTCGAAGGTGGTGATCACCACGACCTTCGGCGGGTCGGGCAGTGCGGACTGCAGGCGCCGGGTGGCCTCGATCCCGTCGGCCCCGGGCATCCGCACGTCCATCAGCACGACGTCCGGGCGCAGCCGTTCCGCCAGGGCCACGGCTTCCACGCCGTCGGCGGCCCCACCGATCACTTCGAGGCCCGGCCGGGCCCCGAGCAGGGTCTGCAGCCCGGTGCGGGTGATCTCTTCGTCGTCGGCGACGAGTACGGTCACGGTCATGGGCGGGACCCCAGCGGGATGCGGGCGCACAGCCGCCAGCAGGTGCCTCCGCGGCCGGCGTCGCCGCCCGGCACGGGCCCCGCGGAGAACTCGCCCCGCAGCAGCGCCACCCGCTCGGCCGCACCGGCCAGGCCCGAGCCCCGCCTGCGGCCCCCGAGTCCCGTACGCGCCGTACGAGATGCCACGGCGCCGTGCCCGGTGAGCGGATTGGTGATTTCCAGTTCGAGCCGGTCGCGCGTGACCGCGACCCGCAGCCCGACCGGTGCCCGGGAGGCGTGCCGCAGCGCGTTGGTCAGCCCTTCCTGGACGATGCGGTAGGCCTCGCGGGAGACGGTCGCCGGGACGTGCGTCAGGTCCCCGGTGACGTCGGCGCGCAGCTCCGTGCCGGCCCCGCGGACCCGGTCCAGCAGGGCGGGAAGGTCGGCGAGGGAGAGGGGCGGGGCGGTCGGTGCCCGGCCGTCCCGGAGGAGGCCGAGGACGTGGTCGAGGTCGTCCAGCGCCGCGCGCGACACCTCCTCCAGGCTGACGAGCGCACGGCGCGCCCGCGCCGGGTCGCTGGTCATCAACTCCCGCGCCACGGCCGCCTGGGTGGTCGAAGATGTGAGGGTGTGGCCGATGGAGTCGTGCAACTCCTGGGCGAGCCGGTTGCGCTGGGCCAGCATCCGCATCTGTTCCTCGAGTACGGCAAGCCGTTCGGCGGGCCGGTGACCGAGCAGCGACGGCGCGAGCCGGCGCAGGAGCGCGGTCGCCGCCCTGCCCACGAGGCAGGCCAGGACGAGGAGGACGGCGGCGGCCGGGACGGTCCACGAGCCCCGCACTCCACCCGCCACGTCGACGTCCGCGAGAACCGTGATCCGGTCGCCGCCGCGCAGCCATACGGCGGGCAGGGCGAAGGCCGTCATCAGCAGGGGCGCCGCGACGGCGGTCGCAGCACCACCGGTCACGGCGTGCAGCAGCAGCCACGCGGACGTACGGAACCTGTTCGGCCACCCGGGGCCGGTGCCGGACGCGTCGGGGGCGGGGGCCGGAAGGTCCGTACCGAGCAGGCAGTTGGCCGGCGTCACGGAGAGCCGGCGCGCGACGCGGGGCAGGCCGAGGGCCGCCGTGAGCACGGCGAGGGCGGCCGGGAAGACGGCCGGCCGCCAGGCCTGCGGAACCGCTGCGGCCGCCAGTACCGCCACGGGCGACGGCAGCAGCACGACGGCCGCGCCGAGCAACAGGTGCAGCGGGCCCCGCCAGGCGCTCGCGGACAGCAGCGGACGTATCAGAACATGCACGGCCGGAAGTATCCCAAGCAAGATCGCCCTGCCGCCTCCCCCGTGCGAGCCAGATCCGGATTCCCTCGCGGCCGCGATGTGCGGGGCACGTCGCCGACGTGAGGCTGGCGGCATGCTCGGGACGAAGACGGAAAAGAGAAATCAGCAGCAAGCGGCCCTGACGGCCGATGCTTTGAAGGCGGGCTCGAGGGCCAAGGGGACGGTCTGCTTCCTGGCCATGGCCTTCGGCGGAAGCTGGACCTACATCCTCACCGCGCACTTCGGGTGCAGACTGTCGATGATCGACCCGCTGGCCCAACTGCCGTTCGGCATCATGCCGGCGCTGGCCGCGTTCGTGGTGCGCCGCTGGATCACGAGGGAGGGCTTCGCCGGCGCGGGCCTGGCTCTGCGCCTGAGGAGCGCCTGGCCGTACTACGCGGCCGCCTGGCTGGGCCCGCTGGTCATCGCGGCGGCCTCGTGCGGACTGGCGGCGGTGCTGGGACTGTGGCACCCGGACCTCTCCGCGCTCGGCGAACTCGCGGGCGGCATGCCCGTCTGGGCCTTCGTCGTGGTCCTCATGCTCGTGGTCCCGCTCCTGACGCCGGTCTACGCGGGCGAGGAATTCGGCTGGACCGGCTGCCTCAGACAGCGGCTGTTCCCGGGGCGCCCGGCCCTGGCGACCGCCGTCACCGGCCTCGTCTGGGCGTCGTGGCACTTTCCGCTGGCCCTCACCGACTACATCTCCTTCCCCCGTCCCCTGACCGGCCTGGCGGTGTGGACGGGGAGCTTCCTGCTCCAGGAGGTCCTGCTCGCGTGGCTGTTCACGCGAAGCCGCAGCATCTGGGTCGTGAGCCTGGCCCACGGCGGGAACAACATGGTCCTCTTCCTGATCACGGGCACCCTCCTGGGCTCCGAGGGCGGAACGGGAAGCGGCGGCGGGCTCGATGTGACCGGAGTGGCGCTGGTGACGGCCGTCCCCCTGGCCGTCGCCTGTGCGTGCGTGATGTTTCCGCTGCGGCGCGGGGGCCGCTGACCAGCGGAGTGCAGGACACGGCGGTGTACGTGATCCTGGAGGCGGGCAGCCAGGTCTGCAGCCCGTCGGGGGCAGGCCGGGACCGGACGCGAGGGGGACTCATGACGGACGTGGTGTTGGTGACCGGCGGGGCGAGCGGCATCGGTGCGGCGGTGGCCAGGCGGTTCGCCCGGGGCGGTGCCCGCGTGGTGATCGCGGACCTGGACGACGCGGCGGGTGCGGCCGTCGCCGAGGAGACCGGCGGGGCCTTCGTGCGCACCGACGTCACCCGCGAAGCGGACAACCGGGCCGCCGTCGAGTTCGCGGTGGCGGAGTTCGGCGGCCTGGACGTCGTCCACCTCAACGCCGGGGCCGGCGGCGGGGGCGGGGTGGGTGCGGACTTCGATCCGGAGCGCTATCGGCGCGTTCTGGCCGTCGTCGTCGACGGCGCGATGTTCGGCATGAACGCGGCGTTGCCGGTGCTTGCCGCGGCGGGCGGGGGTGCGGTCGTGGTGACGTCCAGCCTCGCCGGCGTGGCGCCGTCCCCGATGGACCCGGTCTACTCGGCGGCCAAACACGCCGTGATCGGCCTGGTCCGCTCGCTGGCGCCTGCCTGGGCCGGGTCCGGCGTCACGATCAACGCGGTGTGCCCGGGGTTCGTCGACACCCCGATGATCGCGCCGGTGCGCGACAAGGTCCTGGAGTTCGGCCTGGCCATCGCCGATCCGGCGGAGGTCGCCGAAGCGGTGGCGTCGATCGTGGCGGGCGGCGGGACCGGGGAGGCGTGGCTGGTGCAGGCCGGACAGCCGCCGGTGGCGGCGGAGTTCCTGCGGGTCGAACTCGGCCGCGCGGACCCGGGGGCGGGTGGCTGAGCCCGCCCCCGCAGCGGAACGCCTCAGAAGGAGTTGCGCGGTTCCAGGAACTCGAGCCGGTTGCCGACCTTGTCGAAGGTGTGGAAGCGGTCGAAGCCCGGGGTGCCCTCGTCCCAGGTGACAGGGTGGCCCTTGTCCTCCAGGCGGCGGGCGAGGTCACCCAGGCAGTGCACCAGGATGGCCGGGTGTGCCTTGCGGAACGGGCGGAAGTCGGTCTCCACGATCAGGCGGACCTCCAGTTCGCCGCCGCGGAACCAGCACCCGCCCAGGCTGCCCAGTTCGATGGGCTTCTCCAGCTCGCTCATCCCGAGCAGGTCGCCCCAGAACACCCGGCTCAGGCCCTCACCGCCCGGCGGGATGGACAGTTGGATGTGGTGCACGCCGCTGAGGGTGAAGTCGCTGATGGTCTCGACTGTCATGATGCTTCTCCGTTCCCGCGGTCACCGATCCGCGTGCCGGTGAGTGCGCGGAGGCCTGGGGGTGGTGTGCCCGACTGCCGTGCGGGCGTGGGCGGGAGCGCCAAGAACCTGCAGAACCGGGTTGTGGACGGCGCCGGTTGCGACGCGCGTGACGGCCTTGCGGAGAATGGCACGCACGGCCGGGGCGATGTGCGGCTGCGCGTGGCGGATGTGGAAGACGGTCAGTGCGGACATGAAGGTCACCTCCGTGAGGCGGCATGCCCGGTGCAGGGCATGCGTGGTCGGTCAGACGCGGGACAGGGCGGCCGCATCGGCAATGTGGTGCGTCGCGGTCAGCGGCAGGTCGGTGAACCGGGCCAGCCAGCGGGCGTCGTGGCCCTGGCGGGCGAGCAGGTAGGCGAGGTGCACGTACGGGTCGTAGACCGCGCGCCCGGTTCCTGCCGCCGCGTGCTCGTCCGGGTCGTCGAGCAGGTAGAGGCGCTCGGCGCCGTCGTTCAGGGTCAGGGTCACGCAAGGGCCGGTGGGGCGGTTGAGAAGGCGCACGGCGGTGAGCCCTCCTTGTCGGTGGGTTCGGTGATGGGTCCTGGCCCCCGGGCGGCGGGAGAGGATAGGTGGCAACCGCCGCCCAGGGGTGTCATGGGGAGTCCGTCCGCAGGCACCGGAGCGCGCGGCAACGCCCTCTCTGCGGGCGCGGCGCAACGGGGCGCGCAGGAAAGGAAGTTACCGGGTACCGGAGGCCGGCAAGGACGTACGGATACGGGGCCGACTGTGGCCCGGACTACTGCAACTGCTGCCATCCATGTCTCTCGCCTCCTCCCGGCCGGGGCGCGCACAGGCGCCGGAACACACACGGCGTAGCCGTCAAAAGGCCTCACCGAACGAGGGCCTCACGTGTTCGAGCCTAGCGGTACCGCACCGCGCAAGCCCCATCGCTTGACTCATCCTTGATGCCCCGGAAACAACCTGGTCCCGTCACACTGACGGCATGTCGTTCTCCACCGCGTTCACCGGTCTCCTGTCCGTCCGGCACCCGGTCGTGCTGGCACCCATGGGCGGGATCGCGGGCGGCGCCCTGGCCGCTGCCGTCTCCGACGCCGGCGGGCTCGGGCTGGTCGGCGGCGGGCGGGGCGAGCCGGAGTGGCTCGAGCGTGAACTGGCCCTGGTCGCGGGGCGGACGGCGAAGCCTTGGGGGGTGGGATTCCTGACCTGGGCCGTCGACCACGGCGTCGTCGACCGGGCGCTGGCCCACGGTCCGGCGGCCGTGATGCTCTCCTTCGGGGACCCTGCTCCGTACACCGACCAGGTGCACGCCGCGGGAGCCCTGTTGATCGTGCAGGTCACCGATCTCGACGAGGCCCGTCGTGCCGTCGATGCGGGCGCCGATGCGATCGTCGCGCAGGGCACCGAGGCCGGCGGGCACGGAGGCGTGCGGGGGCGGGGGACGTTGCCGTTCGTTCCGGCGGTGGTCGATCTCGCCGGGCACGTCCCGGTGCTCGGCGCGGGCGGGATCGGCGACGGGCGCGGGATGGCGGCGTGCCTGGCGCTCGGGGCGCAGGGCGTCCTCGTCGGGACCCGGTTCCAGGCCGCCGTCGAAGCGCTGGTCGCTCCCGGCGTCCGCGCGGCGCTCGCCGGGGCCCGTGCCGAGGACACCGAGCGCAACCGCGTCCTGGACATCGCCCGCGGCGCGGGCTGGCCCGGCCGCTACTCGGCCCGGACCCTGCGCAACGGGTGCCTGGAGCAGTGGCGCGGGCGCGAGGACGAACTGCGGGACGAGCTGCGCGCGGACGCCGCGGCCCGGCGGGCCTACCGCGACGCCGCGGCTCGCGGTGACCTGGACGTCGCCCCGGTGTGGGCCGGCGAGGCCGTCGATCTCGTCGCGGACGTGCGACCGGCGGCCGAGCTCGTCGCCGCGCTGGTCGCCGAGGCGGAGGAGGCACTCGACCGCATGCAGGCGGCCCGGCGGCCGGCGGCCGGGATCCCCTCTTGCCCCGGCCAGTGATGATCATTACGATCCCTCGGGTGACTGCCGGGTCGGCCATGGGCCATGCACGAGTAGGGCACCCGGCCTCGGCTTGAGCGCGAGGCGGGCCAGAGCCCCGCCCTTCCTCTTCGTGTCTTCATCTCCCCCTTGTGCGCGACGGCCACAACATGGAGATCATGACGCGGCCCTACGTCCGTGACCGCACCGCCGCCTGACGATGCGGTGGAAGGGCGCGGCCCGTCCGTACCGCCCCGGCGGGTGCAGGTACGGAACGGCCGCGCCCTGTGCGGGTGCTTCAGCCGGCGGGACGGACGTGGAGGTCCAGTCCGCCCGTCCCCGGCGCCTCCGTTCCCGGGAGCAGCCGCATGTCGTGGTCGTAGTCGCCGCCGACGAGCGACCGGAACGCGACGGGCTCGTCCGTGAAGAGCCCGTCGAGCCGTCGGGCGTACGCCTGCGTCGCCGCCACGAACCGCTCGTCCGGCAGCTGGTTCGAGCCGAACACCGCGAACGGTTCGAGCGGTGCCATGCCGGTGAACCAGAACAGGCCGTGCTGCACCGGGTGGAGGACGTCCTCCAGCCGCCCGTGGATGCCCCGGTCGGAGAAGGCCGTCTCCCGGGCACCGGCGGTCACCGACACCATCGCCCGCCGCCCTGCCAGCGCGCCCTCGCTGTAGGGCGGGGGGACCTCCGGACCGTAGCCGAATCCGGCGGTGAACACCCGGTCGATCCAGCCCTTCAGGATCGCGGGCACCGAGAACCACCACAGCGGGAACTGCAGGATCACCGCGTCCGACCAGCGCACCTTCTCCTGCTCGGCCGCGATGTCCGGCGACAGCCGCCCGTCCAGCGTGGCGTCCTGGGATGCGGCCATGACCGCCAGGCGCCGGTCCGGGGCGTGGCCGGGGAAGTCGTCGGCGTCCACCGCGGACTTCCACTTCATCGCGTAGAGGTCGGACACCTGCACCTCGTGCCCCGCCGCCCGCAGGTGTTCGACCGCGAAGGCGGTCAGGGCGGCGTTGAGCGAGCGGGGTTCCGGGTGGGCGCTGACGACGAGGATCTTCTTCTGCTGGGGTGCTGCTTCGTTCATGCCGCTCACCCTCCCCCGGGCGCGGCCGGGCAGCCAGCATCCTGTTCAACCAGCGGATCCGTGATCCTGGTACTGCGAGGGCCCCTCATACTTGAGCGCATGAGGGGCGCAGACGACCGCATCACGACCAGTGGCGGAGACAGTGGCAGGCACGACCGCGTCGACGGGATCGGTGACGACCGGCGGGCGCTCGGCAGCTTTCTGCGCGCCCGCCGGGGGCGCGTCGCGCCGGAGCACGTCGGCATCGACGGCGGCCGTCGGCGGCGGGTGCGCGGGCTGCGCCGCGAGGAGCTGTCGCAGCTCGCCGGGATCAGCGTGGACTACTACGTGCGCCTCGAACAGGGCCGGGCCACGCAGCCCTCCCCCGAGGTGCTCGACGCGCTCGCCACGGCGCTCGGCCTCGACGCGGCGGAGCGGCACCACCTCGCCACCCTGGCCGGGAACAGGAGATGCCCCGCGCCCACGGCCCGGGTCAGCCCCCTGCTGCAGCGGATGCTGGACGGCATGGACGGCCTCCCGGCCTTCGCGACGAACCACCGCCTCGACGTGGTCGCCTGGAACGGCCTCGGTTCCGAACTGCTGGGAGGCCTGGCCGATCCGGCCCGCCGCGACCGCAACCAGGCCAGGTTCCTCTTCCTCGACCCGGCCTCCCGGGCCGTCCACCCCGAGTGGGAGACGCGGGCCGCGGAGGCCGCGGGCATGCTGCGGGTCTCGACGGGGTGCTATCCCGGCGACGTGGAGCTGACCGGGCTCGTGATCGAACTGTCCGCGCACAGCGCCGAGTTCCGGCGGATCTGGGCCAGTGGTGAGGTCGTGACGTGCGCGGCGGGGCACAAGCGACTGCAGCATCCGGCGGCCGGGCTGCTGACCCTGGACTACGAGACGCTGCACGTGCCGGCCGCGCCCGGCGAGACGGGTCTGGTCGTGCACGTGTTCAGCGCCGAGGACGGCAGTCCGGAGGCCGCCGCCCTCGCCCGGCTGGCCACGGGACTGCGGGCTTGAAGCCATGACGCCTTGACGTCACGGCTCCTTGAGCCCCTGACGCCGTGAAGTCTTGCGGCCATTGCCCGGGTGCCCGGGCCGCGGGCCGGGGGCCACGGCCGGTGACTCACACGTTGGCCTTGCCGTAGGCCTCGCGGATCTCGGCGGGCACCCGGCCCCGGTCGTTCAGGCTGTAGCCGTTCTCCTTGGCCCACGCGCGAACTTTCGCCGTGTCGGGGCTGCCGACCGCGGTGGTGCGGGGCTTTCCCCGCCCGCCGGGCCGGCCGCCGGTCTTGCGGCCGGCCCTCATGAACTCGGCGAGGGATTCCCGCAGTTTCTGGGCATTCGCCTCGCTCAGGTCGATCTCGTAACTCTTGCCGTCCATCGCGAACGTCACCGTTTCGTGCGCCTCGCCGCCGTCGAGGTCGTCGATCAGCAGAACCTGCACCTTTTGTGCCATGGATGAACTCCCGGAAACTGTGGACTCGTTGAGGGTTCCCGGCATTGCCGCCCGGAGCGGAAGCCGTGTCTCCTCCGGCCAGCACGGTACCCATGGAAGAACCACATCATCCGTCCGGCGGCGCGCGATCATCCTTCCGGTGCGATTCAGCCCAGGCGGGTCAGCCTGGCGCCCGTCCCCGGCTCCTCGAGGTCCCGTTGGAGCTCGACGGGGACTTCGACCGCGCTGCCGGTGCCGTCGCCGATGCTCAGCACTCCGACCTTCTTTCCGGCGCGGGCCGTGTGCGGAATCGTCGTGCCGCCGTCGCCGAGTTTCAGTTTCACGGTGAGGCCGGTCCAGCCGACGGCGGACACGGGTTCGGACGTGACGACCGGTGTCCGGCCGCCGAGGCCGTCGTCGACGTGGCCCACGACGGTTCCCTTGTCCATCACGGCCCGCTCCTGCAGGGCCTTCTGGGCCGCGACCATCGCCGTCCTGCTGACGGCGTTGACGGTGTCGATGACCGGCGACCTGTGCTGGCCCAGGATGGCGCCCACCACGGTCACCGTCCTTTCGCCGGTCCTCCTGGTGGCGGCGAACAGCAGATTGCCGCCGGCCTTGGTGGTCGACCCGGTCTTGATACCGATCGCATTGTCGAAGGGCACGAGTCCGTTGAAATTCCGCCAGGTCTTGCCCGAGGGATCCTTCCACTGCGGAAGCCTGGTGATGTCCGTCAACGCCTTGATTTTCACGAGCTCGTTGCCCAGCTTCACCTGGTCCTCGGCGGTGCTGACCGTGGTCTCCTTCAGCCCGGAGGGGTCGGTGTAGGTGGTGCGGTCCATTCCGAGCTTCTTGGCCGCGGCGTTCATCTTGCCGACGAATTCCTCCTCGGACGTGGAGTCCCAGCGTGCCAGCAGGCGGGCGATGTTGTTCGCCGACGGAATCATGAGAGCCGACAGGGCATCCTTCAGCGAGAGCCTGTCGTTCTCCTTCACCGTGTTCAGCGTCGACTCCCCGGCGGCGTCATAGCCGCCCTCTTTCTGGGCCGTCGCGTCGACGGTGACGGACGGGCCGTCCGCGCCGGGCTGCAGCGGGTGTTCCCGGAGGATGACGTATGCGGTCATGGCCTTGGCCACGGAGCCGATCGGCACGGGATTCTGCTCGCCGAACCGGTCCATGGTCCCCAGGCCGGCGACGGACATCCAGCCCTGCCCCTCCGCGGGCCAGGGCAGCGAGGGTCTGCCGCCCTCGAAGGTGTACGTCGCATCCGCGGAGAGCGACAGGGTCGGGGTGGGCAGGGGACGCAAGACCTGTACCGCCAATGCCACGAGGAGGAGCAGAAGTGCCGACACCGCCCAGACCTTCGGCCGCATTCCGGCCGGCCGGAATGCGGCCGGCGGAGGCGGCGGCGCATTCGCCGGTTCGGCCAGAAGGGTGGGCGGTTCATGAGGCGGCGCACCGGCCTCGGACGCACGTCCCTGACGCCCAGTCGATTCGGGGGTGGTCACCGCTCTGCCTCCGTACCCGCTCCAAAGGTGTGCAAGACGCCGTTCCTCCCTGAGATCACCGGTATTCGGAAGGACAAAACGCCGCGACAGGCCCAGCGGTTCCATCAATTGCGGAGCAATTTCCCGTCGGGGGAATTACTGCCGGAGCCGTTGTCGACCACCTTCGATCTTGTCACGGAACGCTCACATCACCGGCAATGACTCGTCATTTTGACCGGTCAGGCTAATGGGCGGCAGCGGCGAATACACCCTCTTGAATTGTCGTGCACCTGATCGCGGCTGGCGGGCGGGCCTATTCGGAGGAAGCGGCGTACTGGGCCACTCCGTTGCCGAACGACCAGTCGATCGTCTCGTTCTCGGCCAGGGTGACGAGCACGTTCCGCGGTTCGGTGCCCGCGTACTCCTGGGCGAGCTCGGCGATGCGCCGGTACAGCGCCTGCTTCTGCGCGGGCGTCCGGCCCGAACGCATGGTGATCGCGACGAACACGACGCCCTCGTCACGGTGGATGCCCAGGTAATCCTCGTAGCGCATCGTGCTGTTGACCCCGTCGTGCCCGACCAGGACCTGGAACAGGTCGTCGGCCGGGATGCCGATCGTCTCCACCAGGGCGTCGTGCACGGCGCGGCCGAGCGCCTCCAGGCGGTCGCGGTCGGCTCCGAGTGCGTCAATGCGGACAAACGGCATGCCAGTACTCCTCTTTTCCGTACGCGGGGACGGCGGGCGCGCCGCTCTCCCGTGCTCACGACCATGATCGTACATACTAGTAGGTACAGCAGGGCGCACGGTGACGCACCGTCAGCGTCACTGCCGGGCACCTACGCCAGGAGCCGTCTCCTGGTCAGCTCCATCACCTCGGCGCGGCTGCGCGTGCCGTGGTCGGCGGCGATGAAGTGGCTGCCGATGCGCAGCGAGGCGGCGAGCATGCAGCGGACCTCGACCTCGCCCTCGTCGGGGCAGAAGGAGGAGAACAGCGAACGCAGGTACTCCATGCGCCGGTTGTCGACGCGCCGGAGCCGCCGGGCGACGGCTTCGTCCCGCCGGGCCCAGTCACGGACCGCAAGGTCGGCGGCGACTCCCGTCACCGGCCCGTCGCCGGATGCGGCGATGGCGAACAGCCGCTCCAGCTTGGCCCTGGCGTCTCCCCCGCCCTCTTCGACGCGTTCGATCACCGCGTCGGCGACCTCGTGCTCCCACGTGTCCAGCATCTCGGTGAGCAGGGCTCCCCGGTTGCCGAAGTACCCGTAGAAGCCTCCCTTGCTGACGCCCAGTGACTGCGCCAGCACCTCGATCCGGACGGCTTCCGGACCGCCTGCGGCCAGCGCGCGCAGTCCCTCTTCGATCCACTTGCCCCGCGGCGTGCGGGTCACGCCCATGGTGTGCGCCTCCTCACGCTGCCCCTGCCTGTCTATACGGTGCCGTACAGACGGGCCTAGTCTGCATGTGTACGTCATCGTATGGATGAAGGGGCCTGCTCATGAGAATCCCCGTCACCGCGCACACCTCCCGCCCCTGGCTGATCCACGAGATCGCCGGCGACTTCCGGGTCGAGGACGTGTGGGCACTGCCGACACCCGGCGGTCCGGACGAACTCGAGCGGCTGGTGCATCAGATCGCGAGCAGCGACGAGAGGGACGGCGCCTCCCGTCTCTCGCGCCTTCTCTTCGCGGCCCGTTGGAAGCTCGGGGCGCTGCTCGGCTGGGACGAACCCGGGGCCGGTGTCGGCACCCGGGTGCCGACCCTGCGGGACCGCCTGTCGGCGGAGCTGCGCGAAGGCCCCCGTGGGCCCGACTTCCCCCCCGTTCACTTCGGTCTTCCTGCGGCACGACGAGTGGGCGGCCGAAATGGCCAACCGGACCGTGCATGCGGTGATGCACATCGGCTGGGTTGCCGACGGAGCCGGCGGCTACCGTGGCCAGATGGCCGTCCTGGTGAAGCCGAACGGGTGGTCCGGCGCCGCCTACATGGCAGCCATCAAGCCGTTCCGGTATCTGATCGTCTACCCCTCGCTCATGCGGACGTTCGAGCGCAGCTGGCGGCGGGCGTCCGCGTCATGACGTATCTCGTGCGCCGGATGGCCGCCGGGGAGTGGCGGGAGCTTCGCCGGATCAGACTCGAGGCGCTGCTGGACTCCCCCATGGCCTTCAGCTCGTCCCATGCCGACGCCACCGCGTTCCCCGACGCAGCCTGGCAGGGGCAGGCGGAGCGCGAGGCCGGCTCGGAGACGTGCGCGACGTTCGTCGCCTGTGATGCGGCCGGGACGTGGGTGGGGATGGCAAGTGCCGCTCCTCTGGCCGAAGTTCCCGGCCATGTGCACGTCCATGCGGTCTACGTCTCCCCGGCGCATCGCGGACACGCCGGGCCCGCCGGCCGTCTCATGGACGCGGCCATCCGCTTCGCGCGGGACAGCACCGATGCGCCGTGGCTGACGTTGGGCGTCCACGAGAGCAACGGACGCGCGCTGGCCTTCTACCGGAAGCTGGGGTTCGAGGAGACCGGCAAGGTCGTCCCGCACCCCCTGGATCCGGCCGAGAGCCTCCGCATCATGGGCTACGGGCGGTTCCGCTCCCCCGGCGTCACGCGCCGGCCGGCGCCACGGCACGGCTGATCGCCTTCGCGAAGCGGTCCGGGGCTTCCACGGGTACGAAGTGGCCGACGCCGTCGACGTGTTCGAGGGTGACGTCGTGGAAGAAGTCCCCGAGCCGGTCCGACCAGGCCCGCCGGAACAGCGGGTCGTGTTCCGGCCACAGGACGGTCGTCGGGACGGCGATGCGGTCCGCGCGGGCAGGGGGCGTCTCGTCCACGGACAGGGCCACGGACCCGGCGCCCGCCCGGTACCAGGCGATGGAGGCCGTGAACGCGCCGGGAGCCCCGTAGGCGGCGACGAGACGGTCCAGGGCGCCCTCGTCGGGGGTGTACGCCGGGCCGGACCAGTGGGACCAGAAGTGGTGCAGGTAGTCGCGCAGCGCCTCCGGCCTGCCGTCGAGGAGTTGCCCTGCCAGGGCGAGCCGGTGGAACGGCTGGTACCAGAACTCCCGCTGTGCCTGCGGGTCGAGGATACGGTCCCCGATGCCGGGCAGTGGCGGTGAGACCACCAGGGCGCGCACGTACTCCGGGTGCGAGCGCGCCAGTGCCTGCGCGATGCGGCTGCCGATGTCGTATCCGGCCAGGACGGGCCGCGCCAGGCCGAGTTCGTCGACGAGTCCGGCCACGCTGCGGGCCTGGGCCGCGGCGTCGTACAGGTCCGGGCGGTCGGCGGCGTGCTTGTCGGAGTCGCCGAACCCCCGGAGGTCCGGGACGACGACGTCGCACGTCCCTGCCAGCAGCGGGACGACCTCGCGGTAGTCGGTCCGGTCACCCGGCCAGCCGTGCAGCAGGACGACGGCATCGCGGGAGCCCGGCCCCCGTCGGTCGTAGGCGAGACGGAAACCGTCCACCGGTGCGCTGCGGGGCATCCGTGCCTCCTGTGTCTCGTGCGGCCCGTGCCCGGCCCAACCTACGGCTGCGGCGCGGACGGTTGCACTCCCCCCAAGAGATGGCAATGATTTCCATCTGCGATTGATATGAAAATCGTTTCCATTTACCGTGAGGAGGGTCGCACCCCTGCCGTGCGACCCCTGCACACCCCGCGCGCCCAGTGCCGCCCGAAGGAGCCCCCCATGCCCTCCGTCCGCACCTCCCGCCCTTCCCGGCCGACCACCCGTACCGCACTCGCCGCCGCTCTGACGGTACTGACGGCGGCGGCCGCCACCGCCTGCTCGACCTCCTCCCCGGCGAAGACCAGCAGCAACGCCTCCGACGACGGTGCGGGCAAGGGCAAGGCACTCCAGGTGGTGGCCGCGGAGAACTTCTGGGGCAGCATCGCCGGCCAGCTCGGCGGCAGCCACGTCCACGTCACCAGCATCATCACCAATCCCGACACCGACCCGCACGACTACGAGCCGACCTCCGCCGACGGCCGGACCGTGGCCGGCGCCCAGTATGCGATCGTGAACGGCATCGGCTACGACGCCTGGGCCGGCAAACTGCTCGCCGCCAACCCGGCAGGCGGACGCACCGAGTTGACGGTCGGCGACCTGGTCGGCGTCAAGCCCGGCGGCAACCCGCACCGCTGGTACTCCCCGGACGACGTCCACAAGGTCATCGAGCGGATCACCGCCGACTACAAGAAGGCCGACCCCGCCGACGCCGCCTACTTCGACCGGCGCAAGACCGACTTCGAGACCAAGGACCTGGCCCCGTACAGCTCTCTCATAACCGGGATCAAGAGCAAGTACCACGGCACGCCCATCGGCGCCTCGGAGTCCATCGTCACCCCCCTCGCCGAGGGACTGGGCCTGAAGATGCTCACCCCCGAGACGTTCCTCGACGCCATGAGCGAAGGCACCGACCCCACGGCCGCGGACAAGGCCGCCATCGACGACCAGATCAAGAACAAGCGGATCAAGGTCTACGTCTACAACAGCCAGAACTCCACCCCGGACGTGCAGGCCCAGGTCAAGGAGGCCAAGGACGCGGGCATCCCCGTCACCACGGTCACCGAGACCCTCTCCCCCGCCAACGCCACGTTCCAGCAGTGGCAGACCGCCCAGCTCCAGGGCATCGAAGACGCCCTGGCCAAGGGCACCGGCAGGTGAGCAGGACCGTGAGCCGGACAGTGATGACGACCGGCGGGGCCCGCGTGCCCGCCCCGCGCGCGGGTGACGAGCCCGTGCTCACGCTGCGCGACGTCGCGGTGCGCGCAGGCGGGCGCACCCTGTGGTCCGGGGTGAACCTCCGTGTCGAAGCAGGCGAGTTCACCGCGGTCCTCGGCCCCAACGGGGCCGGCAAGTCCACCCTCGTCAAGGTGCTGCTCGGCGCGCAGTCGGCCGCAGCCGGCGACGTACGGGTCCTCGGGGCGCGCCCCGGCGAGGCCAACGAGCGCATCGGCTACCTGCCGCAGCGCCGCTCCTTCGACGCCTCGATGCGCATCCGCGGCATCGACGTGGTCCGCATGGGTCTGGACGGCGACCGCTGGGGCGTGCCGCTGCCCCTTCCCGGTGCCCGTCGCCGGGCCGCCCGTGAGCGCGTCGCCGAAGTCGTCGACCTGGTGGGGGCGGGAGCCTACGCGCGCCGGCCCATCGGGCAGTGCTCCGGCGGCGAGCAGCAGCGGCTGCTGATCGCCCAGGCGCTCGTCCGCCGCCCCCGGCTCCTGTTGCTGGACGAGCCGCTGGACAGCCTGGACCTCTCCCACCAGGGCGGGATCGCCGCGCTGATCGGGCGCATCTGCCACCGGGAGGGCGTGGCCGTGCTCATGGTGGCCCACGACGTGAACCCGATACTGCCCCACCTCGACAAGGTCGTGTACCTGGCCGCGGGCCGGTCCGCCTCCGGCAGCCCGCGCGACGTGATCACCTCCCGCACCCTGACGGAGCTCTACGGGACGCCGGTCGAGGTGCTGCGCACCTCCGGCGGACGGCTGGTCGTGGTCGGCCGGCCGGAGACGGCGGGAGGGAGCCACGATGACGGCTGACCTCGCCTCCCCGCCCTGGTCGTGGAACCCGGTCGACGACCTCCGGCTGATGTGGTCCTACCCCTTCATGGTCAACGCCTTCCGTGCAGGGGCGGTCGTGTCCGTGGTCTCCGCGGTCGTCGGCTGGTTCGTGACCCTGCGGCGGCAGACCTTCGCCGCGCACACCGTCTCCGCCGTCGCCTTCCCCGGTGCCGCCGGGGCCGTCCTCCTCGGATTCGGCGCGGTCTACGGCTACTTCGCCCTCTGCATCGCCGCCGCCCTGGTCATCGCCGCCCTCCGGGGCGGCGCCGGCCGCGAGGAGTCCGCGCTGACCGGAACCGTGCAGGCCTTCCTGCTCGCCTGCGGGTTCCTCTTCATCGCGCTCTACAAGGGACTGCTGGAAGGGCCTCAGACGATCCTGTTCGGCACCTTCCTGGGCATCACCACGACCCAGGTGACCGTGCTGTCCGGCGTGGGCCTGGCCGTTCTCGCGGCGCTGGCGCTGATCGGCAGGCCGCTGCTGTTCGCCTCCGTCGATCCGCAGGTCGCCGCCGCCCGTGGCGTTCCGGTGCGGGCGCTGTCGGTCTGCTTCCTCGTCCTGCTCGGTGCGGCGACCGCGGAGGCCGGCCAGATCACCGGAACCCTGCTGGTCTTCGCGCTGATGGTGGTCCCCGCCGCCACCGCCCAGGCGGTCACCGCCCGGCCGGCCGCAAGTCTCGTCCTGGCCGTGCTGTTCTCCTTCGCGGCCACCTGGCTGGGGCTGACCGCCGCCTACTACTCGCCCTATCCTCTGGGCTTCTTCGTGACGTCGTTCGCCTTCGCCGGGTACGTCCTCGTCCTGGGCCTGCGCGCACTGCGGGACAGGCCGGGCAGGCGGGCCCGGTACGGGGGTACGGCCCTGTCCGTCAAGGAGGTTGCCGGGTGACCGTCCTGTCAGCGGCCGGCCCGCTGTCGCAGCCGTTCTTCCAACACGCCCTGCTCGCCGGGACGTTGATCGCAGCCGGGTGCGGGCTGGTCGGCTACTTCCTCGTCCTGCGGGCCCAGGTCTTCACCGCCGATGCCCTCAGCCACGTCGCGTTCACCGGCGCCATGGCCGCCCTCGCGCTCGGCGGCGACCTGCACCTCGGGCTGTTCGCCACGACGATCGCCGTCGCCCTGCTCTTCGGCACGCTCGGCCGCAGGGCCCGCCCGGACGACGTCGTCATAGGAAGCGTCTTCTCCTGGGCCCTGGGGCTGGGTGCCTTCTTCGTGACCCTGTACACCACCTCCCGCAGCACGGCCAACGGAACAGCTGGAGTCAGCGTCCTGTTCGGGTCGATCTTCGGCATCTCCGCCGGCCAGGCGACCACGGCCGCGGTACTGGCGGTCGTGGTGTGTGCCGTGATGCTGGCGATGGCACGTCCGCTGCTGTTCGCCACGGTCGACGAGGCCGTGGCCGCGGCCCGCGGTGTTCCGGTGCGGCTGCTCGGCCTCGGCTTCCTCGCCGTGGCCGGGGCCGCGGCCGCCGAGGCCACTCAGGCGGTGGGCTCCCTGCTGCTGCTCGGCCTGCTGGCCGCCCCCGCCGGGGCCGCGATCCGCCTGACGGACCGTCCGTACCGGGCACTTGCCCTCTCCGCGGGCCTGGCGGTGGCCGAGACGTGGGCGGGGCTCTTCGCCTCGTACACGGTGCCGAGGATGCCGCCGAGCTTCGCCGTCATGGCCGCCGCCACGGCCGTGTATGCCGCCACCTTCCTGATACGGCGGCCGGGACGCCGCACCGGCGCCCGTCCCCCTGCCCACACCGCAGCCCCCATGGGGGCCTGAGCGAAGGCATTCCGATGGACGGCAACAGACCGCACCGCTCTTCCCCACCGGACGTGGCACTGATCGGACGGTCGACGCAGCAGCGTGCCGTCGTGCTCGGCGCCCTCCTTGTGGCGGAAGGTTTCATCAGTGCCCAGGCCCTGCACAAACGCCTGGTGGCCGGCGGTTCGCCCGTCGGCCTCTCCACGGTCTACCGCACGTTGAGCGCGCTGGCCGGGGCCAGCCGCGCGGACGTCGTCCGCGACGTCAACGGTAAGCGGCTCTTCCGCCACCGTGCCGGCCCCGACCACCGCCACTACCTGATCTGCACCGAGTGCGGCGTCAGCGTGCCCGTCGCCGCGGAGTCGGTGGAGAAGTGGGCAGAGAGGATCGCGCGCTCCTCGGGGTTCGCCGACGTCCGGCACACCGTCGAACTCGCCGGAGTCTGCCCGGACTGCCGGGCCCCGTGAGCGGCGCGGGCGGGATCAGCGGACGGGATCAGTGGTCGTCCCAGTGCCCCTCGTGCAGCGCGTGCCGGTGCCCGTCGTGGACGTAGTCCACGTGGTCGCCGTGCGGCACGGTGACGTGACCGCAGCCGGGCTCGTGCCGGTGGCCGTGGTCCTGGTGGACGGTGTGGGCCGCGGGCTCGCACTCGTCGGTGTGGTCCTCGTGGGCACGGTGCAGGTGGCCGTCGTGCACGTAGTCGGTGTGGTCGTCGTGCGGCACGGCGACATGGCCGCAGCCATTCCCGTGCTGGTGGGTGTGGTTCTCGTGAGATGTGTGAGCGCTGGTCAACATGACGAAACCTTCTTCCTCCCCCGCATGATCGATTGCGTTCCGACGGGAGAGTCTGCACGCGCATTGTTAAGCGCGCCCGGCAGTCACGGAAGTTCGCGGAAGTCGGCTGGATTCACTCCATCCTCCGGAAGCCGCCTCGGGCGTGGCGCGTGGTTCCAGTGTGAACCCGGGAGCACGGGTGCGGCCACGCGGGGCCGAGGTGCGTGGCCGCACCCGCGCTCAGGTCACAGGAACCGGGAGCCGGGCACCGGGCCGCTGGACGGGACCTGCGTGCGGTCGCCCTGGAGCCAGTGGGCGGCCGCAGCGCGGACGAAGGCGGCGAAGGCCTCGTCGTCGTCCCCGGGGGCTTCGTCGTCCCCGTCGGGCAGGACGGCGTCGGCCCCCACGATGTCGGTCGCGATCTCCTCGGCCGGGCGGGAGTCCTCCGGCTTCCGCTCCGGTGCGCCGCCCTCCCCCATGCGCAGGCGCGAACCCCACGGTGGCACCACGCTCTGGACCAGGAGCGCGGCACTGTCCGGGGTCATCGGCGGGGTGTCCGTCCAGCAGGAGGCGTGCTCGTGCAGCACCTGCCCGGGCGTGCGCTCCCGCAGGGCGATCAGCGACTCGGCGTCGACCTCGGACAGGTCGTAGGCGACCACGACGGTATCGGTGCGCGCAGGCTCGAACGGCACGGCGGGCAGGCCCAGCAACTCGGCCGCGGCCAGGCCCAGGATGCGGCTGGAGCGGTCGGGCAGGAGCGAGACCGTGGCGGGGTGCAGGTCCGCGGCGGACAGCGCGGTGCGCAGGCGCAGCAGCCCCTCGCGGCACTGTTCCGGCGAGTCCTGGAGCCAGGCCCAGCGGCCGTTCATCCCCGAGCCGAATCCGTACGGGGACAGGGTGCCCAGCACCGTTCCGGCGATGACGAACTGCCAGCCGCGCAGGTCCTGTTCGCCGAGCAGGGGTGTCGGGACGGGTGCGGCGGCGGTGCGCAGCGCCTCGGCGCGCCGGACGATGCGCTGCAGGCGCTGGTGCGCGGGGTGCCAGCGCTCGTCGTCGGGTGCGGACAGCAGGCCCGTCTGCTGCCGGGCCAGGTCGAGGCGGCCGGCCATCGCCGCGTTCCAGGCGAGCAGGTAGCGGTCGGGCCAGTCGGCGAGCGACTCCCGGCGGGTTTCGAGGACGGAGGCGGCCAGGTCGTGGCGGCCGGTCTCCTCGTACGCGGCGACCAACTCGCGCAGTGCGGCGGCCGATTCGGGAACGAGTTCCAGTGCGTGCCGCAGGGCGGGCACGGCGGCGGTCGGCAGGCCGCGTTCGATGCAGGCGTACCCGTACTCGTAGAGGGCCTGCGGCTGTTCTGGGTCGGCGGCGGCGCGGCCGGCCGCCTGCTCCAGGTCCTCGAACCCGGTTGCGGCCGCGGCCCGGGACAGCAGTCCGGCCAGTTCACCGATCGGCAGCTCCTCCTCCCGGCCGCGGACCAGACGCAGTGCACCGGGGACGTCGCCGGCGGCGATCAGCTCCAGGGCCTCGGCCGTTTCCGGGGTCTGCGGCGGGTTCTTCTTCTTGCGTGCGAACATGCGGGCCATGTTCTGCTGTGCAACCGTGCAGATGCAAATGCCTTTTCCTGGGCCGGTTTCCCTGAGCCGGTTTCCCTGAAGCCGGTTCAGGCGGCGTCCTGGTCTGCAAGCTGTCCGTCCAGGGCAGTGTGGAGCCAGTCGTGGGCGGCGCCGGGCGTCGGTTCCCCCGACGGGTCGGGGAGTTCGGCCTTGAGCTGCCAGTACCGGTCGATGCGGGGTTCCGTGGCGAGCATGGCGCTGAGCCGGCGGCGGAAGTCGGGGGTGTCGCGTGCGCCGCAGGCGCGGGCGTGGGCGTGGGCGTCGACGAAGGCGTCGAGTGCCCCGCCCTCGCGGGGTGTTCGGCGGGCCCGCACGTCCGGCGTTGCCAGCGCGAACGCCTCGATGAGGCCCTCGTAGAGCACGGCCGGCCGGTAGTCGCCGTCGCGCCGGTGCACTTCGGGCTGGTGACGGTCGTTGCCGGCGCACGGTCCGGAGACGAGGGCGTGCATGCGGGCGAAGGCCAGCACGTGGGCCGGTGCCGGATCCGCAGGAGGGTCCGGGACGGCGCGTTCGAGGATGGCGGAGGCCACCCGGGCCGGGAGCCGTGCAGGCAGCCAGCGCCGCCAGAAGCGCGCCATGGGCGCCGTGTCGGGCGGGGTGGTCATCGCACCGACCAGGAGCAGCCGTTCGGGGCGCTCCTCGGGGGTGCAGTCCCGCAGGAGCTGCAGCGCGGCCTCCCGCCAGCGCAGGGCGGCCAGCCGGGAGCCGAGCTCGCGCAACTGCCCGGCGATGGCGTCCTCCAAGGCGTCCTCGCTGTCGAGGACGCGGCCCACGTCGGGGACGGGCAGGTCGAGCGTGCGCAGGGAACGGATCATGCGGAGCCGGTCGAGCGCCTCGGGCCCGTAGCGGCGGTGCCCGCCGGCGCTGCGGCCCGCTTCGGGCAGCAGGCCGCGGTCGGAGTAGAAGCGGACCGTCTTGACGGTGACGCCCGCGCGCTCGGCGAGCTCTCCGATGCTCCACATGCCGTCAGGGGACACGGGGTTGGGCCTCTCTCGGCGGGAGACCTCAGTCTACGGTCACGCCGTCACGCTGATCGAACGCCCTTGAACAACACGCTCGTTGAATTTCATACCACTGCTTCTTTGTTAAAGTCTTGGTCAAGAGTTTAGTACCGGGCGTTGCCGACTGGCCCATGCGACCGGTGACGAGAGAGACAGATGAGAGCAGTTTCCAAAAGATCGATGCGAGTGCCGCTGGTCGGTGCACTCGTTGCAGCCGCCCTCCTGGGAGGCATCGCCCCCGCGGCACTGGCCGCACCACCCCCCGCGCCCGTGCCCGCAGCCGCACTCTCCGGGACGGCGCTCGCTCCCGCCCGGCCGGGAGCGGGCCAGACGACCATTGCAGGCTATGAGGTCATCACCATCAAGGGGTTCACGGACGAGCTCCGGGTGGTCCGCATCCCGATTCCCGGCTCGAAGGTGCCGTCGAGCATTGCCGTTGCCGTGGACAGGCACAGCATCGAGGGGCACACGATGCCCTTCGAGCGGGAGGCCGACGGGGCGAAGAAGGCCGAGGCATTCGTCAAGCGGGTCGAGAAGAACCTCGAAAAGCTCGCGTCCGGCCGCAAAGGAAGGGACCTCCTGGAGGGGATCAGCCGCATGCGTCCGCTGGACGTGGCGAGCGACCCGGCCCGTGCGGCAACAGGACACGCAGACATCAACACCACGTTCTTCCGAGGATTCCCCGAGGACCGGAGAACGTGGCCGGCCGAGGTGAGGAGGGAATTCGAGAGCCGCCCTCTCAAGGAACAGCGCGAGACCATCGACTCGTTCCTCGTGGACAGCCCCAGTGCGATCCCCTTCGACGCGCAGCGCAGGAGCAACGGGAACGGCTCCGAAAGCATGATCGCGATGCCGGACGAGTCCGTCGCCCTCTTCGGCCACCAGCCGGACGGAGGGCGGTTCGTGGTGGACGAGCCTCTCACGGTCGGGCATGAACTGATCCACGCCGCCCACAACCTGCAGGGAGCGGATGCCACTTTGCCGGGCAACGGGGAAGTCCCGGTGGAGGTGACCTACAAGGACCCCCGCGGAAAGGCGAGGACCGGAACCGCCTATACCGACGCCGAAGAGATCGGGACGCTGGGCGGGAAGGACCGTAAGAAGTACCTCACGAGCGTTACGGCCGACTCGGGCAAGCGCCGGTTCGGGTACGAGCACTTGGACAGGTCGTGGCAACACGTCAAGAAGGCGGTGAAGGAGGCCTCCGGAAAGGCGTTGAAGATGCTGAAGGAGGTGAAGGAAGGCCGCCGCAAGACGCTCGACATCACGGAAACCGATCTGGCCAAGGAACGCGGCGTGCCGGCGCGGGAACACTACGCGCTCCCTGAGGAGTTCTGGGAGGACTGGCCCCATCGGTCGGAGGAGTTGGTCAGAGTACCGCCGGGCCTGACCGTCACCGACAAGGACCTCAAGGATCCGGACCGTCTTCTGGAACGGATCGAGCAGGCGGAGAAAGCGGAGAGGACCGTCCTGCAGTCCTGTTCCCTGGGCAGGCGCTCGGTGGCGTGCCGCCCGAGCGGCCGGCCCGAGAACGTGTCGGAGGAGACGAAGCGCCGGATCGAAGAGGCCGCCCGGCTCCAGGAAGAACAGCCGGACGCACCGGTCTCGTCGCCCTGGGAGGAGGACGCTGCCGGGGACCGGGAGCAGATGCGCAACGAGGCGGTTTCCGAGGCGAAGAAGCTGCCGGGCCGGGCGCGGGAGCAGGCCGAGAAACTGTGTGCCAAGTCCGGTCAGGCGTCGTGTCTGGAGATCGTGGACTGGAAGGAGGTGCACGAGCAGGCGCGGACCGATGCCGAACGGTTGACGGAGTTGAAGCTGGCCGGGGTCGAGGACCTGTCGGAGGTCCGGCTGGTGAAGGACCTCAAGGCGATGACGGAGGACCTGTCCGCGTTCTACGTGCCGTACGACAAGACGCGTGCCACGTTGGGCGGTGAGCGGTTCAACTGGGGGTACGTCGCCCAGGCCGGCGGTGCCGTGATGTGGCTGGCCGGGGTCGTGGGGGCGTTCTCGGGCGAGTCGACCGACCTGGACAAGGCCGCGGCGGTCACCGCGCTCCTTCCGGTGGTGGGCAGTCTTCTCCAGGTAGGGGTGGACGTCCAGGGCAAGGACTTCGCCGGGGCCGGGGTCGACGGGTTCGCGCTGCTGGTGGAGGGCCTGGATCTGACGGGTGTCGAGTCGGTCGCGGCCTTCGGCGGTCCGGCGTTCGCCGTGGCCCTGGCCTACCATCTGACCAAGATGTGGACGGACCACATCGGCGCCGCCTACGACGAGATGAAGGCCCTTCCCGCGGAGCGGGACAAGCAGTGGAAGAAGCTGCTCAACCAGTATCTGCAGGACGACAAGCAGGGGTGGCTGGCCAAGAAGGGCGGCACGGAGGCGGTTGCGGCCGGGATCGGGCTCGTACAGGCACTGGAGATGCAGCGTGCCGCGGTCAAGGGCCTGGCCCATGCGGCGAGCACGGCATCCGATGCGGGCACGGTGAACACCGCCGAGACCGACAGCCGGAACTGGTCGGACGCGCAGCAGTTCAAGGACGCCGACGCCAAGGTCGACGACCTCACCGGCAACACCCCCGAGCTGGTGCGCTCGGCGCTGGCCAAGGCCTTGAAGAAGGGCTTCGACGCCGCGTGGAGCGAGAAGACCGGACAGGGCTTCAACCAGCAGTTCATCGACAAGGCGAACAGCTTCACCACCAGCACGTGGTGCGCACCGGACATCGGCAATCACGGCGGCGGCGGGCGCTACCCCAAGTGCCTTGAGGACATGCGAGGAGAGCAGCGTGACGTCGTCGAGAAGCTGAAGTCCCAGGCCCCGGCGGGGATGTCGGTGGCCGAGATCGAGGATGTTCTCGAGGCGCTGGGGATGTCGGACCCGGGCTTTCTGCAGCCGGTCAACACCCCGCACCACCTGCAGTTGGCCGCCGGTGACGCCGGACGGTACCTGTCCGTGGCAGCCGACGGTGGCGCGGTCGAGCATCGTGCGTCGCTGGACCGTCCGGATCTGCAGACCTTCGTGTTCCATCCCACCGGCCGGATCAGCACCCTGGACGAGGCGTTCTGCCTGGTCGCCGGTGACTCCGAGGGCGCCGCGGTGAGCACGGCCGCATGCGAGAACCTGCAGAGGCAGCGGTGGCGGCCGGACGGGGACGGGCGCCTGGTCAACGTCGCCACCGGACTGCTGCTGGGCACGGAACCGTCAGGGCGTGCAGTGATGGCCGCCGACAACGACCAGGCGGCCGCGCACGCACGGTGGAAGGCCGTGGCTCCGAAGCGGGATGCCCGGCCGCAGAAGGACTCCCCCGCGCTGGCCGGTCTGCTGGCTGCCAAGGGGGCGTCGGGCAGGGTCGACGCGGTCATGCCCGCGCCGGGGCTGGACCGGGAGTACTGGGTCTTCTCCGGCAGCCAGTACCAGCGCCTCCGCCTGGACGACCCCGACGGCACGGCAGTGGCCGCGACCGTCACCGGCAACGGCAAGCCCGCCGCGGTCACGGAGCAGTGGTCCTCGCTCGCGGTGCTGCTCGGGGAGTCGAAGGCCGGCCGGGTGGACGCGGCCATGCCGGTCCCCGGCTCCGACCGCCGCTTCTACGTGTTCTCCGGCGACAAGTACACCCGCATCCGTCTCGACAACGACCTCAAGGACGACAACGAGAACTACGGTTCCCGGGGCCTCGGGGAATGGTCCTCGCTGACGGACCTGTTCGAGAAATCCGGGGTCACGCAGGTGGACGCCATCCGTCCTGTGTCCGGCAACTCCGGCGAGTACCAGGTGTTTTCCGGGGCGTGGTTCACCACCATCCGCGTCGACGGCGACGACAACCACCACGACACCCAGGTCGTGGCCCCCAGACGGATCGCCGACGGCTGGCCCGTGTTCGCCCTCGACACCGGCACCGACCGGATCCAGGCCCTGCTGCCGGTTCCGGGGACCGATGCGGACTACTACGTGTTCGCCAACGGCAACTACACCCGGATCAACGGCCAGGGACTGCGCCTGCCCTCCCCCGTCAACGTCACCGCAGAGGTGCACAAGCCCTTTTCCGGCTTCGGGGACGGATACATCTCCTGGGGCGACGCTCCCGTCCCTGCGGGAGCACAGGTGGTGATCCGGGGCACCGGCTATCAGGAGCGCGGCTTCCCGTACGCGAAGCGCCGAAGCGACCGCATCGGAGTGCCCTTCACCCTCACCGGCATGACCACGGACTACGCGGTCTTCTACCGCTACACCCACCCGGACGGGGTCGTCGAGGAATCACCCCAGGTCACGGTCCGCATGTGGTGCAGCACGTTCGAATGCGGAGTCAATTGACACTGCCTCTCCGATGAATGGATGAATGAAGGTCCCGTCCGATCCGATGGATCGGGCGGGACCTTCGCCGTGAGTACGACGTACTAGGCCGTCAACGCGGCTGCCCGGTCGCGCAGTTCGGCGAGGGCGATCCGCAGCAGCGGGTGTCCTTCGCTGCCGCGGCGGACGGCCGTGAAGACGCGGCGCGTCGGTCCCGGTCCGTGCAGGGGGCGGACGGCGGGGGTGAGGGCGGGGCGGATGCCGTGCAGGGCCGAGCGCGGGACGAGTGCGACGCCGGCGCCGACGGCGACCAGGGCGCAGACGGCGGAGAAGTCGTCGGAGAGGCATTCCACGCTGGGCTGGAAGCGGGCCTCCTCGCAGGCGCGCAGGACGGCTTCGTGGACGGGGTTGCCCGGCCAGGGGGTGATCCAGGGGTCGTCGCGCAGGTCCGTGAGGTCGACTTCGGGCTTGCCGGCCAGCCGGTGGCCGGGCGGGAGCACGGCGTCGAAGGGTTCCTCGTACAGCGGCGCGTACAGCAGCTGCCGGCCACCCGGGGCGAGGGAGTCGCGGTGCTCGACGGCCACGGCGATGTCGGCCTCGCCGTCGGCGAGCAGCCGGGCGGCGGCGTGGCCCTCGGCGTCCTTGACGCGGACCCGCACCTGGGGCGCCTGTCGGCCCAGGCCTGCCACGGCGGGGGCGACGACCTCGGTGATGGAGGTGGCGAAGGCGGCGATGGTCACCTCGCCCACCAGGCCCGTGGAGCACTTGGCCAGGTCGGCCTCGGCCCGTTCCAGCTGGGCGGAGATCTCGTCGGCGTGCCGGGCGAGGACGCTGCCGGCGGCGGTGAGGCGGACGGTGCGGCCCCGGCGTTCCAGCAGGGCGTGCCCGGTCTCCGCCTCGAGGGCGGCCAGCTGCTGGGAGACGGCCGAGGGCGAGAGGTAGAGGGCGTGGGCGGCCGCGGTGACGGTGCCGTGGTCGGCGAGGGCGCGCAGGACACGCAGGCGGCGGGGGTCGATCACCCGTTCACTATCGCATTCACCTGCAGCAATCATGAAGCCTGGCTTCACAAGTGGTGTGGAAAAATGTTGATGGACTTCACAGCGGTTCACGCAGCACAGTGATGTTCCATGAGGGCATTGGTGAAGACCCAGGCCGGGCCGGGTCTCGAACTGACCGAGGTACCGACCCCGCAGGCCGGTCCCGGGCAGGTTCTGATCAAGGTGCTGCGCACCGGCATCTGCGGTACCGATCTGCACATCGACAGCTGGGACGAATGGGCGGCCCGTGTGGTCCGCGCCCCCCTCGTCGTCGGCCACGAGTTCGCCGGCGAGGTCGTGGAGACCGGTCCCGGCGTGAACGCGGTCGGCGTCGGCGACATCGTCAGCGGCGAGGGCCACCTCGTGTGCGGCACCTGCCGCAACTGCATGGCCGGCCGCCGTCACCTGTGCATCCGCACGGTCGGCCTCGGCGTGCACACCGACGGCGCGTTCGCCGAGTACGTGGTGCTGCCCGAGTCGAACGTCTGGGTCCACCGGCACGAGATCGACATCGACGTCGCGGCGATCTTCGACCCGTTCGGCAACGCCGTGCACACCGCGCTGTCCTTCCCCGTGCTCAACGAGGACGTCCTCATCACCGGCGCCGGTCCCATCGGCATGATGGCCGCGGCCGTCGCCGAGCACGCGGGTGCCCGCTCCACCGTGATCACCGACGTCAGCCCCTACCGGCTCGCCCTGGCGCAGAAGATGGGCGCCACGGTCGCCCTCGACGTCAGCAGCCGGCGCATCGCGGACGTCATGCCGGAGCTCGGCATGACCGAGGGCTTCGACATCGGCATGGAGATGTCCGGCCGCGCCGACGCCCTGCAGGACATGATCGCCACCATGTCGCCCGGCGGCCGCATCGCCGCCCTCGGGCTGCCCGCGGGCGACGTGACCATCGACATGGCCACGGTCGTCACCCGCATGCTGACCCTGCGCGGCATCTACGGGCGCGAGATGTTCGAGACCTGGTACGCGATGTCCGTCCTGCTGCGCAGCGGCCTCGACATCTCCCCGGTGATAACCCACCGCTTCGGGTTCGAGCAGCACACCGAGGCGTTCGCGACGGCCCGCTCCGGCCAGTGCGGGAAGGTCGTCATCGACTGGACCCGGCCGACCGCCCCCTGACGCCGCTCACCCCTGACGCACGACCACACGAGGAGTCCCCCATGTTCGACGGCATGCGCGAGCACCTGCGCAAGGAGCTGCAGGACATCCGCGACGCGGGCCTGTACAAGTCCGAGCGCGTGATCACCAGCCCGCAGTCCTCGGCCATCAGCGTCGGCGACGGCGAGGTCCTGAACTTCTGCGCCAACAACTACCTGGACCTCGCCGACCACCCCGAGGTCATCGCGGCCGCCAAGCAGGCGCTGGACGACTGGGGCTTCGGCATGGCCTCCGTCCGGTTCATCTGCGGCACCCAGGCCCCGCACAAGGAGCTCGAGGAGAAGATCTCCCGGTTCCTCGGCATGGAGGACACGATCCTCTACAGCTCGTGCTTCGACGCCAACGGCGGCGTCTTCGAGACGCTGCTGTCCGCCGAGGACGCGGTGATCTCCGACGAGCTCAACCACGCGAGCATCATCGACGGCATCCGCCTGTCGAAGGCGGCCCGCTTCCGCTACCGCAACCGCGACATGGCCGACCTGGAGCGCTGCCTGAAGGAGGCCTCCGGTGCGCGCCACAAGCTGATCGTCACCGACGGCGTCTTCTCCATGGACGGCTACATCGCCCCCTTGGACGCGATCTGCGACCTGGCCGAGCGCTACGGCGCCCTGGTCATGGTCGACGACTCGCACGCCGTCGGCTTCGTCGGCGAAGAGGGCCGGGGCACCCCGGAGCTGTTCGGGGTGACCGAGCGGGTCGACATCATCACCGGCACCCTCGGCAAGGCCCTCGGCGGCGCCAGCGGCGGCTACGTCGCCGCGCGCGCCGAGATCGTGGAGCTGCTGCGGCAGCGCTCGCGCCCGTACCTGTTCTCCAACTCCCTCGCCCCGTCGATCGTCGGCGCCTCGCTGCGCGTGCTCGACCTGCTGGCCGAGTCCGGCGACCGGCGTATCCGGCTGCGGGAGAACACCGCGCTGTTCCGCAAGGAGATGACGGAGGCCGGCTTCGAGGTGCTGCCCGGCGAGCACCCGATCACGCCCGTGATGGTCGGTGACGCCGCGCTGGCCGCCCGGATGGCCGCGGACCTGCTGGAGAAGGGCATCTACGTGATCGCCTTCTCCTACCCCGTGGTGCCCAAGGGCAAGGCCCGCATCCGCGTCCAGCTGTCCGCCGCGCACTCCCGCGAGGACGTCCTGCGCACGGTCGCGGCCTTCCGTGAGGTCCGCGACGCCATCGGCGCCACGGCCTGACCTGCTCCGCCCCGCCCGTCCCGGTCCCGTCCGGGGCGGGCGGTCCCGGGGGTTGGACAGCCGCCCCCACCCGGGCAGGATGGCCTCATGGCAGAGCCGAGCAGTCCTGACCTGGCACCGTTCGTCAAGCAGCGCGTCGTCCTGCTGACGACCTACAAGCGCGACGGCACGCCCGTCGGCACCCCGGTCAACATCGCCGTCGACGGCGACCACGCCTACATCCGCACCTTCGGCACGGCGTGGAAGGCCAAACGCATGCGCAACAACCCCGAGGTGGAGATCCGCCCGTCCACGATGCGCGGCATGCCGACCGGGCCGCCCGTGGCGGCGCGGGCCCGCCTCGTCGAGCAGGGCAGCGAGGAGAACCGGCACGCCGCGAAGTGCCTCGCCCGCAAGCACCCGTTCGTCCACGGGGTGCTGGTGCCGCTGACGCACCGTTTGAAGAGGGACCGGACGCTGCACTACGAGCTGCGGTTCACGGCCTACTCGAACTCCTCCGAGTAGGCCGTCTCCGCTCGCTCCTGCGCCTGGAGCTTCACCCGCGCCGTGTCGAGGTGGTCCAGCCCCTTCGTCTGCACCATCCGGTCGACGAACGCACCTGCCAGCGCGGCGAGGACCTCCCTGGCGGCGGCACGGTCGGCCGGCCTGCCGTTGCGCGCCACATGCAGGTCGTAGGCCTTCATCGCCGCGTACGCGGCCGCTGCCGCCAGCAGTTCGTGGCTGAGCCTGGCCCGGTGCGGGGCGTTGACGACCGTGTCGTAGGCATCCTGGGAGTCTTCGGGGTACCAGTCCACGGGTCAGGGTTGCCCCCGGGCGTGCACGGCATCACACCGGGTGGCGCAAACGGGTTACGGCTCGCTTTCGGGAGGAAGAGCCGTCGGCCGGGATCCCGGCCGACGGTACGGGGCCGTCCCTACCTGAACAGGCGGTCACCGCTGGTGGCCATGCGATGGGTGGAGCCGTGGTGGTTCACCCAGTCACGGACGAGCTTGATGGCGTTGGCGCACTTCCAGTTGTCGTCGTACTCGCGCACTCCGGTGAAGGCCCCGTAGCCCGCGATGATGCCGTCCACACGCGCATCGCCCAGCAGTTTGTCGACGTACCACGGGTCGTTGTAGGTGGTCGTCCAGGACAGCGTGGCCGCGAGGTGTCCGGCGGCGCGGTCCTTGGCGCCTTTTTTCAGTTCGGCACACGTGTTGTAGCTCGCTTCCGTGCAGTTGCCGAACCCCTTGCCGATGTCGCTGTCGCCGTAGTCCATCGCCCGGTGACCGGCCGGGAGCCCGGAACCGAATCGGCTGTAGGCGCCTTGGATTTGATCACGGGACCCGGTCGTCGTGATGCCCTCCAGGCGGCCGAGCTTGCCCTGCAGGCTCTTCCAGCCCCTGCCGCCGACGTCCGGGGGGTTGCCGCCGTGGTACTCGTAGAAGCCGTAGAGCACCTGGATCCCGGCGGCCGTCAGCCGCTGTGCCTTGTCGCGCAGTCCGGCGACGCTGCACCCGCGGTTCGGCGCTTCTCCGCAGTAGTTCGGGTCCTTGACGTCCAGCCAGACCAGCCCCAGCCGGCGCCCCGCTCCGGCGTGGGAGACGATGCGGTCGATCATGCTGTCGAAGCTGGGGCCCCGCCGGGAGTCACCGGCCGAGGAGCAATCGTGATAGGCGCGCCATTCGTTCGGATTCCACCAGGCACAGACGTCGATCTCGATGCCGTTGGCGCCGTGTTTGATGGCGGCGTCCACGCCGTCGAGGGTGTCGACCCGGTGCGCGATGGCGTAGATCGCCTGACGGTGATCGGCTGCTGCCGCCGGGGTCGTACCGATCGCGGTGGCACCGATGATCCCGCACAGTGCCGCCAACAGCGCCAGTACCGCTCGCGGGCCGGTGCCACGTCGAAGGTGAGTGGTCAAGAAAGGTACTCCTTCATGCTCATGTCGGTGTCCTGATCGCTCGGACCACCCGAGCCTGCGGGGTGAGGCGTCCCGGACGCCACGGGATCCGGGCACTGCGGGACACGGAAATGCGAAAGCGGGCTCTGATCAGGGGAGATGCAGGCCGCCTGGAATGCCGGAAGGGAACGCTCCGGACCACAGTTTGAATCTCCCCCAGGGGGAACTCCTACCGTGCCCGGGAGCGCGGACGGCCCGGCGGGCCGGTCGTGCGGACCGAGCGGACGAGGAGAGGCCCATGACGGCATTCGTGCTGGTGTCGGAGATCTGCACCGGCGGCTGGATCTGGCGGGAAACGGCCGCCCGGCTGCGGGAGTCGGGGGCCGATGTGCATCCGGCCACGCTCACGGGCATGGGCGACCGCCGTCATCTGGCCCGTCCCGAAACGGACTTGGAGACGCACATCGAGGATGTGGTGCAGCTGATCGACCACACGGAGGCGCCGGATCTGGTGCTGGTCGGTCACGGCTACGGCATCCACCCGGTGCTGGGTGCCGCCGAGCGGCGCCCGGAGCGGGTCGCCCGGATCGTGTACCTGGACGCGGGGATGCCGCAGGACGGCGTACCGGCCGTCCACCTCGTGCCCGACCAGGCGATCCGCGACGCGCTGCCGGCCCGGCCGGCCGGGGACGACCGGCCGGTGCCGCCGCCGTCGCACGATGCCTGGCAGCGGTGGGGCAGCATCGCGGACGTGCCCGAGGCCGCGCTGGCGCGCCTGACCCGCCTGGCCGCACCGCAGCCGGTGCGCACGCTCACCCAGCCGCTCCGGCTGTCGGGGACCGCCGCCGGGCTGCCGACGACCGGGGTCCTGTGCACCGCCAACGGGGCGAGCATCGCCATGGTCGAGACGCAGGTGAGGCTCGGGGGCCCGAAGTTCCGCGCGCTCCTCGACCGCCGGGTGGGCTTCCTCGAACTCGGCACCGGACACTGGCCGATGCTGTCGGCCCCCGGTGAACTGACCGGCGTGCTCCTGCGGGCCGCCGCAGGAGAGGGAGAGCGGCTGGCCGCGACGACGCCCGGACACCTCAGGCCCTTCCTCATGGACGTACCCGAACGGCCCCGGGAGCGCACAGGCCGCGTCGATCTCCATCTGCCGGATGCGGAACACCCCCGTCCCGCCGTGGTGTTCGTCCACGGCGGCCCGGTTCCCGCGCACGTGCAGCCGACGCCGCGCGACTGGCCGGCCTACGTCGGCTACGCCCGGTACGCGGCGCAGCTGGGGGCGGTCGGCGCCGTGGTGGACCACCGGCTGCACGACATCACCGACTACGGGCGTGCCGCCGAGGACGTCGCCGCAGCGGTCGATCTCGTACGGGCCGACCCGCGTGTCGACGCGGACCGCGTCGCGCTGTGGTTCTTCTCCGGCGGCGCCCTGCTGTCGGCGGAGTGGCTCGCCGCTCCCCCGCCGTGGCTGCGGTGCGTGGCGGTGACGTATCCCCTGCTCGTTCCGCCGTCGGGCTGGGGGCTCACGGACTCCCGCTTCCACCCCGCGGCCGAGGTGCACAACGCCGGACGACTTCCCCTCGTGCTGACCCGAGTGGGGCTGGAGAACGCGGAGTTCGCGGCGAAGGTGGAGGAGTTCCTGTCCGCCGCCGGGGACTGCGGGGCCGACGTCGAGGTGGTCGACGTGCCGGACGGGCACCACGGTTTCGAGATAGTCGACCACACCGAGCAGTCACGGCACGCGGTGGAGCATGCGATGCG
This sequence comes from Streptomyces sp. AM25, assembly GCF_058146165.1. Lineage (NCBI taxonomy): Bacteria > Bacillati > Actinomycetota > Actinomycetes > Kitasatosporales > Streptomycetaceae > Streptomyces > Streptomyces sp. AM25. Next base: position 4,405 of record NZ_JBKIWN010000140.1, on the reverse strand, counting down.
CTCGGTGCTGGGGCACCTGAGGGGCTGAGGCCGGAGGAAATCCGTGTGCGCGCGGCCCCGGGCGGCCAGTACGTTGGCGCAATGGACTCCGTGCAGGTGAGGCTGATGCAGGAGAGCGATCTCCCTGCCGCAGAACGTGCCTCGGCAGTGACGTTCCTCGAAGCGGACCGGCTCGCCCGGCGGGTCGGCGAACCGGAGGCGGAGCCCCGTTCGGCATCGGGGTCGCAGCAATGGACCGACCGTATGCGGTACTTCCTGACCGTGGATCCGGGAGGCTGCCGGGTGGCCGTCGACGGGGGCGCGGTCGTCGGGTTCGCGGTCTCGCAGAATCGCGGCCGCCTCTGGTACCTGGCGACCTACGGCGTGCTGCCGGGCCGCCAGGGCAAGGGCATCGGCAAGCGGCTGATGGACGCCGTCCTGGCGCACGCGGAGGGCCGCCGGGGCCTGTTCTCCTCGACCGTCCACCCCGCGGCGACCCGCCGGTACCGGCTGGCGGGTTTCTCGCTGCTCCCGCAGATGCGCATGGTCGGCACGGTCGACCGCGCCACGCTGCCCGCGGTGACGGGGCTGCGGGACGGGCGGGCCGCCGACCTGGAGTGGATGGACCGGCTCGACGAGAACCTCCGGGGAGCCGGTCACGGCCCCGATCACCGCTAAATGCTCGGCACCTTGCGGCTGGTGGTCTCCCGGGCCGGGGACAGGCCCGGGTACGTCTACCTCGACGACCGGGGGTGCGCGCGGCTCCTGGCCGCCGCGCACCCGGACACCGCGCAGCAGTTGTTGTGGGAGGCACTGGCCTCGTCGCGGGGAGACACCCTCGTCAACTGCATCACCGCGGCCAACGAGTGGGCCGTCGACATCGGCCTGGCCGCCCGTCTCGACATCGGCCAGGAGGGATACCTCGCGGTCCGCGGGATGACGGATCCGGCACCGTACCTCGCCAGCGGGCACTTCCTCTGACGCGTGCCGCTCCCCTGCTCACCGGTGCCTGCGCGAGCCCCGTTCCTGGCGGGGCGGGGTCTGCCCGGTGGTGGGGAAGGCCGGCTTGGGGAGGGTGGCGACTTCCTGCTTGGCCTCCGCGAGCTGTTCGCGGGTGTTGGCGGGCAGGCGGGGCGGCTTGTGGGCGGGGGCGGTGAAGCCGAAGGCGGAGGTGAGGTCGCCGAAGGTGCGGCGGCGCCAGGCGCTGATGTTGGTCTCCCGGACTTCCCTGCCGTGGGCCGCCGTCCAGCTTTCCAGGAAGCGGAGGCACGAGGTGTGGTCGAAGGGCTCCTGGGCGACCCAGCCGCCCACGGTCCAGGGCGAGATGACGAGGCAGGGCACCCGGAAGCCGCCGCCGATCGGCCGGCCCGACACGAATTCGCCCTTGGTCCCCTCCAGGGGAACGGGCGGGGGGACGTGGTCGAAGAGGCCGTCGTTCTCGTCGTAGTTGAGGATGAAGACGGTCTTGTTCCAGATCTCCGGGTTGTCGGCGAGGACTTCGAGTTTCTGTGCGACGTAGTCGGCGCCCGCCGCCGGCAGGGAATCGGGGTGTTCCGATGCGGCGGTGGAGGGGATGAGCCAGGAGACGGCGGGGAGGCGGTTGTTGCGGACGTCCTCCTCGAAGGCGTCCTCGGGCAGTCTGCGCATGCCGCGTTCGTACAGCGGGTCGCCGGGTTTTGCGTCCCGGAACTGCTTGAAGCCGTTGAACACGTTGTAGGAGCCGTTGTCCTGGCCCTGGTAGACCTGCCAGCTGATGCCCGCGTCCTGCAGGCGTTCGGCGTAGGTGGTCCACTGGTAGAAGGTGGGCGGGTAGTCGTTCGTGATGACGGGGCCGCCGCGGGTTCCGCCGGGGTCGATCGTGCCGGACACCCAGTGCAGGCGGTTGGGCCAGGTGGGTCCGAGGACCGAGCAGAAGTAGTTGTCGCAGACGGTGAACGCCTCGGCCAGGGCGAACTGGAAGGGGATGTCCTCGCGCGTGTGATAGCCCATCACATAGGGCGCGTCCGCGCCGTCCGCGTGCCGGTGCGCGGGCATCCAGCGGTCCATCCGGCCGCCGTTCCACGCCTCGTGCTGCACGTCCCAGGCGTGGCTGGTGGAGGGGATGGACTGGGCGTTCGTCTTGTGCGTGTCGAGGCGGAAGGGCAGCAGGAACCCCTCGGGGTTCGCGCTGTCCGGCTGGTAGAAGACGTTGCGGCCGTTCGACAGCTTGAGCGCGTGGGGGTCGTCGAAGCCGCGTACGCCCTTGAGGGTGCCGAAGTAGTGGTCGAACGATCTGTTCTCCTGCATCAGCAGGACCACGTGTTTGACGTCCCTGAGCGAGCCGCCCTGGGCCGGGCCCGCCGCCACCGCCCGTTGCACGCTCCCCGGCAGTGCGGAGAACGATGTTCCGCCGAGAGCAGCAGCCGCTGCACCGGTCAGGAGTCTGCGCCGACTGATACCCGTCATCCGTCCTCCGCCACAGCCGCCTCCGCCTGCCGCGCGGGCGATCGCATCTGGGCGATCACCCGGCGGTGACGACGAGACTGCTGCATCAGCGGCGTCTCATGGGGTATCAGAGCGCAATAATCACCTTTCCGGACGAGTGGTTCGTCTCGTCTTGACGCCGGAAGGCCGGTTCAGATCTGGGCCCTGCCGCCGTCGACGAACAGTTCGATTCCGGTGATGAAGCTGGAGTCGTCGGACGCCAGGAAGAGCGCCGCTTTGGCGACCTCCTCCGGCTTCCCTGCGCGCCCCAGCGGAATGCTGGACAGCATCTGCGCGATGGACTCCTGCTGCTGCGCCGCGAGCATGGGCGTCTCGATGGGCCCGGGGCTGAGGACGTTGGAGCGGATGCGGCGGTCCTTGAGCTCCGCCGTCCACACCCGCACGAGATCGCGGACGGCCGCCTTGCTGGCACCGTAGGCCGAGTGCGTGGGCGTTCCCTTGCTGCCCGCGACGGAGCAGGTGAGGATGACGGAGGCGCCGTCGTTCAGAAGCGGCAAGGCCTTCTGCACCGTGAAGAGCGCCCCCTTCACATTGACGCCGAAGATCTTGTCGAAGTGTTCTTCGGTGACGTCTTCCAGAAGGGCGGGGCCGCCGACGCCGGCATTGGCGAAGACGACGTCGAGGCGCCCCTTCGCCTTCACGGCCTCGTACAGCCGGTCGAGATCGGTCAGTTCGGCAACGTCCCCGCGAACGCCGGTGGCATTGCCGCCGATTTCCTTCACGGCCTGGTCGAGTTCCTTCTGCCGGCGGCCCATGACGAAGACGTGGGCGCCCTCTTCGGCGAAGAGCTTCGCTGTGGCCAGCCCGATTCCCGACGTACCGCCGGTGACGACCGCGGTCTTCCCTTGCAGCTTTCCCATGCGTCTGCTCCCGATGGTCGCGAACGAACACTCGACGGGAAACTATCAAGGCCGGACGAGCACCTTCAGGGCCGTGCGGTCGGCCATGGCGCGATAGCCGTCCGGCACGTCCTCCAGGCCGACCGTGCGGTCGAAGACGCGGCCGGGCTCGATCGCGCCGTCGAGGACGTCGGGCAGCAGTTCCTCGATGTACGCGCGGGCCGGTGCGACACCGCCGGTGACGGTGATGTTGCGGCCGAACATGGCGAACCCGAGGTTCCCCTTCTCGTACTGCGGTACGCCGACCCGGCTCACCACGCCGCCGTCGCGCACGACCCCGAGCGCCGTATCCAGGGCCGCTTCGGTGCCGACGCACTCCAGCACCGCCCGGGTGCCCTCGCCGCCGGTCAGCTCCCGTACCCGTGCGACGCCCTCCTCGCCGCGCTCGGGGACCACGTCGGTGGCGCCGAAGTCGCGGCCGAGGTCGGTGCGGGAGCGGTGACGGCCCATCAGCAGGATCCGTTCCGCGCCGAGCCGCCGGGCGGCCAGCACCGCCGACAGCCCGACCGCACCGTCACCGATCACCGTCACCGTCGTGTCCGGCCCGACTCCGGCCGTCACCGCGCAGTGGTGACCGGTGCAGAAGACGTCGGACAGGGTGAGCAGCGACGGCAGCAGCGGGGAGTCCTCGCCGACGGGGAGCGTCACCAGCGTCCCCTGGGCCAGGGGCACCCGCACGGCCTCGCCCTGGCCTCCGTCCACGCCGTTCTGCCCCCAGAAGCCGCCGCGCGGGCAGGACGTGTGCAGGCCTTCGGTGCAATACGCGCAGGTGTTGTCCGCGTAGGCGAAGGGCGCGACCACGACGTCCCCGGGTGCCGGCCCGGTCACGTCCGCTCCGGTGTCCTGTACGACGCCGAGGAACTCGTGGCCGATGCGGTCGCCGTCCTCCGTGGCCGGTCTCGCCCCGTAGGGCCACAGGTCGCTGCCGCAGATGCACGTGCGCAGGATGCGCACCACGGCGTCGGTGGGTTCTTGCACGCGGGGATCGGGCACGTCCTCCACGCGCACGTCCCCGCAGGGCGATTGCAAAGTTCGTTGATCGT